>JBJTOP010000373.1:0-24135 GCA_046074645.1 Planctomycetaceae bacterium | reverse complement strand
TAGACCAATCGCAGATGATGCATAGACCTTAGTTTCCACACAGAGCTCACCCAGAACACCGACTTGGCCCTGTAAAGCCCCAATCGAAGAAGCCCCAGCAGAATCAGGCTGAACTGAATCACCCTCCATCCTACTTAACCGGGCTCGCTTTGGACTTGATGTGGTGGCAGCAGAAGAGCTGGCAGACATCTTTCCCGTCAAACGTCCGCGCAAACCGGTGTCTGATCAGCAGATTCAGGCCGCCGTCCAGTCCGGTGCCGCAAAAAGACTCCGGACATCACCGCGATGATTGGACTCGACACAAATATTCTTATCCGATACCTCACACGTGATGATGAGGCACAGTATCGGGCCACAATGAATCTGCTGACTCGCAGATCAGCCACATTCTTCATCGCCGATCTCGTGCTTGTCGAGGCTTACTGGGTGCTGTCCAGCCTCTATGACTGGACTCACAGCGAGATCGCCGATACGTTCGCACGTCTTCTGCAGATTCACAACCTGCGGTTTGAAGACGAAGATCGAATTCGACAAGCCATCAGTGCCCTGCGTCGCGGTGCCGACCTGTCCGGCGAACTGCTGGTCAGCGCAAGCCAGAATCAGGGATGCCACCAGTTCGCCACCTTCGACACCGCCATCGTCAGACGCCACACCAAATTTGCCTTCGTGCCGAAACGGTAACAAAACTGCAACCACACGCTGCACGGTGGAAAGAGGCGATTTTGCGGTGGCACACAAGCAGAATTGTGGGCCACTTTATCGAAAAAATGGCACACAAAGGCCGTTGAGTGTCACGGGTGTCCCACAACCGACAGAGTACGTCCCGGCAAGACGCCCGTTCGGGCTGGCAGAGAAGATACGCTGGCGGTCGGGGGCAGACGATGCCAGCCAGCGGGCTGCTCGGCTTCCGCTGGACCGACAGCAGTCGCGGCGGGGTCCGCCAGGCTGCAGAGACGTTGCGGGCGTGCAGGGCGGCTGGGCCAGCTCAGGTGGAACTTCGCCCTCCCGATGGGCGCAAAAAAACAGCCGCAGAGACTTGTGGTAAGTCATTGCGGCTGTTGAAACTGCACTCGAATGGGCTCGAACCATTAACCTTCGGTTCCGTAGACCGATGCTCTATCCAATTGAGCTACGAGTGCGTGCGGAGCAGGACACGGGCAGATGGCGGTGGGTTACCGCGGGGTCGGAATTTTAACAGACGCGGGGGTGTCTGGCAAGCGGGTTCAGTTGTGGGAACGGGTGTGACAAGCGGGAGCGGTGGGAGTTGAGAAGGGGACGGGCAACAAAAAAACCTGATTACGCGAGAGCAGAATCAGGGTTTGACCCCAAGGGGATTTGAACCCCTGTTACCGGAATGAAAATCCGATGTCCTGGACCTAACTAGACGATGGGGCCGTTGGGCGGACGAGTGTAGCCGAGCAGGGCAGGGAATTCAATTCAAAGCTGGCTGCGGCTGGCTGGATTTTTCGGAATTGGGCAGGGGGGACTTCAGACTTTCTTCGTTAAGAATGGCCTGAAGGATTTCTTCGCGGTGAACGGACACTTCGCGTGGCGCCTGGACGCCGAGTCTGACGTTGTCGCCGCGGATTTCGACGACAGTCACGGTGATGTTCCCGTTGATCACGATGCTTTGGTTGACCTTCCTTGAGAGTACCAGCATGACGAATCCTTTCGATTCTTTGAGTTCGGACTTGTTATTTTCATGCTAGGCGCGAGATTTGCTGGGGTCAACGGGGGATTCGGCAGAAATTGCCGGTTTTTCGTGGAAGCGGCATTGACAGCGGGAATCAGCCGCTGCGTGGGAGGTCGAGGAGTCCGGCGAAGCGATCGAGAACGGTCAGGCGGAGGTTGGCGAAGGCGGGGAGGTTGAATTCGCCGGAATCGACGAGATCCTGAGCGATGTTGCGGGCGGTTTGGAGGAGTTCGAGGTCGCGGACGGGGTCGGCGCAGCGGAGCGGCATTGCGCCGCTTTGTCGGAGTCCGAGGATATCGCCGGGGCCGCGGAGTCGGGCGTCGGTTTCGGCAAGTTCAAAGCCGTCGGAGGATTGTTCGAGTGCTTTGAGGCGGCTGTTGGCTTCAGGGGATTCGGCGTCTGAGAGCAGGAAGCAGTAGCCCTGATGGCGCCCGCGGCAGATGCGTCCGCGGAGCTGGTGGAGCTGAGCGATGCCGAAGCGTTCGGCCTGCTGGATGACCATGATGGTGGCGTTGGGAATGTTGACGCCGACTTCGATGACAGTGGTGGAGACAAGCACCTGAGTGGCGCCTTCGCGGAATTTGTCCATGACATCATGGCGATGTTCGCGGTCCATGCGGCCGTGGAGGAGATCGATGGAAAGTCCGGCAAGTTCGTGGATGCGGAGGCGCTGGAAGACGGCTTCGGCGGAGGCGGCATCGTCTTCGGACTGTCCTTCGACGCGGGGGCAGACGACGTAGGCCTGGCGTCCCTGACTGATTTGCTGGCGGAGGAAATTCCAGACTTTGCTGAGTTCTGTGGGGGAGCTGACTTTGGCGGTGACGACTTTTTGTCGACCGGGAGGGAGATCTTTGATGATGGATACGTCGAGATCACCGAATTGGGTGAGGCAGAGGCTGCGGGGGATTGGAGTGGCGGTCATGACAAGCACATGGGGGCTGAGTCCGTCGCTGGAGTGGGTTGAACCGGAAAATCCGGCGCGCTGGCGAACGCCGAAGCGGTGTTGTTCGTCGATGACGGCGACGCCCAGGCGGGCGAACCTGATGGCGTCCTGGATGAGTGCCTGTGTGCCGATGATGAGCTGCATGGAGCCTTCGGCGATTCCGCTGAGGAGTTCGCGGCGTCGGGCGGCGGGGAGTCCGCCGAGGAGCAGGCAGCGGGTGACCCGGCTGGCGCTGAGGAGTTGATCGAGCGTTTCCCAGTGCTGAGTGGCGAGGACTTCGGTGGGGGCCATAAGAACGGCCTGTCGGCCGGCGGCGATGGCAGCGAGCAGTGCGTAGACAGCGATGGCGGTTTTTCCGGCGCCGACATCGGCCTGGAGGAGCCGGTGCATGGGTTGAGGTCGGTTGAGATCAGCGACGATCTGGCGAACGGATTCGTCCTGTCCGGGGGTGAAGCGGAAGCTGAACAGTCGGCGGATGCGGGCATCGATCTGGGCGGAGACGGGGATTGGAGCGGACTGGAGCTGTCGGGAGGAGTGTCGGCGAAGAGCGAGCCCCAGCTGGAATTCGAGGAGATCGTCGAAGAGCACGCGGTGTCGGGCCTGTTCCCACTGGAGGCGGTCCTGAGGGATATGAAGGGCGCGGATGGCGGGGGCGCGTTCCGGGAGTTTGTGCTGTTGGCGGAAGTGGACCGGGAGCGGATCGATGAGGCAATCGGCACAGTGTTCAACGGCGGCGCGCGTGAGTCGGCGCATGGCGTCCATACGGATGCCGTCGGTGAGTGGGTAGCGGGGGAGCACACCGGTGCGGTCTTCGGAGTCTTCGTCGGTGGGCAGGACGTGGACTTCGGGGGTGCTGAATTCCCAGCGAGCGGCGCGGCGGCGGGGTTTGCCGTGAAAGAGCAGGCGGTCTCCGAGCTGATAGCGGTTAACCATCCATGGCTGGTTGAACCAGAGTCCGCGGACGAAGTGACCGTCGCAGTTCAGAAGGATACCCACGAGGCAACCGCCGCGCTGGGTGGAGCGGGAATCGCGATCGACGACGATACCCTGAACGGCCTGAAGGGTATCGGGCAGGAGCTGTGGAACAGGTTTGAGACTGGAGAAGTCGTGGATGTCGGTGGGGATGTGAAAGAGCAGATCGCGGGCGGTTTCGATCTGCAGGTTGCGAAGCAGGGCAGCGCGCTGGGGGCCGATGCCGCGGACGTACTGAACCGGGGTCAGCAGCCGATCGGCGGCGACGTGGCCGGGTGGGATTGCGATGGCGGCTGAATCTTCCGCGGGATGTGAATTGAGCGTCTCAGGCATAAGGGTATTAATAGTGTGTGCCCCTAGAAAGGGCAAGATGAATACTCCAGGGATTCGCCGGGGGGGCTGTGACGGGCTCGTTTCGCTGGAAATACCGGCACAGCTGTTTGGATCGCTGCAATCGGTACAACCGTGCTTTTCGCAGGTTTCGACAGAAAAATCCATCGGGCGACCACGAAAACGGCAGATCAAGAATCCCCTTTCTTCCACTGGTTCCGAACTTGTTTTTCCCCCCGCACCCGCTCAAAATACAGTCTCCCCAAACTTTTCCCGGGCCACCCACCGGCCTGTTCGGTCTCTGATCCATCAGTACTCACTGAGTTTCCAGAACCATGTCATCCATCTCGTCAAACACTCAGTCGCCTGCATGGCGACCCTGTCACTTCACATCTCTGTTCCGCCAGGCGGTGACAGCGAGTGTGGTGTCGTGCGCGGCGGCGGGTGATTCCAGAGTGGGTATCAAAAGCGCGGCTGCGTCCAAACGGGCGTCCCTGCCACCTCGCTGATCCCCTGTTCAGATAATTACAGGAAGTGCGTCAGCGAGTTTCGGTGGCAAAGTCGATGCGCATTTCCCCCCAGGTCGGCCGGGTGGCCGTCAGTTTTCACAACCAGGGTTGTTCCGATGAAAGACGTCCGCGGCAATCAGTATCCTGCTCCTTACCGTCCTCCTTACGGCGCACCGGAAGCAGCGGGGCTCTACGATCCGAAGTTCGAACACGAAAACTGTGGCGTCGGCTTTGTCGCTCATATTAAAGGTGTGCGCAGCCATCAGATCGTGGAGGACGCGGCCACGATTCTGCGGCACATGGACCATCGGGGTGCGTGTGGCTGCGAATCGAACACTGGCGACGGCGCTGGAATGCTCACGGCGCTCCCGCACCGTTTCCTGCAGCGAGTCGCCCAGGAATCGCTGGGCATCACCCTGCCCTCCCCCGGAAGATATTCCGCGGGCATCGTCTTTCTGCCTCAGGACGAACAGCAGCGGGTGGTGTGTCGTCAGGCTGTAGAAGAAATCATAGCAGCTCAGGGCCAGACCTGCCTTGGCTGGCGTGTGCTGCCGGTGGACTTCGAAGCGGCCGACATCGGTCAGTCTGCTCGCGCCTGTGCTCCCTGCATGGAGATGCTCTTCATCGCCGCCTCTGAAGGGCTGGACCAGGACGCCTTCGAACGGCAGCTCTTCGTGATCCGCAAGCTCAGCAGCCACCGTCTGCGGAACAGCGACCTTTCCCAGGCGCTGCTCTTCTATATCTGTTCACTCTCCACCAAGCTCATCATCTACAAGGGAATGCTCACGTCCTTCCAGGTGATGCCCTTTTTCCCGGACCTGCAGGCAGCGGATTATGAATCGCATCTGGCGATGGTGCATTCACGATTTGCCACGAATACGTTTCCCAGCTGGGACCGTGCGCAGCCGCTCCGTTTCATGGCTCACAACGGCGAAATCAACACGGTGAAGGGCAATTCCAACTGGATGTTTGCTCGTCAGGGAATGATGCAGAGTCCGCTTTTCGGGGACGACCTGCGAAAGCTCTTCCCGATCATCGAACCGCACACCTCAGATTCGGGCTGTTTCGACAACGCTCTCGAAATGTTCTATCACTCCGGCCGCAAGCTTCAGGAGGCCGTGATGATGATGGTTCCGGAGGCATGGCAGAACCATCAGACGATGCCCGAATCCAAGCGGGCGCTCTACGAGTACTTCTCAGCCCTTCAGGAACCCTGGGACGGTCCCGCTTCGATTTCCTTCACGGACGGTCGTTACATTGGCGCAACGCTCGACCGCAACGGTTTGCGTCCCAGCCGGTACTACGTGACGAAGGACGACCGAGTGCTCATGGCGAGCGAAGTCGGGGTGCTCGACATCGCCCCCGAGAACGTACTCATCAAAGGCCGACTGCAGCCGGGCCGCATGTTTCTTGTGGACTTCGAGCAGGGTCGCATCATCGACGACGAAGAGCTCAAGGGCGACGTGGCTTCGCGGCAGTCCTACGCGCAGTGGGTCTCCGAGCAGCGAATCCGCCTTGAAGAGCTCCCGCGGTGTACCCCCCCGGAACGGCTCACCGGACAGGAGCTCACCAGTCGCATGCAGGCGTTCGGCTACACGTCAGAGACCATGAACTTCATGCTGCTGCCGCTGATCAAAGCGGACAAGGACCCGATTGGTTCGATGGGCAACGACGCGGCGCTCGCCTGCCTCAGCGACCAGCCACGAATGCTCTACGACTACTTCCACCAGATCTTCGCTCAGGTCACCAATCCACCGATCGATTCGATCCGCGAAGAAGTGATCATGTCGCTGGAATGTTACATCGGCCCCGAAGCCAACCTGCTGGATCCTCGCCCCGAAAGTGCTCACCGGCTCGCCATCCCCCATCCGATCCTTACCAATCACCAGATGGCCAACCTCAAGGGCATCAAGTCGAAAGGCTGGAAGAGCAAGGTCATTGACATCACTTATCCGGTCTCGGAAGGCATCGGGGGACTCCGCCCGGCACTCGACCGCATCTGCCAGGAAGCTCGTCAGGCGATTCAGGACGGCCACAGTTTGATTGTGCTGTCGGACCGCCGCATCAGTGCGGATCGGGTACCGATCAGTTCGCTGATGGCAGTGGGCACGGTGCATCATCATCTGGTGCGTCACGAGGAGCGAGCGCGGATTGGGCTGCTGGTGGAATCCGGCGAGGCCCGCGAAGTGCACCACTTCTGCCTGCTCATTGGCTACGGCGCCGACGCCGTCAACCCCTATCTGGCGCTCTACGCTCTCCGTCAGGCGCGGCTCGACGGCAAGCTCAGCGATGACTGGGACGACGACCGCATCGTGGCTGCCTACCGTTCCGGCGTGGCCCACGGAATGCTTAAGGTGATGGCCAAGATGGGCATCTCAACTCTGCAAAGCTACAAAGGCGCGCAGATCTTTGAGGCGCTCGGCTTGTCTGACGAAGTCGTCAACCTCTGCTTCGCAGGAACTCCCAGCCGCATCAAGGGCGTCGGCTTCGATGTGCTCAGCCAGGAATCGCTCATGCGGCACCACGTCGGCTTTCCGGACAACCCCGACAGCATCACCCCGGAGCTCCCCAATCCCGGGCTGTACGCATGGCGACGACACGGCGAAAAGCACGCATGGAATCCGCATACGATTGGTCGCATCCAGCAGGCGGCCCGTCAGGGTGACAAATCAGCCTATCGGGACTTTTCAAAGCTGGTGAATGAGCAAACGACGCGGTCCTGTCATCTGCGCGGACTGCTCAAATTCCGTCCGGGCACCCCAGTGCCGCTCAGCGAAGTCGAATCTGCTGCAGAGATTGTGAAGCGATTCTGCACGGGGGCGATGAGCTTCGGATCAATCTCCGCCGAGAGCCACGAAACGCTCGCCGTGGCGATGAACCGCATTGGCGGGAAGAGCAACACGGGTGAAGGCGGTGAACGCTACGACCGCTTTGTTCCGATGGACAACGGGGATTCCCGGCGTTCTGCGATCAAGCAGGTCGCCAGCGGTCGCTTCGGCGTCACGTCGTGGTATCTCACGAACGCCGACGAGCTGCAGATCAAGATTGCTCAGGGGGCCAAGCCGGGCGAGGGCGGCGAGCTGCCAGGTCACAAGGTGGACAAAGTCATTGCATCGACTCGCCTGTCAACTCCGGGCGTCGGTCTGATCAGTCCGCCGCCGCACCACGACATCTATTCCATCGAAGACCTTGCACAGCTCATCTTCGACCTCAAGAACGCCAACCGCCGTGCGCGAGTGAGCGTGAAGCTGGTGTCTGAGGTGGGTGTGGGGACGATTGCATCGGGTGTTGCGAAAGGTCATGCGGACAACATTCTGATTTCCGGATTTGAAGGCGGCACCGGCGCATCACCGCTCACCAGCATCAAGCACGCCGGGCTCCCGTGGGAACTGGGGCTTGCCGAAACGCACCAAACGCTGGTGCTCAACGACCTTCGCAGCCGTGTGCGTCTGCAAACTGACGGACAGCTCAAGACCGGCCGGGACGTTGTGATCGCCACAATGCTGGGTGCCGAAGAATACGGATTTGCCACAGCCCCGCTGATTGCTCTGGGTTGCATCATGATGCGCAAGTGTCACCTCAACACCTGCCCCGTCGGCATCGCAACTCAGGACCCCGTGCTGCGAAAGAAGTTCCAGGGCAAGCCCGAGCATGTCGTGAACTACCTGTTTATGGTGGCCGAGGAGACGCGGGAAATCATGGCGCAGCTGGGATTCCGCAGCATCAACGAAATGGTGGGCCGTGTGGATATGCTGGAGCTGGACAGCGAAGTGACTCACTGGAAGGCTTCCACTCTGGATCTCAGCCCGATCCTCACACTGGCCCGCAAGCCGCACGCGAACGTGCAGACTTACTGCACCATCGACCAGAATCACGCTCTTGACGACGTGCGCGACATGGAACTGCTCGACAAATGTGCTCCAGCTCTGCAGCACCGCCGTCACGTGAGGATTGACACGACGATCAGGAACACGGACCGCGCCTTCGGCACAATACTCAGCAACGAAGTCAGCCGCGCGGCTGGTGCTGACGGGCTTCCCGCAGACACCATTCATATCTGCGCCAAAGGCTCAGCCGGCCAAAGTGTTGGAGCATGGCTGGCGCATGGCGTGACGATTGAGATCGAGGGTGACGCGAACGACTATGCTGGCAAAGGATTGTCGGGCGGGCGGCTGATTATTTATCCGCCGAAGCAGGCTGGATTCGCGCCGGAACGCAACATTCTGATCGGCAACGTCGCTCTCTACGGTGCCACATCCGGAGAAGCCTATTTCCGAGGGATTGCTGCTGAACGTTTCTGCGTGCGAAATTCCGGAGCGACCGCGGTGATTGAAGGCGTTGGCGATCACGGTCTGGAATACATGACGGGCGGCCGCGCTGTGATTCTGGGACCGACCGGACGCAACTTCGCCGCCGGCATGTCCGGTGGTGTGGCCTGGGTCTGGGACCCTGCCGACGCGTTCCTTGTGAATTGCAACCTGGAAATGGTTGAGCTTGAGAAGGTCACGGACGCTGCGGACGAGCAGGAGCTGCGGACGCTCATCGAGAACCATCTCCGCTACACCGGCTCCACAGTCGCTCGCCGCATCCTTGATCACTGGGAAACGTCCATCGGTCAATTCCACAAAGTGATGCCGGTGGACTACAAGAGGGCTTTGAAGGAGATGACGGCAGCGCGGCTGGCTGAAAGCAAGCGTTGAGGGTGGTTCGACTTCAGAAGCTCCGTGCGAAAGCCTGTCAACAACGACATGAACGGCGCAGCAGGCCCTGCAAGGTGGTGCTGCGCACGATTTTTGTTCCCCGAGTGCCTGTCGCACGGTGCATCAGCTTCGCCGGTGCACTACCGGAACTCTGATCAAATCACCTGCCCCATCAAGGCAGCTCGGGCGTTGGCAGGGGTTCGAGCACGACGCGAAAACCGGTGGTGGGGGTGGCGTGGGACTGGGGGCGACTGTCTCGGTGAGAAGAACGCAGCCCGATCGGAACTGCGTTCCACGAACCGCCCCTCTGGACGCGGAAAGCCCCGGTGGGTGGGCCCGTTGGATTGTGACGTGGAGAAACACGGTACCAGGAGGCGTCGTACCAGTCGCTGCACCATTCCGCGACGTTTCCGTGGGCATCATAGAGGCCAAAAGCATTCGCAATTTTCTGGCCGACACGCTGTGCATGGCTCTTGCCATGCCCCTCGATGTTTTGGGCATTCCATGAGTACTCACTGAGCTTTTCCCGGCCGTCTCCGAAACTGTAAGCAGTATCAGTGCCAGCACGGCACGCCCATTCCCATTCCGCTTCCGTTGGCAGGCGGTATCGCCGACCTTCGAAGGCAGTGAGACGTTCGCAGAAATCAGTCGCGTCGTTCCAGGAAATGCAGGAAGCGGCAATATCGGGGCCTTCGATCACATGCAACATATCCTTCCACGGCGTTGTTGTCATGACTTGTTGCCATTGCGCCTGCGTGACTTCATGTACACCCAGATAGAAAGGCTCTGGAATTGTCACTTTATGCCGCGGGCGTTCATTCTTCAGGTATTCGGCCCAACCCCAGCTGTTTGTCCCCATCGAAAACAATCCTGCTGGTATGAGCCGAAACCTCATTCCCACGCTGTTCGTCCACTCTTCCGGTTGTCTGATCCCGCGCCCGGCTTCTGACTGCATGGCTGTGGCTTCGGCTGCAGAGAATGTCCAGCGATTTCTGAATGCATCAACAGTTACGATTCCAGGCCACGTCAGTCCCAGCAGAGTCACCGAAATCAGACTGCGTCTGAGAATTTGCCGACGCCGCGATGACAGCAGCCAGCGATATCGGGGGGAGCTTTGTGTTTCGATGTTGTCAGCCGGTGATCGCATCACAGGAGTTCCAGCGATGGAATGGAAATCAGTGGGGTGATTTGGAGGACCGGGGGCAGGGATGTGCCCCTCATGAGCGTCACCATTGATGCGATCGCTGTCAAGCGCAGCATCGTTAGAATCGTTATTCGACCTGAGCCCACCCCCAGCCGGGACACTCTTCGAAGCATCGCATATTTCACAAAGGTGCCATGCACCTTGACACATAGGTGCCATGCACCTTAACGGAAATTACCAGTCTTTTTGCGGCTTTTTGTGCAACACGGGGCGCGGCAGGCAGGAGCGGGATTGGGGGCCGACGGCGAGGGCGTTCGGGGAGGGGATCTTGTGGGTGAAGTGTGTTTGGTGGCGTATGGGGGCGGGTGTCAGGCGGTGGTTACGGGGGATTGACAGCCACTGCACGCGAGGTCGCACTTTGTCATTTCAGAAGATGTCAAATACTTGTTTTTACCCGCTAGTTCTGGCAGGTTTGGCTCAATCGCACCCCGAACACAGTCTTTGGGTTTGCCTCCTGCGTCCCGAACTGTATGCTGTTCGCTGCGTCAAAACCAACTTGTTTACGGAAGGCATCAGTGACTGAAACAGCTGCGAAGGAATGGATCATCATCATGGCTGCTGCGAACCGAGCTGGGATTCTGGCTGCGGTAACGAAGGCCATGTCGGAACTGGGCGGTGACCTTCGGGAGGCCAGCCAGACGGTTGTGCGTGGCTTTTTCACAATGATATTTTCCGCAGAGTTTCCTGGGACGATGGATGCAGCGATCATTCGCGGTCATCTGCAGGACGCGTGTCGTCCGTTTGGTATTGAATTGTCGGTCAGGGATCCTGCGGCGCAAATTCCGGTTCACGTGGCTGCCTCCACGGGAACTCGACAGTTCCGTCTGCGTATTGGTGGCCGCAACGAACCAGGTGTGCTTCGCAGTCTCAGCCAGATCATCGCTCGTCGCGGAATTGATATTACCGGGATGCACGCAGTGCGTACGGAAGAGGGTGGAGCCTTTGAGATGATTCTGCGATTGGCTTTGCCCAATAATTTCAACGACGATCAGTTGTTGCAGGAGATCGAGGCGGTCGGGCGAACGCTGGGAGTCACTGCGGACCTGAAACCGGCGGTGTAAAGCATGACGCAGCCGCTTGTATTTATGATGGGCCAGTACCGAGCGGAGTTCCCGGCGGATCGGTTCTATTCGCGCCGCCATCTGTGGCTGCAGCAGGCTGAAAACGATATTTATCGCGTGGGTTTCACCAGTTACTCCCTGCGACTGCTTCAGGACGTTTATTTCCTGGAATGGTCTGTGGACGAGGGGTCGATGGTGCGGGATCGTCAGGAGATTGGTGAGATCGAAAGCGCGAAGGCAGTGTCTTCGATGTTCCCACCCTGTCAGGGTCGAATTCTGCGATTCAACCCCGAATTGCTCCGGGATCCTTCCGGCATCAATGCAGATAACTACAATGCGGGCTGGCTCTATGAATTCCTGCCCGAAGCTGAACTTCTTTCAGTACAAGGTTACGTGGACTACCTGCATACCGCCTGGGATGACGCCCAGCGAACGATCAAGGGCCAGATGAACGAAGGCTGACTTCCACAAATGCTCACAGTCGTGATTTCACAGGCTCAGGGCCGTAATCCAGTTCGTCGAAAGCTGGAAGAAGACATTGCCACAGGGTTGCTTCATGAAAGCAGCGTCTCTGTGACGCTTGTGCCGCATCTCTACGACATGCCTCAGAACCATTCGGGCCTGCAGTTCCTTCGCGAGGTGCCAGGCGATCTGGTGGTTTTCAGCTGGCTATACGAGCGGGCAATCCGCTGGACGCTGGACCGCGCCAGCGTTCGCGGCATTGAAGCTGAAACACTGCTTAAGGCAGAGGACGAAACTGACGAGGACGAAGATTTCGACGACGACAGGGACGGGACTGACGATCCCGGGGCAGCGGGAATTGGCAGCGTTGAGGTCCCTTCCCGCAGGATCTGGTGCATTGACCTTCGTGTGCCGAAGTCGGCAGCGGAATGTCTGAGTGAAATACAGCGGATTCGTCAGGAGCAAGCGGACCGACAGCGGCAGACTGTTTCGGTGGGTGAGCTTGCGGGAGTCGGCAGTGACGAAGCGGGGCTGATGGCATGGATTCGCGGGGCTCCGTCTGCTGACCAGCTGCACCGCTATCTGCATCCTGAACGACTTCTGGAAGCTCGCCGAGCCTTCGACGCGGGGACGGCAACGCTGGAAGACAAGTCGCTGCTTCCCGAAGACACGGGCCGACGCTGGTATCCCGTGATTGACTACAGCCGCTGCACCAACTGTATGGAGTGCATCGACTTTTGTCTGTTTGGCGTTTACGGGGTCGATGCTCTGGACCGCATCCTTGTCGAGCAGCAGGACAGCTGCAAGAAGGGGTGTCCTGCATGCAGTCGAGTCTGTCCGGCCAATGCGATTATCTTTCCGCACCACAAGACGGCTGCCATAGCCGGTGCCGAAGGTGAAGTCGGTGGGCTGAAGATTGATCTCAGCAAACTTTTTGGGGGCGATTCCGGCGAGTCTGCTCTGGAAATGGCCGTGCTGGAACGGGACCGCGAACTCATCCTTGACGGCCGCGAGGCAGTGGGTATGAGTGTCGGTATTCGCCAGAAGCACCGCGAGGAAATGGACCAGCTCGTCGCCGACCTTGAATCGCTCCAGTTCTAATCCCTGTTCACAGTCCTGCCGCCCGGATTTTTTTCCACGGTCAACTTTTTTCTTCCTCAGACTGCCATGTCAACAAGCGAACCCCGCGGCCCCGTCGGCCAGTTCATCCAGCACCACTATCGTCACTTCAACGCGGCCGCTCTCATCGATGCCGCCCAAGGCTACAATCGGCATCTGGAATCCGGTGGCCGAATGATGGTCTGTCTTGCTGGAGCCATGAGCACTGCCGAACTGGGGCTGTCACTGGCTGAAATGATTCGGCAGGACAAAGTTCATTTGATTTCCTGCACCGGCGCCAACCTTGAAGAAGACGTCTTCAATCTCGTCGCTCACGACTTCTACGAACGTGTGCCGCACTACCGCCAGCTCAGTGCCGCCGACGAAGAGGCACTCCTGAATCGCCACATGAACCGCGTGACGGACACCTGCATTCCGGAGGGCGAAGCGATGCGGCGCATGGAAAAAGCGATGCTGGAAGTCTGGACCGCAGCCGACCGCGAGGGCAAGCGATTCTTTCCACACGAATTCTTCTACCAGGTGCTGCTCAGCGGCAAGTATCGCGAGTTCTACCAGATCGACCCCAAAGACTCGTGGATGCTCGCCGCAGCCGAAAAGAATCTGCCCATCATCGTGCCTGGCTGGGAGGACGCGACGCTTGGCAACATGTACGCTGCTGCCGTCATCCGTGGCGACGTGAAGAATGTGCATACGGTTCGTACCGGCATCGAATACATGACGTGGCTGGCCGACTTCTACACTCGCACCACCGCAGACAGCCGACTTGGAATGTTTCAGATCGGTGGCGGTATCGCCGGCGACTTCCCAATCTGCGTTGTCCCGATGCTCCACCAGGATCTCGAACGCGACAACGTTCCACTGTGGGACTATTTTTGCCAGATCAGCGATTCAACCACCAGCTACGGCAGTTATTCAGGGGCTGTGCCGAACGAAAAGATTACATGGGGTAAACTTGGCGTGAATACGCCTAAGTTTATCGTGGAATCGGACGCCACCATTGTGGCACCGCTGATCTTCGCATGGGTGCTCGGCTGGTAAACCGCACATTCAGCAAGGTAACTCTCATTGACCATCCGCCGGTCAACGCTTCTTTTCGGGCTGATCGTCGCTGCCGTTCTGCTCATGGCAGTCGCGGGGTTGTTCTTTTGGAACCGTTCGGTGGATTCTGCAGCAGCCGCCGCCAACTCCCGCCGGGCACGTGCTGCGGAATTCGTTCAGCGAGCAGTTCAGGCGTCTGAGTCCGGCCGAGCGACTGCGGCCCGCAGTTACTATCAGCAGGCCCTTGAACTGGATCCGGAAAATCAACAGGCTCTGCTGCATACGGCTTCTGCGCTGCAACAGGACGGGCAGCTGCGCCAAGCCGCGGAACTTCTTGAACGTATCACAACAGCTCCAGACACAACGCTCGCAAAAGTCCGCTTTCTGCAGGCCACCATTGCACTGCAGGAACACCGCGCGGTGCTGGCTGAGCGGTTGTTTCTGGAGGCGGCCGCACTCGATACCGACTGGCCGCCACCCCTCCGCGATCTGCTCCCGCTGTATGCAGTCCAGCAGCGTTCAGACCTGCTCCTGCAAACACTCACACGCATCGAATCTCTGCGGCCGCTCACCCCTGTCGAACTCGCCATGCGGCTGCTCTCCGGCACCGCTCTTGTCCCCGAAGAAATGGCCGGCATTCAGCTGAACAGCTATCTCACTGCCGACCCAGCGGACGTGTTGAGCCTTCGAGCACTGCTGCTGATGCGCGCTGGCAACAACCCCTTCAATGCTCTGCAACTTCTCAATGAGCACTCCTCCGCCGAGGCCGTCTCTCCTGCGCTTCAGCAGCTGCGGCTGCTGCTGCAGGCTCAGAGCGGTATACAGGAATTCACCAGTCCGCATCTCGACAAATTAACGCTGCAGAACGACAGCTCTGTCGAGGCCTTTCAGGCAGCTCTTAAACACCCGCTTGTCAGTTCCGCGCCTGACTTTCGGATCGCCATTTCCCGTATTCTGCGGCAACGTCAGCCATGGTCACCGACTGCCAGTCACGAGCTTGCAGAAGCCCTGAACGCAGCCGGCAGAACGGCAGACGCCACTCGCCAGCACACCATCACTCGAAATCTCGACCAACTGGAACTGCTGGCATGGCGAGTTTTTCGGCCGCAGGCTGCCATCCCCGAAATGGCTCTGCCTCTGTACCTCGAAATCGGCAGCCTGCTGCGCGAATTGGGTGCTCTCGATGAAGCTGGAAAGTGGTTGACCGCCACAGAATTGCTTACCCCTGTCCCTGCGGCCGCGACGACGGCCGTTGCTGACGGTCGCCGAGCACTTGAACAGTCCATGGCGGCCCGCACAACGGCTCAGCTGGCACAGGAAACCGCAGCAACCGCAGCAACGCTGCTGGCCGAGCTTCCTGCCATACCCGTTCGCAGAATTCCGCTTTCAACTTCGGTTACCGGCAACGCAGCGGTCTCGGCCGCAGCCAATTCGCCGGACGCCGTCTGGCAGTTCGTCGATGTCGCTGCAGCACTTGGACTGAACTTTTCCTACCACAACGGGCAGAGCGAGTTTCGCAGCATTGTGGAGACGATCGGGGGAGGTTCAGCGGTCGTTGATTTCGACGGCGACACGTGGCCGGATTTATTTCTGCCGCAGGTACAGCCGGGCACTGATCGTCTGTTTCGCAATCTGCGCGGGACTCGCTTTGAAGACAGCTCAACGGTCTCTGCCGTCGCTGGTGTCGGGCACGGACTTGCGGCAACAGCAGGTGACTTTGACAGTGACGGTTTTGTCGATCTCTGCGTCACGCGTCTGGGAAGCTGTCGTCTGTTGAAGAACCTTGGCGACGGCAGCTTTGCGGATGTCACACCGAAATCGTTGTTATCGCGCGTTGGCTGCAGCAGCGGCGCCTGTTTTGCTGACTTGAATCAGGACGGCCTGCCGGAACTGTTTGTGCTGAATTATGTGGAGGACTGGGAGCGTCGATGTGTCAACAGTGAAGGGCGATATGCTGTCTGTGATCCACGGGAGCTGCGTCCAGCTGTCAATCGGCTCTATCATAATCTGGGCGATGGTGAATTCGCGGATATTACGGAGTCATCCGGGCTGGCAGCGTTTCCCGGCCGAGGGCTTGGCGTGATCGCTGCCGATCTGACCTGCGATGGCCGGCTGGATGTGTTCGTCGCCAACGATGGTCTCCCCAATTCGCTCTTCACATTTGAAGCAACCACATTTCAGCTGCAGAACATCGCTTTCGTGGCTGGAGTTGCTGTGCCGGAAAACGGTCGTGCTCATGCAGGCATGGGCGCGGCACTTGCCGATTTCAACGCAGATACACTCCCGGATCTTCTGGTCACAAACTTCTACCGGGAAGTCAACACGCTCTATCAATCGATCGACTGTGGCCAGTTTATCGATGCATCGCAGCGTTCCGGTGCCGGTCCCCCCAGTCTGCTGCTGCTGGGCTTCGGTGTGCAGCCACTGGATGTCGAACAGGACGGATTCATGGATGTCGTGATTCTCAATGGCGACATCGATGATTACTCCGCATCAGGTCGCCCGTGGAAGATGCCCGTGAGTGGTCTCAGGGGAATGCCGGGCGGTGAGTTTATCGATATGGCGGGACGCTGTGGCCAGGATTTTGAACAACCTCAGCTGGGCCGTGGTCTGAGCCGTCTGGACTTCGACGGCGACGGCAGCATGGACCTCGCGTGTGTGCGGCATGATGGCCCGCTGAAGCTGTTTCGAAACCTCACACCTCAGAAGAATCCGGCAGTGCGACTGCGGCTGATCGGATCTGGTGACCATCGCAGTGCAACTGGCACGGCGGTTGACAGCATTGACGCCTCCGGTCGTCGTCAGCGTTTCTGGCTGGCGGCGGGTGATGGCTTTGCTGCATCGAATGAAGCGGTGCTCTCACTTCCGGCGGCTGACGGCGAGGTGGCAGTCGAGATATCCGGTGTAAACGCTCATCGGGAACGCTTGCGTACCGGCAGCTGGGCATGCCGACTTCAGGGGACATCACCGCCCATATTTTTTCAGCTGCCGAAATAGCCGGCGTTCAGTCGGGGCAATTTGAATCGCATTTGGCAAATTTCCCGCATTTGTCAGAATATTGTCAGAACAGCTAAGACTGCGGAAGGCAACAAGAGAACGCTGGAGCGCATGTGATGGTGGAGCCGGTGGCGTGGGTGAACGGAGAACTTGTGAACTGGACCAGCGCCGGGCTGCCGTTTTGGGACCTCGGAGTTGTTGCGGGTGCTGCGATCACTGAAGCTGGCCGTACGTATGGCGGTCGATTTCTCTGGGCCAGCGATCACATCGGCCGACTGTGCAGGTCCCTGCATTTGCTGAGCTTCCCGCTGCTCTGGACCGAACAGCAACTGCACGAGGCCTGTAATTCGGTGATCACAGCCAATCTCGCGGGAATCCCGGCGACAGGCGATTTGGGAGTTGTGATGTTTTCCACGGCCGGTGCGAACGCCACATATCTGGGCCATCGCAGCGATGCAGTGACGACAGTGATTCACACCTATCCCCTGCCATTTACGCTCTGGCGAAAAGCCTTCACGGAAGGTGTCAGCCTGCGAATTCCTCGAGTGCAGCAGATTCCGGAGGCGTGTTTTCCAGTTTCGCTGAAGGTCCGCAATCGGCTTCACTGGTGGCTGGCTGACAGGGAAGCGGAGCTTCTGGAACCCGGCAGCCGAGCTCTGCTGACAACCTGCGATGGCCTGCTCACAGAAACCAGCACGGGCTGTTTATTTGTCGTTCGCGGCACTCGCTTATTGACGCCCAGCGCACATGTCCTTGCAAGTCTCAGCCGCTCTGTGGTGGAGGAACTCGCAGTCAGTGCCGGTCTGACGTGTGAACGCTGTGAACTGCGAATTGCCGACGTCGCCGATGCCGATGAGGTCTTTCTGTCGTCATCGCCGTCCTGCCTGACTCCGGTGCGGCAGATTGAGGGTCGTGGGGCAGGGAGTGAATGTCCCGGGCCGGTATTTCGACGACTGTTGCGGGCATGGAGCGATCGCACGGGCGTCAATCTTGAACAACAGATGCTCACATGATCACTGGTGCCTGCGATGTTCTGATTATCGGTTCCGGCTTTTCCGGCAGTCTGCTGGGGTGGATTCTGGCCAGCCGCGGGCGGCGCGTGCTGATGGTGGATGCGGCGCGTCATCCGCGTTTTGCAATTGGTGAGTCGTCAACGCCCACGGCCGACTTTCTGCTGGCGCATCTGGCGGATCGCTGGAAACTGCCGGCACTCGCACCCCTCGCCTGCTGGGGCACGTGGAAACGTCGCCACCCACAGCTGCTCTGCGGAAAAAAACGCGGTTTCAGTTACTACCGTCACCATCCCGGAAAGCCTTATGCGGATGATCCGCAGCACTCCGATTCACTGCTGGTGGCGGCCAGTATGGCGGATGAATGGAGCGACACTCACTGGGTTCGAAGTTCGGTGGACAGTTTTCTGGCGGAGCAGGCCGTGCAGGCCGGGTGTGAGCTGCTGCAGGAAACGCGACTGGAGGGGCTGGAACGTGACGCGAACGGAGTCTGGCATGCCACGCTGAGGACAATGCCGCAGGGGACTGCAGGTGAGCTGCGGGCGGTGCGGTGTGCATGGTGCGTGGATGCCAGTGGTCCCGGCAGTGCGCTGTCGCGATTCGTCAGTAACCCGCCTCAGGATGCATGGCTGCGAACGCGTTCGCAGGCAATCTTCGGGCACTTCAGCGACGTCCGAAGTTTCGTTGAAGCGGCCGCGGAGGATGACACTTTTTGTGGTGACGATGCCGCTCAGCATCACGTGCTGGAAAACGGCTGGTGCTGGATGCTCAGAATGGATCACGGCATCACGAGTGTGGGCCTGGTGGAACCAGCGCGTGGCTGGCGAGGGCGTCCGGAGGAACACTTTGCCAGAGAAACAGGGCGTTATCCATCGCTGCGAGGTCTGTTGAACCATGCGAAGCTGAAGGCCCCTGCCGCTGGTCTCGGCAGTGCTGCACGGCTTAGTCGCTGCCGCCGCCTTGCGACCGGGCCCGGCTGGGTGCTGCTGCCGCTCACCTACGGTTTCATCGATCCCCTGCACAGCTCGGGCATTGCACACGCAATCAGTGGTGTGCAGCGAGTTGCCACTGCACTGCTGGCGAATGCAGTGGACACCGAGGTGTTGTTAAGAGCCTACGCGAGCGATCTGCGACGGGAGCTGGAGTGGCTGGATGTGCTGACCGCTGGCTGTTATCGCGCGCAGCCCTCCTTCCGCTGCTTCCGCGCCTTTGCCATGTTCTATTTTCTGGCCGCGATCGGCTTTGAAAAGCAATTGGCTGCTGACCCGACGGCCTGGCCTCTCGGGTATCTGCAGTCGGCAGATGACGAACTGAAAGCCGTCGCCTGCGCGGCACTTGAGCAGCTGTCGGCTGCTCCAGCACCCGCGACAGAGCTGGCAGAGCAACGGTTCGAGGACCACATTCGCCGTTCGATCGCTCGCTGGAACAGCGTGGGACTGCTTGACCCAAAATTCAACAATCGCATTGCTCATACCGCACCGCCAAAGTATGCGGCAATTGCTGCGTGCATGTCAGAAAAATCGCACCTGACTGATACTGGTGAGCATCGTCGGAGTTGATTCAGAGGAATCGCGAAGTGGATCAAGATCAGCGAGTCCATTGAAGGAGATGCCAGCGCGGCGTTCAATTTCGGATATAGGCCGCTGGTGATTTTCGTGCTGCGAAAAGACAAATTCCTCTTCCTTCAGGAACGACTTCTGCGACATCGTGTAGCCGGTTGCACAAAGTCTGCCGGTTTCGTCGTGGATGAAGGCGATGACTTTCCAGAACGCCACCGGGATCTTCACCCCGTAACGAAACGGATCATTCTTTTCCAGAAACGGCCCCGTGAAGACGCAGATTCGCATGTCGTCTTTGCGAGCATTGTCGAGAGCATAATCTTCGAGAGCCAGCCAGATACCGGCGTTGAATGGCTGCATCTGCGGCACGGTGTTTGTCACATGCATGGAATCGCTGTTGCCAAGCGTTGCGGCTTCGTCAGATCCCCAGACCGGGTCTTCCCTGCGAGTCATGTGGCCACGGCTGAACTTGGGTTCGTTGCCGTAACATTCCTTCATGATCTGCTTTTCTTTCGGAATGCGGGGATCAAACAGCCAGCCTGTGCGCGGTCGCTTTTTTGAATTTCTGCCGTCAATGTTGCAGGCACTGAATCGACACATGCGTCGGCTGGAGCTCATTACCACCGAAAAATGCTGGTAGTGGAGCACGTGCTGGTCAATTCCGTCGATTTTAAATTTGAGTATGTCGTGGAGGTCTTCAGTGAGCACTGGCAAAGGCACCTCAAATCCGTTGCCGTGGAAATTCGGATTGTACCCTTTGCGGTTTTGGTAATCTTCCGGCTTTCCCTCCACCTTTGAGATCAGGTCATCGTCGGGCACAACGATGGCGGCCGCCGGAGGTTTCCTGAGATTAACCGGACCGGTCTGCAGGGATGTATTTGTGGCATCGGAAGCTGCGCTGACGATATCACCAATCTCAACTCGAACGCGAATCGGGATTGTCGCTTCAATAAATCGAGGCCCTGGTGAGCCTGATGCTGCGATTTGAGGAATCATGGTGTCTTCACGTGTTGTCGAAGATACGTGGCCTGCGGAGCCCGTACGTGTTCGCAGAACCTGGTCGAGACGGCTGGCAACAACATCAATCGGAATGGCGTGGTTTTTGGCAAAAAGCGTACCTGCGAAATGCAGAGCCACCGCATGACCGGTTTTCAGAGAAATGACTTCTCCTCCCGAGTTTCCTCCAAGCGTCGAACAGTCATGAAAAATCCGCTCGGAGCTCTTTCCGATCACGAGTCCCGGAGCCAGTCGCTTCTTGTCATAACGGCTGTTGAAGATCCGATCCATTACATCGGGATCAGGAAAGAAGGGGTCTCTTGCCGGGTAGCCAATCACCGCTACCTGCTCGCCCTGCTCTACGGCATTCGAAGAAAGTACCACGGGCCTCGGCAGCTCCTGCCCGCGAACGGGTTCGATCCTGAGGAATGCGAGATCCGGTCCGCTGCTCTTCTCGATATGCATGATTCGGAACAATGGAAATTCCAGACTGCCCGAATTTCCGAATTCCTCCAGAAAGTCGATGTTGACGCCCAGTGGCGAACCATCAAAGCCCGGCCGAAATACAAATTCACCGCCACTGGCTTCGGCAAATTCAGAGGCGACGTGGCGATTCGTCACGACAACGTTGTCACGAATCAGCCAGCCAGTGCCTAGCCACTGAGTGCCGCGCGGATGATTTAACAGCTCGATCCTTCCAACAGCCGGTATGTTGGGGAGAATCAAGCGGTTGGCGTCCGCTAAACGCTGCTTCCAGATCTCGCTCTCGATTTCCGAGAACTCCACCACCATCGCTCCGGACCTGATATCCAGAACCGGACGCCCCCTCGTCAGAACGATTGTTTCCAGTTGAAACTGACCCTCGCTGACACCGGCAGCTTCGGTGGTCGCAATTTCCGACTGCACACCGACGATCTCGTCGCAGATCCCGGCATCCATCTGCTGCAACTGCCGAAAGTACTCGCCGAAGTTTCTGATCTTTGATGGTTTCACAGGAGTGCTCCGCTGAGGTTTTACGACCGAGATGCTGGCAGACGAGATCGATCTTTGTGGTGGGTTGAGCGATCGATGGACAAAATCATGTGCCAGTGAGCCTGGCACCGCCTCATTACGCGTCAGCTCTTCGCCAGCCACATGCACACCGCAGACTGTGCCGGTGGTGACGTTGATAACGGGAGATCCGGAGTTGCCTCCAAGCGTGCTGCAGTCATGACTGAGACGCTTTTCAGTGACTCCCAGAATC
The DNA here is from genome assembly GCA_046074645.1 of Planctomycetaceae bacterium. Lineage (GTDB taxonomy): Bacteria > Planctomycetota > Planctomycetia > Planctomycetales > Planctomycetaceae > SXXK01. The sequence goes on along the minus strand of JBJTOP010000373.1, from coordinate 2,299 downwards.
TCCCCGAGTGCCGCTCGTTTGACTCCAAATTGGTTCTCAAAAATGATGGACACGAGTGCTCGTGAGTTTCGCGGATCATCGAGCGGATAACCGACCACGCAAACCGGACAAGCTGGCGACAGTTCGTCTTTCACGGGCATCAGTGCCAGTCGTGAAGTGTCGGTTTCGATGGCTTCAATTCTCAGCAGGGCAAGGTCCAGATCGGCGTCGATTGCAATCACATCCAGAATCGATCGCTGATCCCGGCCCCCAGCACCGTAATATCCGCGAAAATCCGCCAGCGCCATGCCCGGCTCAAGGCGGCGAGTACCAAAGCTCAGGGCATCAACCACGTGGGCGGCTGTGAGCAGAATGCCGGGGGCGACAAGAAAGCCACTGCCAAGACTTGTACGACCAGTTCCCAGCGCTGGCGCGGGATCGTCTATTCGCTCCAGTCGGGCGACACTGGGCTGAAGTTGTTTGAGCTGCGGCTGAAATCGTTCCCATGAGTCGGCAAGCCAGTTGCCGCCATCGGGGAGTGGAGTGAGATCATCGGCACGGCACCATGGAGCCGGTCTCTGAAGTCGAATGATCTGCTGCAGTGCAGCCAGTTGGCGAGGCGACGGCGCCTTTCTCTGCTTCAGCAGGTTCAGAGCATCCTGAGCGTCTTTTCCCAGCAGATCACTGCGCGGAGCAATGATCGCTTTCCGGCTGGCAAACACTTTATCGAGGGACGTCCTCTGAAACGCCCTGTCAGCACGTAACAACAGGTCCCCGAGTTCGTCGCCTGCATCGATGCGTTCGTCGCTCATACACGCCCCGCTGCGGCATCAGGATCGCTCGGATACCGAAAAATACATCGCGTCTCGACGTTCCTCATCGCTCCCTCTGCAATGCTGAAGTACATATCGACCTGCCCATGTCGATTGGCCGGGAAATCCACAATGTCGGAAGCCGGCGAAATGCGGATATCTATTCCTGGAAGCCGAGGACTTGCATGAACGCGGCGACGACCGTCACTGGCTTTCCAGAGTGACCCGTACGTGCCGACGTAGTTGTATCGATACAACGCAAATTCCTCGGCAAATCGCGGTGCGTTTTTTCCCAGGATGTCCTCCGCAGTCGCGCGTTCCAGTTCAAGCTGCGGCAACGTAAAGCCCGGTCGAGCTGCCTGCGTGAGATCTTCGATGCTGAGCACATCCAGTCGTTTCCAGCGTCGCTGGTCTCTTGCAGCAAATGCTTTCTCGATCATCGGATAGAGCTGGCTGTTCGTTTCCCCAAGAAAGATGGCCTCATCGTAGAAGGTCAACAGCTCCACTGGCGGAATCTTGCGGCCGCTGGAATCCTGAATGGTGGCCGTCGGACCGGCCTTTTGAACCGTTCGAATTCGGACATCGGACTTCTGAGCAATCGTACGAATCTCTACGCTGCGCTGCGCCCGATTGAAACCCTGCTCGACAGTCCTCGCCACATTGCGAAAGGTGATGTGGTAGTCCCCTGGATTGTTCGCGTCTCGATCCATTTCGCCCTGACCACTCAGACAGCTCAGGACAAGATCCGTGAACAGGCTGTCGTTGGCAGCGGCCGCTCCCGATGCCGCTGAGTGCAGCAGGTAGATGTTTGCCACACCGCTGTTTGCGGGTACCCCTGCGATTCCAAGGCCGCCAGGATTCAGCACTGCACTGACGGTTCGGCAGCAATCAATAAAGTAGAAGTGTGAGCCAGCTCCCAGATTGCGGCTCAGGAGCGTTGTGAGTTCAGAAATGCGGATACACTCATCACCAGAAATCGCGCTGCTCTCGAAATCCGAGCAAAGCAGAAAATCCTCGTGCGGTTCCCCGTTCTGCGAAGGTCTCATCACGCCATGACCGGTCAGAAAGACGAACAGCCTTTCTGTGTCATCAACACCGTTCTGCATCAGTTGCTGAAGTGCTTTTCTGATTTGCTTGCGCGAGGTTCCATAAGCCGACCCGACGGCCACCTCTGCTGTGCAGAAAATGATATCAGTGGCCGGGATGTTCAGATTTTGTTGCAGCCACTCAACGAATCGCCTGGCATTGTCTGTCGTCCCCGGCAGCGACTGTGACGTCTCTGTCGATGTCGGATAATTTTCGATGGCGATAATCAGTGCTCGCGTTTTCATTTGCGAAACCAGCGACTTTCAAAATCCAGATACCGTTACCGAACACTTTCGCATCCGGTTTATCTGAAGATCGCTTTCAGAACGATGGAAATCCCGATGGGATTCTGTCGTTTTTTGGGGTATTTGCAACTTCATGCCACACTGAATGAATTGCTGCGCGCACACTTGCCGCCATCA
>JBJTOP010000372.1:0-7548 GCA_046074645.1 Planctomycetaceae bacterium | reverse complement strand
GGTGTCCAGCCAGTCGCCGGCTGTTTCATAGTCGTGCCGTGAAATTGCGGTGGCTGCATTTGCGTTGAGCAGCGCGGCAACGGGGCCCAGTTTCCAGAGTGCTGCAACGAGGAGCAGCAGGAAGAGCAGCAGGCGAGCGGGCCGTCGCAGCGAGGAGGAGGGAATTTCCCCGGATGGCCGTTTGGGTGCGCTGGCAGCGGGGGCGGGGTTTTGGTCGCTTGGAGGAATTACCGACATGCATGATTTCCACAGCTGGAACCCGAAAAAACCTATTTGCAACCGCAGCCAATGTGCCAACAATCTGACCATGACTGGGAAACTGGTTATTATTTTGGGTATTCTCGATTTTCTTGAAATTGCGGCAACCCAGATTTGCCGCAGATGTGTTACACAACCCAAAGCCTGCATGTTTGGGAAACTTTCATCTTCACGTTCTTTTCATCAACGGAGCATCTATGTCCAGACTCGGGCGAAAACGCGGTTTTACTCTGATCGAGCTGCTGGTGGTGATCGCCATCATCGCAATTCTTGTGGCCCTGTTGCTGCCTGCCGTTCAGCAGGCTCGCGAGGCGGCTCGCAGAACGCAGTGCAAGAACAACCTCAAGCAACTCGGCATTGCCCTCCACAACTACCACGACACCTTCAACTGCTTTCCACCGGCGCATATCCGCACGCAGTCAGCCATTCCTGCAAACAACACTCTGACGGGCTGGCGCGGGTTCAGCGCCCATTCGATGCTGCTGCCCTACATCGAGCAGACGAATCTCTACAATTCGATCGACTTCAACACCTACTTCGACGCTCCGCAGAACACTGCCCCACGCCGCACGCGGATCCAGGCTTTCCTCTGCCCCTCCGATGCTCCGTTTACAACAGCTGAGACCGGCAACAACAGCTATCCGGGAAGCATGGGCACCAACCTCGGCCAGTACGTGAATCAGGCGTTCCGTAACGGTGTGTTCAACTTCGACGTGACGATTCGTATGCGAGACATTTACGATGGCACGTCGAACACGGTTGCGTTCGGCGAGCAGCTGATTGGCGACAACAATGGCGCGGCTTACCGTCCTGGTGACGTTGTTCGCGGAATCGCGTTCGCCGGAAATGCTCAGAAGCCCACGCAGGTTGAACTCGACACCTACGGCAATGCCTGCCTCGGCGGGATCGGCAACCATCACAGCCATGGCGGTCGCGAGTGGGCGATTGGCATGCCTGCACAGACGCTGTTCAACACGGTCGCTGTTCCAAACTGGCGATTCCCATCCTGCCAGATTTGCACTGGTTGCGGATGGATGGATTCTCAGGGTGTGTTCCCGGCCCGCAGCCGCCACACTGGCGGTGTGCAGATTTGCCTTGCGGACGGAGGTGTCCGGTTCGTTTCAGAGAACGTGGACCTCAACACCTGGCAGAATGTCGGATCCATCAATGGCAGCGAAGTAGTCGGAGATTACTAATGTTGAATCGTGCATTTTCCAGCATTCTGCTCGCAGGTACGTTTCTCATTGCCGGCTGTGGCCCCGGCCAGACTCCGGCGGAAACGGTGACACCTGTCGCCCCGCCGGCCGCCAAGGCCCAGCTCATGGACGTGGCTGCCTCTGGCGAACTTGGCAGTGCGGCATCTTCCATCCGTGAATCTCTGGAAGCCCTGAAGGCGACCGACTCGGCGAAAGCGGACGAACTGCTGAATGAACTGACTGCTCTTGAGGGCCTGGCTGATCCCAACCAGATCAAGGCAAAGGCAAAGGCGATGGCTGACAAGCTTTAAGCGATCGCAGGTCAACCCAGAAAAGTTGAAAGAGAAAGGGCGGAATCCATTGCTGGATTCCGCCCTTTTTGTTTGCCGATCTTCCGAAAGTGATTCCTGTCGGAAAGCGATTCCTAACCGAGCAGATCCTTCACACAGTCGCGTTCTTCCTGCAGTTCTGCGATGGTGGTGTTGATTTTCTGCTGAGCAAACTCGTTGTGAGTTTGTCCCTGCACGATGCTGACTTTGCTGCCATCGCTGACGAGCGGATAGCCGACGATGAGTCCGGGTTCGATGCCATAGCTGCCATCGCTGCAGACTGCTGCGCTGAAGCAGTTTCCGGGAGCAGTTGGGCGGACGATGCCTTTGACGGTATCAAGAAGAGCATTTGCAGCGGAAGCGGCGCTGGAAGCTCCGCGAGCCGCGATCACAGCTGCGCCACGTTTTTGAACGGTGCTGATGAAGTCACCATGGAGCCACGGGTGGTCGGTGATCACTTCGGTCGCGGGGCGTCCGTTGATGCGGGCGTGGAAGAAGTCCGGGTATTGGGTGGCTGAGTGATTTCCCCAGATGCCAACACTGGAGACGGCAGCGACAGGAACCCCTGCCTTTTGGGCCAGCTGTGAACTGGCGCGGTTCTGGTCGAGCATGGTCATGGCGAAAAAGCGATCCGTCGGGACGCCCGGAGCATTTTTCATGGTGATGAGGCAGTTGGTATTGCAGGGATTGCCGACGACGACGACGCGAACGTCGGGATGGGCTGCCGCGGCGATTGCTTTCCCAGTGTTTGTGAAAATCGGTCCGTTGGTGCGAATCAGGTCGCCACGTTCCATGCCCGCTTTTCGAGGAATGCTGCCAACGCAGAGGACCCAGTGGCAGTCCCGGAATCCGTCTTCAAGGTGATCGCTGTCTGCCTTCACGACACCCGCGAGGGTTGGGAACGCGCAGTCATCCAGTTCCATGTGGACGCCATCGAGCGCCTTGAGTACCGGGGGGACTTCGACCAGATGCAGAATGACCGGCTGATCGGGGCCGAAAACCTCACCCGATGCGATCCGAAAGAGCGTTGCATAACCGATTTGACCGGCAGCCCCGGTCACGGCAACTTTAATGGGCGACACCATAAGAAGGATTCACCTTTCTGAAGACGTTTCTGCTGCGGCGACAGTCCCGCCGCGTTGCCGATGAGTCTAGAGTCAGGCTGCCGGGAAATCCAAAACAGACATTATCCGCTTCGGGAAATGCTGGCGGTGGGAATTCAAGGTCTTCGGGGGAGACTGCCGGACGGCGATGGCCTGTCAATGAGCAGTCGCTGCCTGCGTCGCCTGCGGTGCCTGAGTGCGGTGGTTCCGAGTGTGCCGAGTGTCAGCAGAATCGTGGCCGAGGGTTCGGGAACGGGAATCAGAATGGGATTGCCCGACGTTTCCCACGCCCATTCGGAGATCGCAAGACCTGGGACAGTGGGGTCATTATTTTGATCGAGTGGTCCTTCAGTTACGGACAGTTTACCCCAGCCGTAGAGAGTGCTGCTGCCGCTTTTAAAGCGGATGCCGACGAAACCTGGCTGGCCTTCCGCAAATCCTTCAAGGTTTTCAAACAGGTCCGCACCCGTTGTCAGGCCGCCCACGGAACGAGTCCAGGCAAAGTTGGTGGGTAATGTGTTGCCGACTTCAAATCGAGCCGGCAGGCTGAAAACTTTTCCTGCAACCGTAATGATCTCACCTTCGGCAGCCACTGTTACGGTCTCGGAGTAGTTCAGATCACGACTGCCAAATGCGAAGTTGGAATCGTAGAGGAATTGAAAGTCAACAACTCCGTTGTTGTCGACGTCCCAGTTGAGGTCGCCCGTATTGCCTGGGGCGATGCTGATGCCGCTGGTGACATGAATCACGTCGGCAGACACGCAGGTTGCAGCGGCGGACAGGCAGGGCAGCAGCAGCAGAACCAGTCGGATTGAGGTGTGACGATTTCTGATCATGGAAGGGTGAATCGAACGGAGGGCTGGGCCGCCGAGGCGGGTGTCGATGAAGTACAGTCGGAACCTATGAGACGCACGATCCAGTTGATGGGAATTCGTAGTTCGCCACAGGTGGGCAGGAGAGCACAAACCGCGCCGCTGCGGACATTTTCTTCGCATCCCCGTGAAAACTGTGGATTACAGCCTGTGGTCGGTTTTGGGCAGGTGGCGTGAAGTGAACAAATGCTGCGATAAATCGACACATGTGGAAGAATCGAAACAACCGCCGCAATCGACTGTCAAGTTCCCTGATCAGCCACGTTCACGTTGTGGCCGGGAGTGTTGCGGGGGTTGAATATTGACGCTTAAACGACAGGGATTTTTTTCACCTGTGCCGCGGCAGTATTTCCTGCGGACCACAATTCTCGTACACTGGGGAAGGAGTGCGGGGACGGCGGACGGCCAACAGGTGAGAAGGATCAGATATGTCGGATTTCGACGATCAACTGCAGAAGGCAATTCAGCGGGGCCAGCAGGTGCGGACTGCCAGCGGAGCGGCTGCACAGGCCGACGCCGCCTCGGAAGAACAGCTCCGCAATCGCCACTCGCAGCTGCGAAACGAATTGTCCGAGCACATCGAAAGCTGCCTGCGAAAGCTCTGCGATCACTTTCCGGGCTTCGACTTTCAGACCGTGATCAACGAGAAGGGCTGGGGGGCTCGCATCAGTCGCGATGATATCCGTCTGGGACGAGGCACAGCGCGGAACGAGTACAGTCGTCTGGAGATCCTGATCCGCCCCTTTTCCGACGCCTGTATCCTTGAAGTTGCCACCAAGGGAACGATCCGGAACCGCGAATCCCTGAATCGGACTGGTTTCCGCTTTCTCCGCGAGGCCACTGTCGAAGGGCTGCGGCAGATGATCGACGGAATTTCGCTTGAGTTTGCGGAGCAGTACTCAGCCCACTGCTGAAGAACCGACGTATGCGGTCGGCCTGAGATGACGCCGAGCCATCTGTTTCGCCTGGTGGTTGTTGAACCGAGCGACTGACAGCCATCGCAGGGGTTTCCGACAGAGCTTGGCGGCTGTCTTCAGTCTCCGGCGGCTTTTTCCAGCTGCACCGTCATTCTCGCCACGCGATCCGCCAGCTGTTCGCTGCTGAGACGTTCCCGCAGGCGCGCGACGATCAGCGGGAAAGCGAGTGGGGTGAGTCTTTGCGGGCGGGTGACCAGCCACTGGCTGGAACGCATCTCGCGGAGTGTGGCGGCCAGGCGTGAATGTTCCAGCTGTCGTTCGAGAACTTCTTCGCGAGCCTGGAGCAGGAGGAGGTTATCGGGTTCGTAGTTGGCAAACACATCGAACAGCAACCCGCTGCTTGCCTGAAGTTGTCGCGCCGACCTCTGCTGGCCGGGATACCCGTGAAAGACGAGTCCGGCAATTCGGGCGATTTCGCGAAACTGCCTCCGCCCCAGCTCGGCCGCGTTCAGACACTGCTGGAGTTCTTCGGTGAGGGATTCGAGCTGATACAGGGCGGGATCCAGTGCTTCCGGCTCCGTGATCTCCCGATTCGACAGCAGTTCAAACCCGTAGTCATTGACGGACATGGTGAAGGTGACGGGCGTTTTCTTTGAAAGTCGCCAGGCGAGCAGCGCGGCGAGTCCTTCATGCACGAGGCGACCGGCGAAGGGGTAGAGCAGCAGGTGATGTCCTTCGCGGGAGCGGATGCGTTCGAGCAGCAGCTGGCCACGTCGCGGGATGGCGGACCACGCTGCCTGCAGTTCCAGCAGCGGCCGGACGGCTCGCATTTCAGGGCCCTCGAAGACTCCATCGCAGGCCTGTTCGAGACGCACACGGACAGCGGCGGCCAGTTCGGTTGAGAGCGGCATGCGCCCACCGTTCCAGCGGGGAATTTTTGCATCCCGCGCATGTGGAGCTTTGCGGACCCATGCCTTCATTTCGCGGATCTGCACAAGTTCCACTGCCCGACCGGCAAACAGGAATGTCTCGCCCGGCTGAATTTTAGCCAGGAAATTCTCTTCGATGGTTCCGAGCTTTGCTCCGTTGAGCATTTGTACGACGAGCGATGCATCGCCTGTGATGGTGCCCACTGACATGCGATGCTGGCGGGCGATGCGGTCGCTCCCTGGCAGATACCGGCCGGATTCCTGACGCAGTCGATGATAATCGGGGTAGGCGGCCAGCGACTTTCCACCGCGCGTGACGAATTCGAGCGCCCATTCGAACTGGGCTTCCGTCAGATCTGCATAGGCTGCGGTGGTGCGAATTTCTTCGAGGAGTTGCGTGGGTTCAAATCCACCACCGACGGCGATTGTAACGAGGTGCTGGCAGAGTACATCCAGCGGGGAGCGGAACGGCGGTCGGCCTTCCAGATGTCTGGCGGCAATCGCATCGCGTGCTGCGACCGCTTCCACCAGTTCCAGCGCATGTGTGGGCACACAGGTGGCCCGACTGATGCTGCCTGGACTGTGTCCGCTGCGACCGGCTCGCTGGAGCAGTCGAGCGACCCCGCGTGGCGAGCCCACCTGCAGCACGCGGTCCACGGGACTGAAGTCCACTCCCAGATCGAGACTGCTGGTGCAGACGACGCATTTCAAACGACCCTCGCGAAGACCGTCTTCCACCCATTTCCGAGTTTCCGGTTCCAGCGATCCGTGGTGCAGGGCAATGAGCCCGGCCCAGTCCGGCCGAGCCTGCAGCAACGCGTGGTACCAGGCTTCCGTCTGTGAGCGAGTGTTGGTGAAGATCAGGGTGGAGCGAGCCGATTCCACGCTGGTGATGACCTCCGACAGCTGATTCAGGCCCAGATGCCCGGCCCAGGGGAATCGTTCCATGCGAGTCGGGATCAGTGAGTCGACGAGGATTCTTTTTTTCGAGCGGCCTTCGATGATGAGTCCGGGGGAGGACGTCTTTCCGAGCAGGACAGCGAGTGCTTCTTCGAGGTTACCGAGTGTGGCAGAGAGCCCCCAGGAGCGGAGTCCGAGGCGCCATCGCCGCAGTCGTGCGAGCGCGAGTTCGGTCTGTACGCCGCGCTTGCTTGCAAGCAGCTCGTGCCACTCGTCACAGACTACGCCCCTCAATTCCCGAAACTGGTATTCGGCATCACTGCGTGTGAGCAGCAGAGAGAGGCTTTCGGGGGTGGTGATGAGCACAGTTGGCAGTCGCAGTTGCTGTCGGCGGCGATCGGCGGCCGATGTGTCTCCCGTACGGCATTCCACAGTCCACTCCACGCCAAGTTCTGCGAGTGGTTCCTGAAGTGAGTGCAGCGTGTCCAGGGCAAGAGCACGGAGTGGCGTGATCCAGAGCATTCGCAGGGGACCGGGGCCAGTCGCCCCGGCATCCCGTTCAGACTCCGCCAGTGCCTGGATGACGGGGCCGATCCAGGCGGCCAGCGTTTTGCCCGTTCCCGTGGTGGCATGAATGAGTCCGCTCTGCCCGTCCAGCCACGCCTGCCACGCCTGTTTTTGAAACGGAAAAACGCCCCATTCGCGAGCTTTGAACCATGCGGAGACGCGAGCCATCGCACGGCGGACGGCGGCGATTGTCGGCGCTGGCCGGTCACCACCAGTGGGTGCGGCAGGGGCGGTCGATGATGGGCTCTTCAGAATTTCCACGGGGAATGCCGGGTGCGTTGTGTTGTGGCCAAACGGGAGAGCCTCTAAAATCAGAACCAGCGGCGTCGCTGATCCTGCCTTCGCGCTCTCCTGCCGGATCATAGTCGCCTCAAACAGAATTCCCGCTGTCTGTACAGTGTGTACAGACGTTTTTTCAGGTCCTCCCGGCAGTTCAGGCTCTGTGCCTGCCAAGGAAGCAGCTGCAACTATGTCACG
>JBJTOP010000371.1:0-3988 GCA_046074645.1 Planctomycetaceae bacterium | reverse complement strand
CAGACAGGCATCTTTTGAGCAAGCTGTCTGCAAGGGTCTCACAGTGGAGACTGTGGCACACTGGCAGGAAATGACCAAGCATCAGCTGAGGCTGGGGACAGAGCATGCACACTTGGTATCAGCTTGCAATGAGGACGTGCTTGGCTGAGTGCTTTCCAGACTGCTTAGACAGATCAAAGACTGAAACTAATCTCTTTAATGCAGAAAGCACTCGCTGACACCTTAGACTTATTGGTTTTTGCTAAGCAAGATACTTGGTTGGTTTCAACTGTCAGTAAAGGTGGGATGAGGATCAGTCACCACCGAAGAATCCTCAGAAACTGCAACAGGTGGGCCGTTGCCGGGGACAGTCCCCGCAGTCGCAGACAACGGGGGAAATCAGGTGGGGTGAAGGATGGCAAAAAGGTCCCGTCACGGCCCCAAGGTGCATGGCACCTGCAACGAGAATCTCAGAGATTTTATTGGTATGCGCATCATTTGGTGCGACACCGGGGACAGTCCCCGCGGGCACGGCGGCAGGCGTGCAACAGCGGCCGCTGGCTGGGCGGTAGAATCGTCACAAACCGAAGAGTCCCCAGAAACCGCAACGACTGGGCGGTTGCCGGGGACAGTCCCCGCAGTGGCAGACACCGGGGAAACGAGGTGGGCAGGGGCTGGAAAAAACGCCCGTTACGGCCCGCAGGTGCATGGCACCTGCAGCGACGCGCCTGCAGCGACGCGCGACGGTGCGTGCCAACGCGGCCGGAACTGCATCGGGAGCGCACCAAAGCCTGACCGGCCGATTGCCATCGACCGCACGCCACACTGCGTTTTTGTGACTCGATCAAGCCGCGGGATGTCAACCGGCAGATGGAACTGAAACCTTCCAATTTGCCCGTGCTCGCGCCGTTTCACCATCCCAGGGGGGAGCGGTTTGGTTGCTGTTGCGAGATCCCCCGATCTTTTCCCAAATTTTCCCGCCCGTGCGACGTTCTCAGCAGATTCCCCCGCCGGATCTTCCTAGAATATCTGCTACTCTTTCAACCACTCCAGTCACCGTCTCCACCGGGTCGTTATTTCATGAACACGCGTGCAACCCGGCCATCATCAGGGCCGGGCCAAATCAGCTGTCCGCACTGCTGGCACCGGTCGCGGCCGCATGAAATTAAGTGGGTGTCGGCACATCCATCTCTCAGAGACGACCCGCGAGTCCCCGACGGTCAGCGGCGGTTTCTGCCAACGCGTTTTCATTTGACTGGTCAGGCCATCGACGCCGCCGGAGAACTCTGTTCTGAGGTGGCCTGTCCCCGCTGTCATCTGATCATTCCCCGGGACCTGATTGAACTGCCCGTGACATTCTTTTCCATTCTCGGTTCACCCAGCTCGGGCAAGTCCTATTTTCTGGCCTCCAGCCTCTGGAAGCTCCGCACCACCCTTTCTCAGCGATTTGCCATCAGCTTTCAGGATTCAGACCCTGTTGCCAATCACAAGCTCCACGAATACGAAGAATCGCTTTTTCACACCAGCAGGGGTGGCCGTCTGGTATCGCTCCCGAAGACCGAGCTGGACGGGGACCTGTATGAGCAGGTTGAAGCCGAGCCGGGCCGCATCATGCTGCTTCCGCGTCCTTTTGTGTTTCGCATGAGAACGCTCCCATCGCACCCTTATTCGCTCAGCGGCCGCCCGCTTGGTCGAGCGATGTGTCTTTACGACAACGCTGGCGAACACTTTCTGCCTGGAGCGCAGACTGCCAATTCCCCGGGAACGCGGCATCTGTCGGTTTCGCGATCGCTGCTGTTTCTCTTCGACCCGACTCAGCATCCCGGCATCCGCCGCGCCTGTGAAGGCCGTTCCGCGGACCCGCAGATTCGTGACGAGATGATCAGTTTCCGTCAGGACCATATTCTCAACGAAGCCACCCGGCGAATTCGTGCGGAGCTGGGGCTTCGTCAGGACCAGCGGGACCAGCGCCCCCTGATTGTGGTGCTCACCAAATACGACGCCTGGTCATCGCTCATTGGCAGCCGACCTCTGAACAACGACTGGGCCTTTGAATCCGGTTCCCAGGGCATCAGTCGCCTCAAGGTCTCGTTCCTGCGGGACCTGTCCGTTCGTCTTCGCGGCATGTTGATCAAGTACGCCCCTGAGCTGGTGGCGGCGGCTGAGGCGTTTTCAGAGGACATCATCTGGATCCCGGTCTCAGCACTTGGAACCTCGCCTGAAGAAATCCCGGACGTCCCGCCGATCGGCAATCCGCCCCGAGCGGCGCTTGGAATCCGACCTGAAAACATTCAGCCACAGTGGTCCGAAATTCCTCTGCTCTACGCCATTCATCGCACCATCCCAGGCTTGCTGAGGGCCACCAATGATTGAAGAAATCCTCTACACATCCGCCCCAAAGGGACTCAAGCCCGGCAGTCAGGGCTTCTGCACGGTGAACAGCACGATCGGCATGGCCCAGACCACCGCTGAACGCCTCGAAACGCTCAGCGGATACCGCCATGCATTCGCGATCACCGACCCCCGCGCGGCACTCAATCCCGTTAATTACTCCCACGTCACGCTGCGGCTGGGCGGACGCCCCACACACGTGCTCTCACGGATCGCCAACGCCGGTCAGGATTACACCGGCCGCTCCAATAAGCTGGCGCATCATCTGGCCTTCGAACAGACGAGTTCATGGCCCGCCGGCCCCGCACGGATGCTCCAGGCCCCCGACGTGATGGTTGCCGTCTGGGACGGAACACTACGAACATTCGCCCCCAGAACGCTGACCCTTCCACCCCCGCCGTCACAGATTCAGTTGTCTGCGTGGAACCAGTGCACCGGTGACCATGGCTGGGCCGGCTATGTCGCCGAACAGCTTCTTCAACAGCCGCAACCGCTCCACGTGATCTTCGCCCCAGGCACCTCCACACTGGACCTCGTCCGCGAAGTCCTTGATCTGCTCCCGCCCGCCCGTCGCTGGGAAATCACCTTCAGCACCTACTTCACTCGCCTCCCCGCCGGCGTCGATTGCCGGCTCCGCTTTGTGCTCGACGAAACCCCCGAAGCCATTGCCCTCCGCCACGACGCCCGCTCGCAGGTGCTCGATCTCACACAACCGCTCCCCCCAGCCCAGGGCGGTGCCCTCGTTACCACGGCCCGGACCGGAGTCATCCAGACAGCGCTCGCAGAATTACCTCCGCCAAATCCAGCCAGCGCCGCCCGCCAGGCGTCCAGCCGAACACTGCCGCAGGCACCCCCGGCACTCGCTTCGCTGACGGCCCCAGGCTTGCCAGCCAGCCCCCCAAGGTCGCTCGTCCCCGAACTCGCCGCACAGCCACTCTTCCCACCCAGCCCGGAACTGCCGCGTTCACGCAAACGCTGGTCCCCCGTCCTCATCTCCTCCGCCGTCACACTCCTTCTGCTCGCACCCATCGTGGGCTACTTTGCCTGGTACCTGAAACTGATCGATCGCAGCAGCTCGCAACAGTCGTCCGCAACCGATCCAGCCACAAACTCGTCCACGCCCTTGTTTGAAAATCTCGGAAACTCGCCCGATCCACCCACCAAACAGTCCAGAGGCACAGGCACCGAAATACCGAAAGAAACGCTCATCGCGTCCGCGGCTGACACCGCGGACGCCATCCCCACGACCCCCGCCGCACCTGCTGCCACGCCCCCCGCCGCACCTGCCGCCACGTCCACTGAACCAAACGCAACAGCCGCCACAGCGGCACCATCATCTCCCATGGCGACGGCCTCCGCGAATCCCAGCCCGCCGTCGCCCGACGCCGTCGGCCCCAGTCCGACTCCCACACCCACACCCGAACCTGCAGTCGTTACGGAAGAACAACCTGCTCCACCAACCAAACCGGGTCCCTTCGATCTGATTACCACCACAGTCGCCACAATGCCGGAAAAAACAATCCTCTGGGAATGGTGCCTTCCAAAAACCGATCAAAAAACCCCACCACTCCCTTTGTCGCTCACCGGGTCCCAGCCGCAGCTGGAGATCATCCCGTGG
>JBJTOP010000370.1:0-12704 GCA_046074645.1 Planctomycetaceae bacterium | reverse complement strand
CCGGCGGCCGATGACATCGGCCGCCGGCCGGGGTCGACGGACTGGAAGTCCGTCGTAGGTGCATCGAGGTGCATGGCACCTTGAGCGAAAATCTCAGAGAATTTACTGGTTCTGCATGACACGGGATGACGCCGGGGACAGTCCCCGAAAGGCACTGATGCAGGGATGGAGCAGCGGCCCCCGGGCCGGGAGGCACGGGTAAGCGATGCATGGCACTCTTGCACTTCTGTCGGGTACGACGGACTGGAAGTCCGTCGTACCGTAAAGGGGGGCCGGTCGTGTGCCGTGGACCCTGGGATTTCCACTTCTCATGGGTCCCATTCGTCCCATGCGTCCCATAACAGCCCGGCAGTGCGTGGCCGAAGTTCGTGGCAGGTTCGCCGCCGGGCGATGACATTGGCCGCCGGCCGGGGTCGACGGACTGGAAGTCCGTCGTACCGCAAAGGGGGGCGAGTTTTGCCCGCGGACTGCCGTCTGGCCGGAGCCGTACTGCTGCACAGTTCAGGCGGGTGGCTGCTGGGGTGCATCAGCGGGCTTATCAGCTGGGGCATTCAGGTTTTGCCGCATTTCCCGAAGCCGAATCAGGAGTGCATTGGTGGAGAGACGAATGCGCGCTCCTTCAGGTGCAGATTCGATCCGCCTGATGGCGTCGTCCAGAATTTGCTTCGCCTGGGCTGTGCGATTGTTGCGTGCAAGCAGACCTGCGAGCTGTTGCTGGGTTCGCAACAGCGCCAGCTGATACGTCAGACCTTCCGGAAACTGTTCCACCAGCTGTTGAAGTATTTCCACCGATTCCTGCAGTCCGGCTTCGGCCCGAATCACCTGCCCCTGAAGGTTTTGTACGGCAGCAATTCGTGACAGCGTGGCTGCGTGCAGGCTGCGGTATTCAGGGATCGTGGGATGTTTGTCCATCAGCTCACGACTGATCTGCAGCGACTGCTGCAGTCGCTGCATGTCCACCGGACGAAAGGAGTTGAGGGAACCGAGCGTATCGGCGAGCTCGAATCGAAAGAGATCGACTCCGGGGAATTCCTGCTGAAGGGCTTCAAGAATTCGTACCGCCCTCGAGAATGACGCATCGGCTTCCTGAAAATCGCGGCGGAACTGAGCGATGCGGGCGTGGTCGCGGGTGGCGCGTGCCAGTGCCAGTCGATAGGCCGTGCTATTGGGCTCCTCGTCGCAAAGCGACTGCAGGATTTGTCGCGCCTCCGCATTGGCTTCGATCGTCCGACGCATGCGAGCATCGAGGGTCGCAGGCGGCAGCGGCGACAGACCCTGGGGATTGAAATTTCCCGGAAATCCGCCGGGACCGCCCGGGCCTCCAAATCCACTGGGGCCAATCGGAGCCCCGGGCCCCCCGGGGCCGATGCCTCCCGACGTCATGCGTGGGCGGAGCCGGGGATCAAGTGGCTGACGAAGTCCCAGAGTGGTCACGCCATTGAGTGCATTGGCGAGGAGGTATCGACCTTCGCGGGATTTGCTGATCACTGTGCTTCCGGCGAGGCATTCCCGAAACTGTTGCAGCGCCTGCAGTGCGGTGGGAACATCGCCGCGCTGAATCTCCAGCTGCAGCAGCTGGTGCAGGATTTGCAATTCGGCGAGTGCGGCTGTGTTGTTGCCAGATGGAAGATCGACAGGGGGATCCGCCGGGGCTCTGCAGGCGGCGAGTGCAAGCTTGTAAGAGCGGCGAGCATCGTCGAACCGTCCGAGCTGTTGCTGAATATCCCCAACACGTCGTCTTGCATCCGCGGCACTGCTGCCGAGGTTCCGGGCATTCTCAGCGGCAAGGCGATCAAAGAACTGCAGCAGTGTTTCGAGAAGAGTGACATCAGCGGAACTGAGTGATGCATCGGTGGCGGTGACGAGTTCGTCGGCGCCCAGTTCATCGAGAAGTGTTTCCGAGCGACCGCGGGCGGTGATATTAGAGAAAACCTCCTCGAAGGCCGCGATCGCCAGATCAAGATTCTTCTCTGCGCGCTGACGTTCACGACTGGCGGTTTCAAGAGCGGCTGTTTTTTCGAGCAGATTGAGTTCAGCGCGCTGGTACTGTTCGTTGCGGGCAGTCAGTGCGCGCTGGATGCGACGATAGCTGCTGCCAAGGATCAGCACGATGGCCAGCAGCAGAGTTGCGGTGGCGGCAGTGAGTGCAGCGAGCTGCGGGTTGCGACGCGACCAGCGCCAAAGCCGTTCCACCGGGGTGACTCGACGAGCCGCAATCGGACGATCTTCAAGGAATCGCCGCAAGTCCGCTTCGAATTCGCCTGCAGACTGATACCGACGCTCGGCCTCCTGGGCGCAGGCTTTCAGAGCGATTGTTTCCAGATCTCGCGGAATCTCAGGGTGCAGCGATCGCGGCGCGGGAAGCTGGCGACCCTCGGCCACCTGCTGCAGCGAGACCGTCGGTGGCTCCAGCGTGAGCATTTCACAGAGTGTCAGCCCGAGCGCGTGAATGTCGGTGCGGGGATCGGCGTGACCGCGAAGCTGTTCAGGAGCCATATAGCGAAAGGTGCCAACGATTTCTCCGGTATGCGTGAGTGCATCCGGTTCAATGGCCCGTGCCAGTCCGAAATCCGCAATGCAGACGGTCCCGTTGGTATCCAGCAGCAGATTGGCTGGCTTGATATCACGGTGCAGAATGCCCTGGCGGTGAGCGTAATCGAGTGCGTTGGCGGCAGCGGCCACAAGCCTCGCAACGTTGCGAAAGTAAATGGCCGGTAATCGAACACCCGCTGAACTGCCGGCCGTGCCTCGTTCCTGCAGCGTACCTTCCGGCCCCGCCCCGAGACTTCCGGAGAGACGCGTTTTTGATCCGTCGGCCGGAATCACGGCGGCGATCGTGGATTCTGCCGGGAGTTTCGAAAGATCACAGACGATGGTGGAGTTCGCAGTTTTTGCCGCAGCGGCTGCCTGGCCACTGAGTTCACATCCCAGCAGCTGCCGGGCAGCCTCGGCGGCACGCTGCAGCCGGAGTGAATGCGGGGCTGCCACAGAAAAGCTGTCAGCCGAACCTGCAGATGATGCGCTGGCTGGCGCTTCCGCCGGCAGTTCCCGAATCGTCGCCACGACTTCTGCGAGGGTCGCACCCTCAATCAGCTGCATCGCGTAAAAGTAGACGCCGCGATCCTCACCAAAACCAAACACCGGAACGATGTTGCTGTGATGCAGCCGGGCGGCAGATTCCGCTTCCCGACGAAATCGCTGCAGCTGACGCGCAGAATCTGAAAGCAGCTGATTCACAACCTTCAGAGCCACTCGCCGCTTCAACGACATCTGCAGCGCTTCATAAACCACGCCCATGCCGCCACGACCCACCTCCCGGAGAATTCGAAAGTCCCCAATCATGTCCGGTCGTCGCCCTGACGGAAATGGGCTCGCCTGCGAACGCTGGCGCTGCTGGTCCTGGTGACGACTCACCCGTTCCGTGGCTGCCACGGATGGAAAAACGGCACGGATCAGGTCGGCATGTTCCGGGTGCTGGCGGCAGTAGTCTTCGATTGACGGCTCTTCACCCGCCCGCAACTGCTCGGCATAACGCTCTGCAAGCACATCCACCGGGTGCCGATCAGAGTCAGATTCTGTGCTTGCCGAGGACATTGCGGGATACTCCGGATTGCAGCCCTGTTCGCAGGATTTCTGAAAGTATAACCACAGGTTGGCAAAGTGTTCGAGAGAATTCAGGGGCGGGGAATGTAAACGGCAGGCGCGACAGGCTTGCACAATTCCCCGTCAGCAGGGACGATGCTCCTTCAATTCCCCGTCTCGACAGCTCCCGTCACGGCGATTCCCATGGCAAAAAAAATCAGCCGATCAGCTTCCGCAGCGACTCGAAAAACGACAGCAAAGCCCATTCGTCGGGCGTGGGAGTATTGTCCGAAATGTGGCCTCAAAGCGGCAGTGCGGGGGAAAAATCCGTTCCGCTGCGAATCCTGCGGGTACACACATTTCTTCGGCCCGGTGTCCGCTGTCGGTGCCATCACCACGGACGCAGACGGCCAGGTGCTGCTGCTCGTCAGGGCGAAGGACCCCGGCAGGGGACTTTACGGACTGCCAGGCGGATTCATCGATGCCGGAGAAACAGCCGAGGAGGCGCTGCATCGCGAAGTCAGGGAAGAAATCGGACTCCGCGTACGCGCCTGCCGGTATCTCACATCGTTTCCTAACCAGTATGTGTATCAGGGCTTCATTCTGCCCGTGACGGATCTGTTTTTCGTGATGGAGGTTCACAGCTTCGACGAACTGGCTCCGGGAGACGGCGAAATTTCCAGCTGGCACTTCTGTCGCCCGGGGCGAAAAGAACTGAAACGCATGGCCTTCGAATCCAACCGGAGGGCGCTGGAACTGTTCATCGAACAATCCTGAAGCTCGTATGATCCAGATCACGCTGTCCGCGCGTTGCCACTAAAAAACAGACATTCCATAAATAATCATCAAAAGAGTTTTTCAAAGCGGAATTTTCTTGACAGGGGTGTTCGCATGTCCGAGTTCAGTCGTCGCAGTTTTCTGCAGACATCTGCCGCGTTGTCCATGATTCCCGCCATCCCGGCTCGCAGCAGCGGTCTGCACATCGCGCCTTTCCGAATTGACGTGACCGCCCCAAACGGACACGGCTGCTGCGGGGGCTGGATCAAGCCAATCGAAGCCGTCGATGATCCTCAGGAAGCCATCGGATTTGTGCTTCTGGGCGCCGGTGCTCCAATGGTGGTGTGTGCTGTTGACTGGACCGGGATCCTGAATTCCGCGCATCTGCGATGGCGAACGGCAATGGCCGAGGCCGCCGGAACAACTCCTGACCGCGCTGCCGTACAGTGTGTGCATCAGCACAACGCACCATTTGCCTGTCTCGATGCCCAGCGTCTCGTGGACGCTCAGGGTGATCTGCCGAACATCATGCTGCCGGATTTCTTTGAGCGTTGTCTGGATCGAATTCGCGTGGCGATTCGCGACGCGGTCTCGCAAGCGGTGCCGGTCACGCACATTGGCCGTGGGCGTGGGCGAGTGTCCGAAGTGGCCGCCAACCGGCGAGTGAACCTGGGTGCGGACGGGCGGATCATCAGCATGCGCGGCAGCGCCTGTGCTGACCCCGCCCTGCGTGCGCTTCCAGAAGGACTTATCGATCCCTGGCTGCGAACGGTTGCCTTTTACAGCGGCGACAAGAAGGTCGTCTGTGCCCACTATTACGCAACGCACCCGATGAGCTATTACGGGGATGGTCGGGCCAGCAGTGACTTTCCGGGAATGGCACGGCGGCAGCGTCAGGAAGAGGAGCCGGGCACAACTCATCTGTATTTCACCGGGTGTGCGGGCAACGTCGCTGCCGGCAAGTACAACGACGGCACCAAACCCATGCGAGCAATCTTAGCACGACGAATCTACGATGGCATCGTGGCGGCTGATGCGGATCTCAAACGCGAGCCGGTGGAAACGGCCGAATGGAAAACCGCCGAAATCCTGCCAACTCCCCGCAGCGATCTCAGCGCTGATCGGCTGGCAGCCACCATCGCAAACAAGCAGAACCCGGTGGTGGGACGGAATCGACCGGCATTTGAACTGGCCTGGATGCAGCGAGTGGAAAGGAAGCAGCCAATTATTCTCAGCACACTGTCGCTCAATGACGTTTCGCTGCTGCATCTGCCTGGCGAGTCATTTATTGAATACCAGCTGCGAGCACAAGAGCTGGCGCCCGGTCGCTTCGTGGCGGCCGCGGCTTACGGCGATGGCGGACCGTGGTATGTTCCGACAAAGGAAGCGTGGCCACAGGGGGGCTATGAAGTGAGTGTCGCCTTCTGCAGTCCTGAAGTGGACGATGTGATGACCGCCGGCATGCGAAGGATTCTCTGATGTCAGATCCCTCGACGGAATTGAAATCCAGCGGTGATGCGGCTGGGCAACAGACAACGCTCCACGCTTTGCTGCACGGGATCCTTTACAGTGCTTCACTGCCGGAACGGCTCGTCCGCAGCGCAGTGGGGCTGACCGCAGGGACCGCTAAAGAACTGGCCGAATTTATCGTGCCGCAGGCGTTTCAGTCCTCCAAAAGCTACGAAGTCGCCATCCGCAATTCGCTCAATTTTCTCCTTTCAGCGGTTGGCGAAGTCGGTGGTGGCGGCGGCACCGCAGGTAACACATCAGCAGCAGACGCAAACCTGCCCACTGCCTCCGATGCCTCTGCACCAACTGCCGATACCGGTCGATTTGTCGCAAAAAAAGCAATCGCCAATTTCATTGATATCACAGGACTCACGACGCTGCATATCTCGCCTCTGTGGATTCTGGCCATCGTCAGCGACGCCGCCTACGGAACTCGCACCTATCTCGAAGAACTGGCCGTGGAACTGCAGCGGCAGGGACTCATTGATGACAGTTCGACAATTCATCGCGTGGACGATCTGTTCGCTGCCGTACAGAAGGCCAGCGGCCGCGCGGCGTCGGCCTTTGACCTGCCCCCACTGTCACTGGCCGAACTGAAGGAATCCGTTACACAGACCCGCAAAGCACTCAACGAAATCGACCCCACGCTGCTCATACCCGAAGCCGAAATCCGCCGACTCTGGCAGGAAATGAAGGAGCTTGCCGTCAGCGAAAATGTCAGCCTGCTCGGAGTCTCAGGAACGCTGGCGATGCATACGGTGGAGGCCATTCGCGAGGCCACTCAGGGAACTCTTGCCGGACTCTTCGTGGCAGGACGAATTATCAACCGCAACCTGTTTGCACACTATGCCGCAAGCCTGCACCACGTGCGGACTCAGGGACTGATCGCTTCGCTGAAAAATACATTTGAACCCTACACCGAAATGGCCTGGAACAACTTCTCAGCCTCCCGCACGACATGGACCGAAGCCGTGCTGAATCCGAGCTGGACCGGTCGGCTGTGGAGGAGGATGAAGGGGATCTTCGGGTAAACACGGAAGCCTTGCGCAAAAATCAGTCTGGCTTCACCGGGAATTCGGGGCTTGAAGAGACTGCGGCAGCAGCGAAGGATCCGCGTTTTGTCGGGCGTTTTCTTCCATGGCGGCAAGAGATTCCTGGACGGTGACCGCGACTACGTTTTCGAATTCCGGTCGAGCGGACTGGACGGCCAGCTGATGGGCACGCGTTCCAAGGAAATGCTTGTCTGAGTAGCTGAACGCCGCGAAGATCATGAAGACACTGAGCCCCAGCAGACCGGCGCCCCAGGTATACCAGCGCTCCAGATCTTCATCTCGCGAGACCACTGTGACGATCGGGATGGTGCGAATACGGTCTGTCAGGAAGAGTGGCGTGAGTGCAAGTTCGCCGGTGCCGGTTTTTCCGCGAGCGGCGTAGCCTTCTCGTTTGAAGAAGTATCCGCCGAGTTCGACTTCAGGTGCCGCTTTGGCAGTGGCTTCAGTCACAGGCAGACTGGCGTCGAAGGATAGAGCCAGCACATGGACGAGCTGGTTGCCGGAATCAGGAGTGGAGATCCACGCGTCCCACGCAGAACGAATCCCCCAGGAATTGGCGGTGGCCGGAAGCGGCGCGGCAGTGAGCCTTCGCAGTTTTCCGCGAATCAGAAAGGGTTTGCCGCGGCAGGCTTCAGGTGCTGTCATCACCACGGGATAGCTGAGAGGCGGCATTTGGCGAAATTTTTCCGGGAAGACCTTCTGAGCCAGCTTGAAGGTGCCAAAGAGCGAAGCAGATTCGCTGGCGAGAACGCCAAGCACGTCGTCGCGGACATCTCTGGTCAAAGTGGCAGGAGCATCTTCGGAAGAATTGATGGAGCCCGAGTCGGCGCCAGCTTCAAATGCCGCCGCGCCCGCCCGATCGATCACGGCACTGGGATCCACCGGACCAGACTGCTGCGGGACAACCTGGATTTCGTCGGACTGCAGCCCGCCGACAACGTCAGCGGTCCGGTTTGCAGTGGCGGGACTGGCCAGATTCGAGTCACTGCCAGGGTCCTGGACTCGGCCGACAATCCAGACGAGCGCCACGATGCCTGCGGCAGCGACAATCAATGTCAGCCGACGACCACTTTGCAGGAGTTTCTGCTGACGATGGCTGACGCGGGAACGAAATCGCACGGGCTTGCTCCGCTGCGGAAGTCCTTGGACTCGAGGACAATTCCGCCGAGTCGTCCTGTGATTTTAGGTGGTCTGCGGACAATTTGCCAGAAGAACCTGTGAAGGATTCGTGGGGGCTTTCCAGATGCTGGTCGGAGGGCGTAAACTGGACCCTCGCAGAACTCGCGTCGTCGAAAGGCTGACAAAACCGCCTGCAGACCGGAGCGGAATTTGCTGTGCGGAGACCGGCGGTGGCACGGGCACGCATCTTTCCCGGGGGAATGCTTCAGAAAGGAGCTCATCATGACGGCCTGGCACAGTCTTTCTCCTGCTGCTGCAACAGACATGCTGGGCGTGGATCCTGCGGCAGGGTTAAGCACACCCGAGGCACAGCGGAGGCTGCTTGAGCACGGTGAAAACGTGCTGGCGGAGGCTGCCGGGGACCCGTGGTGGAAACGCCTGCTGCGGTAGTTTCAGGATCTCGTCATCGGAATACTCGCAGCCGCCGCGGTGGTCGCGGGGCTCATGGGGGAATGGACAAATACGGCTGCGATTCTGGCGATTGCGATTCTGAACGGGGTGATTGGCTTTCTGCAGGAAGCGCGAGCAGAGCGGGCTCTGGCTGCGTTGCGGCGGCTTGCTGTGCCTGCGGCCCGAGTGCTGCGGGATGGCCGCACCGTTTCTCTTCCGACCGCACAACTGGTGCCAGGCGACATCATGCTGCTGGAAGCCGGCGACCACATTCCTGCAGATGGGCGACTGTTGACGTCGTATCTCCTGCAGGTGCAGGAGGCGCCGCTGACGGGCGAGTCTGCGGCGGTGGAGAAGTCAATTACCGAGACACCGCCGGACACACTGCTCGCCGACCGCACACCTATGGTCCATACTGGCACAGTAGCCGCAGCGGGCCGCGGAACTGCGGTGGTCACAGCAACCGGTATGCACACGGAACTCGGGAAGATCGCCGGACTGCTGCAAACAGCAGTTCCTGACGAGACGCCGCTCCAGCGACAGCTGGCAAGGCTCGGACATTCGCTGGCGGTGATCTGCCTGACGCTGGTGCTGGTGATCTTCCTGACTCGACTGCTGCGAGGTGACGGCTTTGTCGAAACACTGCTGTTGTCGGTCAGTCTTGCAGTGGCGGCAGTACTGGAAGGCCTGCCTGCCGTGGTAACGCTGACACTTGCTCTCGGGTTGCAGCGGATGGCTGCCCGTCGAGCACTTGTGCGGCGGCTGCCCAGTGTGGAAACGCTGGGCGCGGTGACTGTGATCTGTACCGACAAGACCGGCACGCTGACTCGCGGAGAAATGACGGTGCGGGACATTGTGACGGCCGAGTCCGGGTATTCGGTGACGGGGGTTGGAACCGAGCCGCGGGGCGAGTTTCTGCGGCGGGATTTGAATTCGGGATCGGCGGAAACTTGCAAAGACACTGCAAATGCATCAGCAGCTGCACCGCAGGCCCTCGATGCGGATCTGCGGCAGCTGCTGCTGACGGGGATTCGCTGCAACAATGCGGCGGTCAATCTGCGTGATGGCACGGAGCCTCGCTGGGAAATGGTTGGCGACCCCACCGAAGGAGCTCTGCTGGTCGCGGGAATGAAGGCCGGGCTGGACCTCAGACGCGATGGCACGCGGATACTTCTTGAGCGTCCCTTCGACAGTGAGCGACGTCTGATGTCGGTTCTGGCGCGGGAGAGCGACGGAAGTGTGCGGCTGCATGTCAAAGGGGCACCTGAGGCGATCCTTGAGCGGTGCAGCTTTGAGCTCTGTGGAGGAGTGGTACGTGCTTTGACCACGGAGCGGCGGCTGCAGGTGCTGGAAACCAGCCGACAGCTGGCCAGCCGAGCCCTGCGAATGCTGGGACTGGCCTTCCGGGACGGCGAACCTTCGCAGTCGGTATCCATGGATGAGTCAGAGCTGGTGTTTGTGGGGCTGGCGGGTCTGATGGATCCGCCGCGGGAGGAAGCGAAGGACGCGCTGCGGCGATGTCAGGCCGCTGGAATTCGCGTGGTGATGATCACCGGCGACCATCCGGAGACTGCTCAGGCCATCGGCTGCGAACTCGGAATTACGGCCCCCGCTCAGCGGGTACTCACCGGACGCGACCTGAATCGTCTGGACGACGTGCAGCTGCGGGAGCTGGCGGGGACATTTCGAGTGTTCGCGCGGGTGACAGCGGAGCATAAGCTGAGGATTGTGACTGCGCTGCGGTCTGTGGGTGAGACGGTGGCGATGACGGGTGACGGAGTGAACGACGCACCGGCGATTCGTGCTGCGGACATTTGAGTTGCGATGGGGTTGACGGGCACCGATGTCACACGGGAAGCCTCCGATATGGTTCTGCTGGATGACAACTTCACATCGATCGTGAGTGCAGTGGAAGAGGGGCGAGGGATCTTTGACAGTATTCGCAGGAGCGTGCAGTTTCTGCTGACGGGGAATTCGGGTGAGATGCTGCTGATGCTGACGGCGGCAGCCGTGGGCTGGCCTGCACCGCTTGTGGCCATTCAGATTCTCTGGATCAATCTCGTATCGGATGGTCTGCCGGCTCTCGCACTGGGGCTTGAATCACCAGAGGAAAGACTCATGCAGCAGCCTCCGCGGCGATCCTCTGAGCGATTGCTGGGGCGGGAGCACTACGGACGGATTCTGTTTCATGGCTGTGTGCTGGCGGCGGTGACGGCACTCGGATTTTCGGCGGTGCATCGCGGTCGCCCGGAGCTGCTGGGGAACGCACGTGCGACGGCGTTCGGAATCATGGCTTTTTCACAGCTGTTGCTGGCACTTGGTTTTCGCAGCCAGCTCACACCGATCGTGCGACTGGGGTTTCGTCCAAATCCGTGGCTGCTGGCGGCGATTCTCGCTTCAGCTCTGTTGCAGGTCTGCATTATGCTCCTGCCAGGACTCTGATCATTGTTTGCGATTGAAACGATCCTGACATGGGAATGGTCCGTGATTTTGGGGTTGTCGCTGATTCCCCTGGTGATTGTGGAGCTTGAGAAGATCTGGAGTGTTCGTTAAGCAGCGGTCAACGAATTTCACAACAGGAGAGTCGGCATCATGGCGCGCATCACATCGCTCTGGGCACTGCTGGGTGCCACCGCGCTGGCCGTGTTTCTGTTTTATCAGGTGATCGCTGTACTGCTGCTGCCGCTGTTTCTGGCGGTGGTGCTGGTGCTGTTGCTGCAACCTCTTTATTCGCGACTGCTGAATACGCGAATGCTGAAGTCCTGGCGCGGTCGTCGTTACATTGCCGCCGGATTGATGAGCCTTGCTGTGCTGCTGGCGGTGCTCGTCCCTGCCGCCATCGCTCTGGCGATGGCCGGTCATGAAGCGCTGCTGGTCACGGATCAGCTGCGGGACGGTCACCTGCGTCAGAAGCTCGACAGAGCCCGTGTGCAGGCAGGACTGGACTACCCGTTTGCGGAGGAGTGGCGGTTTCTGTCGCAGTCACTGGATCTGCTCACTGCTGACGCCGCACGAGGTGCTCTGGCCGAAGGCCACCCACAGGCGCTGACGCGGATTCAAAACGAATTTCGGACGCTGGCTGAGCAACTTGGCGAGAGTTCACATCGCGCTCCGCTCGCTGAATCAACAGCGGTCCTCGATCTCCTCGAAGTCGCTGCTCAGGCCGCCCCCGGCACCTTCGCCGCTCAGCAGGCCCTGCAGCGCGCTGACACGGCATTTCGTCGCTGCCGCGCTGCCGCTCTGGGTGGACCATGGCTGCTCACTCTGCGAGAACTCGCCAATCCCTCCCCCAGCGAACTGCGACAGTGGTCCGCACAGGCTGCCGTGATGACATCAGACTGGCTGGCCGCTATCGGCGGAGCAACCGGTTCCGTGATGACTCGACTGGTGATGGGAATTGTCGTGTTTGTGTTTGCTGTGTTCTTCTGGTTCGCAGAAGGCCCGCAGATTATCCGCAGCCTGATGCGTCTGTCGCCGCTGGAAGAGAAGTATGTCCACGAACTGCTGCGGGAGTTTGAAGTGCTGGTACGAGCCGTGGTGGCGGGCAGTTTGATTTCCACGATGGTGCAGGCACTCCTGGCGGGACTGGGATATTGGCTGGCCGGGCTCGATTCCGTCTTTCTGCTGATCGCCGCTACCGCGCTGATGGGAATGGTGCCCTTCGTCGGCTCTACGCTCGTCTGGGTCCCGGCCGGACTCTGGCTGATCCTCGGTGAAGGCCGATTCGCCGCCGGCATCTTCCTGCTTTGCTGGGGCGCGTTCGTGGTTTCAACAATCGACAATCTGATCCGGCCCTGGGTGCTGCTCGAGCAGGCGTCACTGCATCCCCTCGCCGCACTCATCGGCGTCCTCGGCGGAGTTCAGGGGCTGGGCCCGGCCGGCGTCTTTGTCGGACCACTGGTTGTGGCCTTCGTACAAACTCTGCTGATGCTGCTTCACCGCGAGCTGGCTGAAGTGGACAGCGAACTTTCTGCGAGCACAAAAAAACAGGCGGAAAGTTCCCGCCTGTGATTCGTTCGGCTGCGACCGCCCCGCTGCGATTACAGCCTGCAAGGCCAGTGCTCAGCCTCCGAAGAGCACCCCTGCAAGCACGCTGCCCACCCCCAATCGAGCCGCGACCGTCAGGGAGTCAAACAAACACCCCTGGCACCTCTGCCACAATGAAGCAAAAGGTGCACGGCACCTGCAGAGCATCAATCGAGCCGCGACCGTCAG
>JBJTOP010000369.1:0-6685 GCA_046074645.1 Planctomycetaceae bacterium | reverse complement strand
CGCGAACGCCACCCAGCGTGTCCAGCAGATTCTGCTTTCCCGGCGCGTGACCAATTACACGTATTCCTGCAATCCCCCGGTGACCGCAAGCACTCCCAGAGGTACGCCAATCGAAGTCACAGTGACTGCCCCGGCCGGCAGTCTCTCCATGGGGCCGCTCAAACTTCTCACAGGCCGGACGATCAGAGCTAAGTTCATCATGGCTCGCATGTGATCACACCTGTCTCAGATTTTCCAGTTGAAGGGTTCTTACTGTGAACCAGCGAATGCAAAGGCAGTCAGAGTTTTCAAGATCACCCGACGGTCGCCGTCGTGGCGCCGCTCAGGTCATGATCGCGTTGATGCTCTTCATCTTCGCGATCATGTCAGCCTTCATGATCGATTTTGCCTACATGCAGCTGATCCGCGGCCAGGCGCGAATGGTGGCGGATTCAGCCGCCCGGGCCGGTGCCGAAGCTCTTGTGCGAACCCGCGATCCCAACCTCGCCATCCAGGCAGCAGTTAACATCGCCGGTCTGAATGAGGTTGGTGGCAGGACGTTTGTCCTGTCATCATCCGATGTTGTTCTGGGCCAGTCGATCGCAGCCAGCAATGGCGGCTGGACGTTCAACGAGGGGGCCACGCCTTACAATAGTGTCCGAGTCACATCGCGTGTGCGGCACGATTCGCCCTTTGGCGCGGCACCGCTTTTCTTTGGTGGTGTCACCGGTATCGATGACTTTCAGACCAGAGCACAGGCCACCGCCGGCGAACAACCTGTGGAAATCTGCCTGTGCCTCGACCGGTCTCTCTCTATGAGCCAGGAAGCGATCGTCACATTCAGGTGGCCCGCTGGCAATCCTCTGCTCTATCCCCTCTCACACTACAAATCAAGTCTTCCGCTTTGCTATCAGCATTCTCCACCGCATCCCACCATCAGCCGCTGGGCTACCCTGAGGGCGGCTCTTGATGTTTTCTTTACGGAGTGCTCGACAGCGGTGAATCCGCCCCGCGTGGCGCTCGTCACCTTCTCGAGCGAGACCACTCAAAAACTTTATCCCTTTCTCCAGTATAGTACATCCTCCGTCGATGTTTCGATGCCCACAGGAGCGGGGATTACATGGGCATCAAATCTCAGTCTGCTGCAGACCTCACTCGCCAATCGCAGCAGCCTGCCCCTTGCCGGTAACACCAATACAAACTCTGGTCTCCAGCATGCCTTGGATGTGTGCACCGGTTCGACAAGTCGTGTTCAGTCCCGCAAGGTGATTATCCTCATGACCGATGGTGCGCACGACCCTGGAGCAAGCCCCGTTCCCGCCGCAACTAATGCTGCCGCCGCCGGCATCACTGTGCACTGCGTCAGCATGCTCCTCGCCAGACAGTCCGTCCTCGATCAGGTCGCCAGTCTCACCGGCGGCAAATACTATGTCACCGGCGTCACCTCAAACTCAGCCCAGCAGTCCTTCACAGAACTCCGGGCAGCGTTTGCAGACATCGCAAACCAGATTCCCATTGTGTTGATGGAATAGTCAGAAACAGCGGATGATTCGAACTGGCAAGAGGACAACGTGAAAACTTCGTTCAGACAGCATTCTCAACACACCCGTCGCGGTGCGGTCACTGTGGAATTTGCCATGGTGTTCCCAGTCATCCTGCTGATGTTTGTCGGATCGCTGGAAATGGCCTCGCTCCACTACGCACGTCACACCATGGGCTACGCCGCATATGAGGCCGCGCGGAAGGCTGCGATCCCCGGCAGCTCACCAACCGTTGGACAGACCGCAGGTATGCAACAGCTGAATCTTGTTGGCCTCGGGACCGGAGCACAGGTGATTGTGACCCAAACCAGCACCGCAGTGACCGCCGAAGTGCAAATCCCGTCCTCAAATTTCTCCTGGGGCCCCATCAGCTACTTTGTCAATTTCATCGCCAAAGAACGCTGCACACTGCTCCGCGAATAAATGCCATTGTGGCTCCGCTCAGTAGCCAGCAGCCATCCCGTCCTTCCGCGACTCACTGGCTCCCAGATACACGTCACGCTCGGCGTCGTACTGAATTCCCTGGTAGCCTCCGAATTCCCCGCGAGCGGACCTGAGCACGTGCCCCGATTTCCGCAGCTGCTTAGTCAAAATCTCCGGAAAGCCACTCTCCAGCGCCACCGTGCCTCCGTCAGTCATCGTCTCACCGGTGGGCTCGGATGAACCCGAATGCAGGATTCGAGGAGCGTCGCCGGCCTCCTGGATGTTCATCCCGAAATCAATAATGTTGACCAGAATCTGAACATGCCCCTGCGGCTGCGTTGCTCCCCCCATCACCCCAAAACTTAGAAATGGCCGGCCACCCTTCGTCACAAATGCCGGGATAATCGTGTGAAATGGTCGCTTGCCCGGTGCGTATGAATTCATTCGGCCAGGCTGAAGATCAAACATCTCGCCACGGTCCTGCAAACTAAAACCAAGACCCGTCGGACACACACCCGAACCAAATCCCCGATAATTGCTCTGGATCAGCGACACCATATTCCGCTCACTGTCCGCTACCGTCAGATAAATCGTGTCGCCCTCCTC
The DNA here is from genome assembly GCA_046074645.1 of Planctomycetaceae bacterium. Classification (GTDB taxonomy): domain Bacteria; phylum Planctomycetota; class Planctomycetia; order Planctomycetales; family Planctomycetaceae; genus SXXK01. The sequence goes on along the minus strand of JBJTOP010000369.1, from coordinate 4,136 downwards.
CACCGCGTGCGGCAGCCCCGGTGGATGACTTAACGCCGCACGTTCGGCATTCATCAGCCGACTTCGCTCAACCGCATACTCCTTCGAGATCAGTCGCTCGACCGGAACGCGCGCAAAGCCAGGATCAGCATATAACCTCGCACGGTCTTCAAACGCCAGTTTTTTCGCCTCCACAAACAGGTGCGCGTGCAGACGGCTTCCAAAACCCGCACCACGCAGGTCCCAGGGTTCCAGCAGATTCAGCATCTGCAGAGCTGCAATTCCCTGACCGTTCGGCGGCAACTCCCAGACGTCGTAGCCACGGTAGTTCACCGAAACCGGCTGAATCCATTCAGAGCGGTGCGCAGCCAGATCTGCAGAGGAAAGGAAACCACCGTGCTGCTGCACAAATCCGGCAATGACTGTTGCCGTCTCGCCTCGATAAAATTCGTCACGACCACGCTCCGCAATCCGCTCCAGAGTGTTCGCGAGGGCCGGATTGCGAAACAGGTCACCCTTTCGTGGAGCTTTTCCGTCAATCAGGAACACATCGGCAAATCCGGGCTGATCCCGAAAGACCGTCTCGCCACTCTTCCAGCCCGCAGCGATGATTTCAGTCACTGCAAAACCTTCCCGCGCGTAACGCACCGCGGGCTCCATCAGCCGCGAAAAAGGCAGCTTCCCGAACTTCGCGTGCAGCTCGAACCAGCCGTCCACACAACCTGGCACCGAAATCGGCAGGACGCCCAGCGAAGGTATCTTTGTCAGACCTCGCCGGACAAACTCGTCACGACTTAATCCCGCCGGCGACCGACCACTGGCGTTCAGCCCATGCAGACAACCCTCTTTCCCGTCCCATACGATTGCAAACAAATCGCCGCCAATTCCACAGCCCGTCGGTTCAGTTAACGCAAGCATCGCGTTGGCGGCAATCGCCGCGTCCACCGCTGAACCACCCGCCTTCAGAATCTCGATCGCAGCCAGCGTCGCCAGTGGCTGACTTGTCGCCGCCATTCCATGCCGCGCAATCACCTCCGACCGCGTCGCAAACGACCGCCCCGCCGGTCGATCCCCGGCAAACAACACGGCACCGAACAGGAGCATGCCGAGCCCCGAACACAAACAGGCGGGAACAGACATCGTGTCACCTTCCTCCACGCTGGTCACATTATTTGGGAAAATCACCGGCACGAATCACTACCAGACGATCCAGCGGAATGTGTCGCTGAAAGGCGGCCTTCACTGACGCCACTGTCAACGCCTCGATCCGCGCTCGCTCCTCCGCCTCACGGCTGAATGACCGACCCAGATACAACCCGGATGCCAGCTGGCCCGCAATTGAGCTGTCTCCGCTGTAGGCCAGCTTTCGGGCCTCCAGCCACGCCGTCTTCGCCTCGGCAAGCTCCTGCTCTGACGGTCCCTCTTCCACAAACTTCCTGAGCTCCTCAAACACCGCCGTCTCGACTCGGTCGATATTCGCCGGGTTCGTGATCGCATTGATCAGAAATCGTGCGTCCGTTCCCTGTGCTGGAATGCTGATGGAGGAACCAATGCCGTAAGACAGACCTTCCTTCTGACGCACGCGATTGCCGAGTCGGGAAGAAAGCGTCCCGCCTCCCAGAATGAAATTTCCCAGCTGCAGTGCGGCGGCGTCCGGATGATCGTCGTTCATATCGCAGCTGAGTCCTGCAAGAAACACGGCATTCGCCTTGTCGGGTGTCAGCAGGGCTTCGCGAGCCCCCTTCTGATCCGGCTTCGCCTCACGCACAACCGGACTCGCCTTCACCGTTGTCTTCCAGCCGTTCAGAATTTCACGAACAGCTGACAAGGCAGCCTCCGGCTCGAAATCACCCACAATTGCCAATTCCGCCGTTCCCGCAGAAAGCTGCTGCTCATACAGGCTGCGAATCTCATCCAGTGTCACCGATTCCACCTCTTCGCGACGCTCCGCAAGCGTCATGGAGTAGCGTACGTCACCCGCCGGGTACTGAGACAACGCGCGGGAAATGGTTTCCGATGCAAGCATTGCGGGGTCACCATCCATCGCTGCCAGGCCCGCCAGCGAACGCACCTTCATCTGCTCGAATTCCTCCGCCGGAAAGGACGGTTCCCGCAGGATTTCGCCCAGCAGCCGAATGCCCTGTTCAAGCGAGCTGCGACGGGCCTCGATCGAAAAGCTGAGCGCCCCGGCACCACCGGCTCCACCGCCACCACCTCCTCGACCACCACGCCGGCCACGTCCACCGCCACCACCACCGCCAATCTGAACGTTCAGCCGATCCATCTCCTGCTGCAATGCCTGACGATCAAGTCGCTTCGTGCCTGCCATCAGCATCGACTGGAGCATTCCTGCCGCTGTCGCCTGCCCCTGCAGCGATTCCTCGTTGCCGTATCGCAGCGTCAGCGTCAACGCCACTGTTTCTCCTCGCGTCTTCATTGGCAGCAGTCCGATCTTCAGACCACCTTCTTCGAAACGCTGCGTCCGCGATTCCAGATTCTCAGGGGTCGGATCAAAGGCCTCACCAGCCGCCACAGCCTCGCCGCCACGATAATCCTTCACCACATCGGCAATCGATGGGACGGTTGGAATCGAAAGCCGCTGCGGCGCGTCTGCCGGAATGAAAATCCCCAGAGTTCTGTTCCATGCCGGAAAATATGTGCGGGCCACTCGATTCACATCGTCTAAGGTCACCGACTGAACCCGATCCCGCTGCAGGAACAACAGTCGCCAGTCCCCCAGCGCAGAAGCGGAACTCAGTGCCGATGCCATCGCAGAGGCACTGGTGGATAACTGTTCCGAACCGCGTTTTGCACGCAACTTCGCCCGGTCCACCTCTTCCTGAGAAAATGTGGCTTCGCCCAGGGCATCGATCACCTTCAGCAGTTCTGACTGCACTTCTTCCAGCTTCTCTGCCGCAGGCGTGGCACTGAAGATGAACAGGCCGGGATCGTGCGAATTGTCTGATCGGCCCGAAGCACTTGCTGCAATTCGCGTCTCGACAAGAGCCTTGTCCAGTCGTCCCGTCTTCGTCTCCGAAAGCACACTACCCAGAATCGACAGCGGAGCCCAGTCCACGTGCGAAGCGGCAGGCATGTGATAGGCCGCAATCACAGCGCCGGCTCCACCCACACGTCGCAGCACCACCCGACGCTCGCCGTCCTGAGCAGGCTCTTCGGTGTAGGTGGGATCCAGCCTTCTTTCTGGTTTGGCAATTGAACCCAGATACTTTGTGACCAGCTCCAGAGCCCGCGGTTCTTCAAATCGACCCGTGATGATCATCACCACATTGTCCGGCTGATAGTAACGTCGGTAGAAGGCCTGCAGATTGTCGATGGGAACTCGTTCAATATCAGAACGGTTGCCGATTGTCGTTTTGCCGTAGTTGTGCCATTCAAAAGCAGCCGCCATCACTCGCTGAAACAACACACCCTCCGGACTGTTCTCGCCACGCTCAAACTCGTTCCGAACCACCGAAAACTCCGACAACAGATCCTCGCGGGCGATGAAACTGTTGACCAGCCGATCAGATTCCATCTGAATGGCAAATTCAAGATTCTGGTCATCCGCCGGCAACGTCTCGAAGTAGTTGGTTCGATCCTGATTCGTCGTGCCGTTGAAGCTGGCACCATGGTCTCGCAGTGCCTTCGGAATATCGCGAAACGTCGGCGTTCCCTTGAATACCAGATGCTCCAGCAGATGCGCCATGCCCGCTTCACCGTAGCCCTCATGCCGCGAACCAACCATCACAGTCATGTTCACAGTGATCGTCGGCTGACTGGGGTCGGGAAACAGCAGCACCCGGGCGCCGTTCGAAAGGCGATATTCAGTCACACCTTCAATCGAAACCACCTTCATCGGCGGATCTGCGGCAACCGCCGGCAAAGCAGCCAGAACCAGCATGGTCAGACAACACAGCAGTCGAGACATATCCGGGATCCCTTTGCAATTCATGGCCGGAAGCGAGACACTCAAAGGCACTGGCCACCGGAAGTCTACTGAATCAGATGCTGCTCTGGAAAGCGTACAGCATGGCAGGGAATGAAAGTGATCGCGAAGATCTGCTGCGGGAAGCTGTGGCGCTCGTCCCGCGCGCAGAACTTCAGGTGAACGGTTTGCCCGACCTGCTTACCGCAGGCTATCGCTCCTCCGGTATCCT
>JBJTOP010000368.1:0-20826 GCA_046074645.1 Planctomycetaceae bacterium | reverse complement strand
CAATCGTGGCCAGTTGGCTCGGGTCTGCAGTGAGACGCCGCTGCCAGTCCGCAAGTTTCGGCATCAACTCTGCCGTAAAACGCACAAGCATCTCGGCCGTCGATTGAATAAACTTTCCATTTGGACCTTCCATCGTGCTTCCCCACATTGATCCGCCTCCCTGCGGTTTCGTTGCGACTGTGAATCACCATCGACTGCGGAGAGTATCAGTTCGCTTGCGACAGTTCCTCCCTTCCTGGATCAACCGGAATCCTTTCGCAATTTGGGATCGCACCCGAGTGAAGCTGCCTTCAGTGAAGGTCACCGGAACCCTGATTGCAACCTTGTCACCCGCTGTACACGCGAACCTGCGATTGCTCACGGAAGTGGTTCAGACGAGCCTTCCGGTCACGGTCTCCGTGAATGGCGGGCGGCTCACCATGACTGCAGACCCCGCCTTCCAGCAGGCGTTTGTCGTGCGCGTCCACGCCACCGACGATGTCGCATCCTCGCAGCAATTCATTCATGTGCAGCGCCCTGCAGCAGCGGCCGTGAAGCTGGATCAGGAACTGGGTCTCAGTCTCAGAACAGCCACAGCCAACCACAACTGGGGCGGACTGCAGGAAAAGTGGCTGATTGGAAATGATGGCCAGTGATACTTCATCACGAATGATGGAAAAGTCCGAGTCTGGGATCGCAGTCGATTGGCGAGGGGCAACGTGGTCGCCCAGCTGGATCCTGCCTTCTGGCAGAACCCTCGATTGCTGGCGGATGCGTCGGCTATCGATCTGGACCAGCGCTACGGCTTCAAGTCCGACGGGAAGCTGTCCACGAACGCAGGGGGAAAGATGGAGAAATGGTTCCGTGACAGTAACAATGCCTGGCACTTCATTCTGCCCACTGACGAGATTCGTCGCTGGGACGGCAAAGCGGGAGCCAATGGCGAACTTGTTGCGCAGCTGGATACGTCTTATTACATGAATCCAATCAGCCTGTATCGGGCCCTGGATGACGTCTTCAGTGACTGGATGGGTTTGATGGACTGATTGAAAGCAGCTTTTTGAACGAATTGCAGCGGTGCGCCGGGCCAGGTCCTGGCGCACCGTTTTTTCTTTCCGGATCGATCGGGGCAGCCTGATGCAAGTTTCCGCAGAGACGTTATTCTTTACAGCATACAGTCTCATCCCCAGGGCCAACACATCAGGACTTTCTGCCGTGACAGCAAAGCTGATTAAACCGCTCCTTGCAGTGCTGTTCCTGCTGCTCCCATGTGGTGCCGCAACCCACGCGGCGGATCCACTTCGTGCGGGTGCTGCGCAGGTCGATATTACGCCGGCCAGCTTTCCGGTCCGGGTGAACGGTATGGTGGAAGAACGCAGTGCCGACACCGCCCATGATCGGCTGATGAGCCGCGCAATGGTGCTGCAGAGTGGTTCTGTGAAGCTGGCAATTGTGGTCGTCGACAGCCTGATGCTTCCTCGTAACCTGCTGGACGATGCCAAACAGCAGGCTTCTCAGCTGACCGGCATCCCCACCGACCGGATTCTGATTTCGGCCACTCACACCCACTCCGCGCCCTCGGCCATGCCGTGCCTCGGCAGTCGCGAAGACCCGGAGTATGCAGCGTTTTTGCCGCCACGAATCGTGAACAGCATTGTTCTCGCCAATGAGCGACTGGAGCCGGCCGAAGCGGGCTGGATCGTCACGACAGACGACCGCCACAATCACTGTCGCAGGTGGATCTTCAGGTCTGATCGCATGTCGATGACTGACCCGTTCGGTCAGCACAACGTGCGTGCTCACATGCATCCGGGCCACCAAAGCCCAAACCATATCGGCCCCTCCGGGCCTGCAGATACCGATCTGACACTGCTGGGTATCCGCAGCACTTCAGGTAAGCCCATCGCGGTGCTCGCGAATTACGCCATGCACTATTACGGATCGCCACTTGTTTCCGGAGATTTCTGCGGCCGGTTTGCAAATCAGTTTGCGTCACGGATCGACGCATCTGAACAACAGGGATTTGTGGGGCTGATGTCACAGGGCACCAGCGGCGACAGCATGTGGCCGGACTACAGTCAGCCGGCAGCAAAAGCCAATCTCGATGAATACACAGCAGCCGTTGCAGCAGCGGCTGCCGCTGCATGGAAGCGGATCCAGTGGCAACAGTCGGTGCCGCTGGCGATGGCAGAGTCAGTACTGACTCTGAAGCGGCGGTCGCCGGATGCTGACCGACTTAAGAAGTCAAGGGAACTGGCCGTACAGATCGGTGACAGGCTTCCCAAAGGCTGGACCGAAGTTTACGCGTTCGAACAAATCTATCTCAACCAGACCCCCAGTGTGGAACTCAAACTTCAGGCCCTGCGAATCGGCGACCTGGCCATCACAGGCATACCCGATGAGGTTTTCGGAATCACCGGCATCAAACTGAAACTGCAAAGCCCCTTGCCACTGACCATGAACATCGAACTTGCCAATGGTGCTGAAGGCTATATTCCTCCACCTGAACAACATGTGCTTGGCGGCTACACGACCTGGCCTGCACGTACAGCGGCTCTTGAAGTCACAGCGGAACCACAAATTGTCGAGACTCTCCTGAAGCTGCTGGAACAGATTTCCGAACACCCTCGTCAAGCATTTGTCGAAGCACCACACGAATACGCTCGCACACTGCTCGAAGCAAAACCCGTCGCCCTGTGGCGGCTTGGAGAAATCGTCGCTGAGCCCTTCCAGCTGGGCGATCGCAGCGGTTGGCTGGCTGCTGATTCGCTGGACCGGCATCATGCGATCTACGAGCCTGGCGTTGCATTTTTTCTACCCGGTCCACGCGGAACCGGACTTCACGGGGAGCGGCGCGGCAACAGAGCCGTGCAGTTTGCCGGAGGTCGCGTGGTGGCCAATGTGCCGCATCTGCCGGACTCATGGTCGTTTGAATGCTGGGTCTGGAACGGCTTCCCCGGCAGTGATCGCGCCGTCACAGGCTATTTCTTTTCCCGCGGTCCGGAAGGTGACCTGAACGTGCCCGGTGATCACCTTGGAATTGGCGGAAATTTTCAGAATCAGGGGCATGATGGACGGCTGATCGTTTTCAACGGCAACCAGCAGAATCAGTTGCTTGCTGGTACGACAGTTTTGCCCACACGTACCTGGCACCACGTGGTTTTCGTGCGTTCCGGTAATCGTGTGACTGTCTATCTCGATGGCAGAACACAGCCTGAAATCGATGGTGAGCTTCCCGCTACTTTTCGTGAGTCTGATACGACGTTGTTCCTCGGCGGGCGGAGCGATGGGCTGTATGGCCTTGAAGGTCGGCTCGACGAAGCAGCCCTCTACGACAGAGCCCTCACAGCCGCTGAAGCAAACGCCCACTACGTCGCAGCGGCTGCATCACACAGTGTTCAGATCAATGAGACCGAACCTCAGCCGGACACCCTGCCCGTTTCCGCCGCCGACGCGCTGAAGACCATCCATGTCCGTGAGGGTTTCGAAGTCCAGCTGGTGGTCTCTGAACCGCTGATCGCCGATCCCGTCGCCATCGACTGGAGCAGCGATGGAAAGCTTTGGGTTGCCGAGATGGCTGACTATCCGTCCGGCATGGATAACAACGGCAAGCCAGGTGGCCGCATCCGGTGCCTCCGGGACTCCGACGGCGATGGACAGTATGACACATCCACTGTCTTTTTGCAGGATATTGCCTTTCCTACCGGTGTGATGACGTGGGGAAATGGCATTCTCGTCACAGCGGCTCCGGAGCTGTTTTATGCAGAAGACACTGACGGTGACGGCCGCGCCGATGTCCAACGAACGTTGTTTTCAGGTTTTCTGGAGGGCAATCAGCAGCTTCGAGTGAACGGACTTCGCTGGGGACTTGACAATCGTGTTCACTGTGCCAGCGGCAGCCATCACCCTGGATATGGCTCCAACAGCAGCATCCTGTCACACATCACACAGCAGCAGGTTGCCATCGGCAGTCGCGACTTTCGATTTCATCCCGAGACCGGGGAAATTGAAGCCCAGAGCGGACCATCGCAGTTTGGCCGTAATCGCGATCCGTGGGGACACTGGTTCGGAGAACAAAACAGCTATCCACTCTGGCACTATGTGCTTGACGACGCAGACATCCGTCGCAATCCCCACTTCGCCCTCGCCGATACACGCCAGATCCTGACATCCTCCAATCCTGTCGTCCGACCAGCGGCTCCGCCAGAAAAACGTTTTCACAGTTTTGACCAGGCCGGTCGCTACACGTCTGCCTGCTCCGGAATCGTGTACCTCGATGAACTGCTGTTCCCTGCCGATCCCGCATCGCCTGTCGGCCAGCTGTCAACTCAGCACACCTTCACCTGCGAACCGTTCAGCAACCTGGTGCAGCACAATCTTTTAATCGACGATGGCACCAGTTTCAGGCTGGAAGCTGACCCCGCCGAAGCGAACTCTTCGCACGACTTCTTCGCCTCCAGCGATCGGTGGTGCCGTCCCGTGATGGTCCGTACAGGTCCTGACGGCGCACTCTGGGTCGTGGATATGTATCGTTACATGATTGAGCATCCGCATTGGCTGCCAAAGGAAGGTCAGGACGAGCTGCGACCCTTCTTTCGCCATGGAGATGACCGTGGACGCATTTACCGCATTGTCCCCCGCGGCGCCCATGTTCCACCGCCCGCATTTCTCGCACAGAGACGGTCAACTTCCGTCACGTCCGCTGAACTTGCAGCAGATCTGACCCATACGAATGGATGGATACGCGATGCCGCGCAACAGCAGCTGCTGTCTCGGCATGATCCAGCCATAGTGCCAGTTCTCCGCGAAATGGCCCGCACAGCATCTCACCCGGCCGCTCGCCTGCAGGCACTCTGCACTCTTCACGGTCTAAAATCGCTGTCTGCTGACATCGTGATCGGCGCTTTCAGGGATCCTCATCCCGCGGTCCGCACGCACGCTGTCCGACTCGCTGCCGATGCACAGGTTCCTCTTCAGGAACTCGCTCGGCTGACCCACGACCCCCATCCCAAAGTTCAACTGGCAGTAGCCACAGCCGCAGGGAATTGGTCCACACCGGAGTCAGGAGCCATTCTGGGTGTGATTCTCAGCCAGACAAAGGATTCATGGATTCGCGCGGCCGCTTTGACTTCCCTGAACAGCCAGAATGTGAGCGTTGCAGTTCGAACTGGTCTGACGACTGCCCAACAGCGCGGTGATGAACCAGGAAACTCAGCTGCGCTTGCCCGCACACTGGGACAGCAGGCCGCAGCTCTTGCCAGCCAAAAGGAGCTGATCGAACTCTTCGAATTCGCCGCAGGCGATCCCATGGCCCGACTCGAACTCTGGCAGCTGGCCGCAATCACCGGAATGCTGCAGGGACAACGCGGCACACCCAGACACCCAGAGCACTTTTATGCTGAAGCGGTCAACAGTCTCGTCAACCGCGCTGTGACACTCGCTGCCGACTCGGCTGCAGACGATGGGCTTCGAGCAGCCGCGGTGAAACTGCTGACAGTTGCTGGTTCAATTGACACGCACCTCCCGCTGTTCGCTTCCCTGTTGTCGGCTCGCACATCCGCCAGCCTGCAGACTGCGACCATCGCTGCGCTCGCTGACCAGGCACATCCAGAGACACCCACACTTCTGCTGAATGCATGGAGCTCCAGCGAGCCCATCGTCCGCGATGGTATCCTCGATACACTCGCTTCCCGCACCGAGTGGTTGCCGACGCTTGTGGTCCAACTGGAAGCCGGAAACGTCGCTGCCGGTGAACTGAATGCAGCAGCCCGTCAGCGACTTCTGACCACCCGCGATGCAACGCTGAAATCACGCCTCGAAAAGGCCTTCGCAGTCAGTGCAGCCAGCAATCGTCAGGAAGTCATTCAAGCCGCCTCAGCCGCACTCAGCCTCACCGGCGATCCCGTCCGCGGCGAACAACTGTTTACCAGAACATGTTCCAGCTGCCATCGACAGAATGGTGTCGGTTCCGAAGTCGGTCCAAATCTGGCTTCACTGACCAACCGCTCCCCCGAAAGCCTGCTGACTGCCATTCTGGACCCCAGCAGCTCCGTGGAAGCGCGCTATCTGAACTACACGGCTATTACCACCAGCGGTAAAATTCTGACAGGAATACTGGCCACGGAAACAGCCAGCAGCCTGACCTTCATCGCCGCTCAGAACAAATCCGAAACGATTCTCCGCAGCGAAATCGAGGAACTCCGAAGCACTGGTAAATCCCTGATGCCCGAAGGACTCGAAAAAGAAGCAACCTCACAGGACCTGGCCGACATTATCGCATTCGTGCGTCAGTTGAAACAATAAGCCACAAGGCCATTAAAGAAATCAGCCGGGGCTCCCGCCCGGGCGCATGTTCCAGCCGCATGTTCCAGCCGCATGGCGGCAGCCTGCGGGCAAACAGCCCTGCAAACGTCCCGCCAACGCCCTCACCAGCGCGCGCACCTTTGGTGCGAAACACAGCCGGGGGCTTCCGCCCAGCCGCTCACTATGCCAGCCGCATGGCGGCAGCCTGCGGGCAAACGGCACTGCCAACGTCCTGCAAACGCACTTGCCAGCGCGCGCACCTTCGGTGCGAAACATAGCCGGGGGCTCCCGCCCAACCGCTGAGTCGTCGGGGGTCCGTGTACTCCGGGATTTCGGGCGAGGCGATCTGGTGGTGATTCCACTCCCTGACGGTCGCGGCACGGCGGGGGTGTTTGTGGCGGTGTTGGGGGAGGATTTCGTTGCGGTGCGTGCGGGCTTGTGCAGGGCACTTTTGCAGTTTGCTCAACTCAGTCCACGAATGCAAACTCGTTCGAGTTCATCAGTACGAGCCCCATCGAGGCCAGAGCCTGGAGTCGGGGGGATGTCGATGGTTCAGGCAGAGTGGAAGCAGCTGGCAGTGCGTATCGGGTGCAGAGGGTCTTCCAGAGTGCCTGCAGTTCGGGTTCGCTGAGGGCGCGGTCAAAGACGAGGAGGAGGGCCAGTTGGCCGTTCCAGTATTCGCCGTCGATGTTGCCCTGCTGTCCGATGACCCACGGCGTATCGAGGCGCCGCGGCGGCAGGCGGCCACTGCGGACCGCCATCCGCTGCTGCTGGAACATGGCCGCGCCATCCGGACCATTCACCGCGGTGATCAGAAACGGCCGTTCCCGCTGTTGAATCTGCCCAACGCCGGACAGAGCATCGCTGAACCGAAGTTCGTGTTCGCCTGTCATGCCGAGGAACAGGGAGGACACGGAGTTGCCATCCTGGCCGCTCCAGTTGGACAGCAGTTCCCGATGTCCGGGGCGGCCACTGTCGCTGGCCACGGCAAGGATCGTGCATTCGTCGTGTGCCAGCAGATTGCCTGACAGCTGCAGAAAGCGACGTTCTCCGCTGAAGAAGATGGCTGGCTGATCATTGACACCTCCGGCCTGCAATTCGGGACGGCGAGACGTGTCGTTCTGAACCGCATGATTTCCATGTCGGCTTTGATCGTCCCATTTCAGCACCTGTCCGGCCGCATCAATCTGCAGTCCGACGGCAGCATCCAGAAACAGCCTGCAGTCGGGGGGGAGAGGCGGGGAATCGGGACTGCTGCGACGGACGATGCGTTCAATGACGGGCTGGAGGACCGGGGTGGGGGCGGCGGGTGGCGACGCATCCACGGCAGGTTCCCGGAATCGCTGTTCCTGATCATTCAGAAACGCGGCAGCGATTTGAGTTTCCTGAATGGTGGGCTGTCGGTTGAGTGTTCTGAGCCAGAGTTGTTGTACCTGAGTCTGCGGGTTGTCGCCGGCCGACCTGAGTACGGCGGCGGCGAGTGCCGCAGCACGGCCGTGGGCGAATTCGTTATTCAGCAGCGCGAGAGCCTGAGGTGCGACGATGGAGACATCCCGGCGACCACAGGGGAGCGTGGAGTCGCACACGTCGAAAGTCGTCATCAGCGGGGGCAGCAGGCTTCGCTGGGAGTATTGATAGAGGCTGCGTCGCCGCTGTTCATCTGCGGGTGACGCATTCCATGCGGCATCCCGCCGCGACAGCCCCTCGATCGCTTCGCGACTGACCGTGGGGACAAAACCCGGTCCACCGGCGCGCAGATCAAGTTCTCCGGAAACGCTGAGCAGAGCGTCGCGGAGTGATTCCGCGTCCAGCCTGCGACGGAAGGCTTTCCAGAGCATTCGGTTGGAGGCATCCTGTTGAAAGTAGTCCTGTTCGCGTGGGTGCACGGACGACTGTTTCCAGGCGGCCGATGTGAGCATAAGCCGGTGCATATGCTTGATACTGCCCCCGCTGCGAAGAAATTCGCCAGCCAGCCAGTCCAGCAGCTGCGGATGGCTGGGCTGGCCTCCGGTAAAGCCGAAATTGTCCACACTGCGCAGCAGTCCCTCGCCGAAATGATGCAGCCAGAGGCGATTGACGAGCACGCGTGCGGCCAGCGGACTGGCGGAGCCGGCAATCCAATCGGCCAGCTGCAGCCGCAACCGCGTGGTGCGCTGACCTGTTTGCGGGATGAATTCCAGAGCGGGTGACGACATGCAGCTGAGCCCGCCAGGTGTGACGGGTTGAAGCGGCCGGTGCCGGTCGCCATTCCTGAGCACTTTGAGGGGTTCCGGGGTTGTGGTGATGTCGGTCCAGCCGAGCACATCCGGGAGGCCCAGTTCGGATGTGCTGGGTCCCCCGAGGAGCTTACTGTCACGGGCAGCGAGCGGACCGGGGGAGAAGGCCGAGGCAATGCGATAATAATCCGTCTGAGGAATTGGATCGAACTTGTGATCATGACAGCGGGCACATTTGACGGTGAGTCCGAGGAAGGCGGTGGACGTCACGTGCACCAGATCTTCAAGGCGTTCCCACTGGTAGTCGGCAGGATCATTGGGTTCGTCATTCCAGGTTCCCAGTCGCAGAAATCCAGTGGCGATAACGGACTGTTCGGTGCGGTCCGGGATTTCGTCTCCGGCGAGCTGCTGTCTGATAAAGTCGGACCAGGGAAGATCACTGTTGAGTGCGTTGACGACCCAGTCGCGGTACTTCCATGCGAACGGTTTGGGCTGGTCACGTTCGTAGCCGCTGGTGTCAGCATAGCGGACGACGTCAAGCCAGTGTCTGGCCCAGCGTTCGCCGTAGTGGGGTGAATTGAGGAGTTTGTCAACGGCAGCGGCATACTGGCGGGGATCACGGAGCGTCTGGGGGTCGATATCGGCCGCCGGACCGATCTGCGGTGGCAGACCGGTGAGGTCCCACGACAGTCTCCGCAGGAGCACTTCCGGGGCCGCTTCGGGGGCAGGTGTGAGGTGGTGTTCGCGGAGCGACTGGCGCAGAAACGCATCGACAGGATGGAGACTGTCACCGGATCCGTCACTGGCAGGGGGCTGCAGTGGCTGCAGGGGCTGAAAGGCCCACCAGTCGCGACCGCCGCGATGATCGGACGTGCGTTCGAAGAGATCGAGCCTGCGATTTTCGGGGAAGGCGGCACCGGCGTTGATCCAGGTTTCCAGGATCTGCACTTCCGTCTGGCTGAGAGCGCGGGACTTTCCATTCGCGGGTGGCGGCATTTCGCCGGCGCGGACGCGTTCGATGAGCAGGCTGCTGGTGGCGTTGCCGGGCTGAACGGCCGGACCACTTTCGCCTCCCCTGCCAAGGGCCATTTGAGTATCGAGTGCCAGTCCGCCGGAGGGGTCGGCTGACTGGTGGCATTCGATGCAGCGTTTCAGAAGCAGCGGCGCGACTTGCTGCTCGAAGTCGTCTGGGGAAGAACAGAGTGTGCAAAGCGATGCAAGCAAAATCCGGATGAAAATGATGGCTGCTGACATTTTTGCATTTCTCCACGGATTTGTGTTGCAATCGCAGTCGGTTCCTGATGGTTCCGCGTGAGTCGGCTGATCTGTTCCTGCGACCGTCACGAGCTGGCGGGACAGCAGGGACTGATGATACTGGGCAGTTGCGAGGAAGTCACGACCGCCCGCAACTTCAATCGGCCGACATTCTCGTAAGTCCCGGCATTACAGGATGCGCGGGGGTTGGGAAAGTCAGGGCGGCTGGATTTCATTGATTTGCATAGGGAACCGGGTATTTTTCGCCGTGACAGCAGCGCGGTATTCTTGCCGTTTGCCGGCCGATTGTTATGCTGCCGAGTGGAATCTGTGTTTTCGACCTTCCTCCAACTCCCGCCATCACAAGGGTTCCTCCATGACTCGCAGGACAACTCGCCGCGGTTTTATCGGCAGTTCCGCCGCCCTGGGCACCGCCTTCTGGGTCGCCCCACAAACGTTTGCCCGCCCGACCCGCTCCGCACTCGAATCGCTCACCGCCGCCTGCATTGGTGTTGGCGGTAAGGGTGACAGTGACAGCAGCCACATTGCTGATCAGGATGTGGAAATTGTTGGCATTTGCGACGTCGATCGCCGCACACTGGAGAAAAAAGCGCGACAGTTCAAGAACGCCACGCAGTTCACCGACTTCCGTGAAATGCTCGACAAGCTCGGCGACAAAATCGACATCGTCAGCGTCAGCACCCCTGACCACACTCACGCCGTGGCCGCAGTGCGTGCCATGAAAATGAAAAAGCACGTCTACGTCCAGAAGCCGCTCACATGGTCCATCCGTGAAGCACGCGTCATGCGGGAAACTGCAGCCGAAATGGGCGTGGTCACTCAGATGGGCAATCAGGGCACCAGCGAAAACGGACTTCGCGAAGCCGTTGAAGTGCTCCGTTCCGGAGCGATCGGCGACGTCAGCGAAGTGCACGTCTGGACCAACCGCCCTGTCTGGCCACAGGGGATCGGTCGTCCGGCCGGCGAAGATCCCATCCCCGATTCGCTCGACTGGAACTCATGGATCGGCCCAGCCCCCATGCGTCCCTACAAAACCGGTGCCTACCACTCCTTCAACTGGCGTGGCTGGGTCGATTTCGGTACAGGGGCGCTCGGCGACATGGCCTGCCACACCTGCAACCTCCCCGTAATGGCTCTCAACCTTTGGGATCCTGTCGCCGTAACCGCCGTGAAGAACCCCGGAATCGTTGAAGGTGAAACCTTCCCAGGGGCCTCCACGCTGATGTTCGAATTCCCCGAACGCGACGGACTCAAAGCCTGCAAGTTCTACTGGTACGACGGCGGCAACCTCCCGAATGATGACCTGATTGCCAAACTCCCGGCTGGCTTCCGCAAACAGGTGGAAGACCAGAAGCAGGGCAAAGGCCGCACCAGTGCGTGCCTGATCGTCGGCTCAAAGGGAATGCTGCTGTCGCAGAACGACTACGGCGCCGCTTACACGCTCCTGCCGGAAGAAAACTTCCGCGACTTCAAAAAGCCCGAACCCACCATCCCCCGCATCCCCTTCAAGGGTGGCGGTGACGAACGACAGAAATGGGAATTCGTCGAATCTGTCCGCGGCAACTACAAGCCGGGAACGATGGCCAATTTCGGCTACGCTGGACGACTCACCGAAACCATCCTTGTCGGTAACCTCGCGGTCCGCGCCGGAGAAGGCCAGCGAATTGCCTGGGACGCGAAAAACCTGGTCAGCACCAGCCATCCTGATCTGAACAAGTTCGTCCATCGCGAATACCGCGAAGGCTACTCACTGTAAGCCCTCGCAGATCGTCGGTAACCACCAATCGGAACGCGGAAGAGCCCGGGCTTGCACCCGGGATCTTTTCGTTGCCAGGCGTCACAAAGGTGCCATGCACCTGAATGACGGCATAAACTCAGCCGCATGGCGGCAGCCTGCGGGCAAACGGCCCTGCAAACGTCCTGCAAACGCACTTGCCAGCGCGCGCACCTTCGGTGCGAAACACAGCCGGGGGCTTCCGCCCAACCGCTCACAATGCCAGCCGCATGGCGGCAGCCTGCGGGCGAACGGCCCTGCAAAAGCGCTGTATAGTTGCCATCGTTTCACCATTCCAGCAGTCACAACTTTCTCGCAGCAGCACGCTTCCGTTTCCGTGTTCCCCTGCCGGTCCATGTCAACATCAATCGCTGCCGATTTTTCCCACGCTGAACAATCCGGGAATTCGATCGCTTTCGCCTTGATTCTTCAGGGGGCAGGTGGTCACAGTTGCTGGACTCGCCTGTATTCAACACCCGCCAACCTCGCCCGCCTCGTCTGGATCCCGCCACAGGAATGTTCATGTCCAGAATCAACGCCCTGCTGTCTGTGATCACAATCCTGCTGTCCGGTCCCGCCGCTCCCGGTGCATCGGCCGACGATGCTCCGCAACTTGTCCAGCCGGACGCGGTGGTTTCCTTTGAGCGTCAGATACGACCGATTCTGAAAACATGGTGTCTCGACTGTCACGGCGGCGAGTCGGTTGAGGGTAAACTTGATCTGCGGCTTCGCCGATTTCTGCTTCGAGGCGGCGAAAGCGGTCCGGCGGCCGTTCCTGGCGACACGGCCGCCAGTCTGCTTGTGCATCGTGTCCGCTCAGGTGAAATGCCCCCTGGTGAAAAGAAGCTGCCGTCGGCTGATGCAGCGGTGCTTGAACAGTGGATCGCGGCCGGAGCCCCGACCCTGCGTCCCGAACCCGACCAGATACCGCCGGGTGTCGGCATTTCCGAAGAAGAGCGATCCTACTGGGCCTTCCAGCCGATACGGCGGCCGGATGTTCCGCAGTTCCCGCCGGAACTCAGAGTGCGTACCGCGATTGATGCCCTGTTGATGCAGCAGATGCAACCGCTCGGACTGCACTTCTCTCCTGACGCTGACCGTCGCACTTTGATCCGCCGCGCTTACCTCGACCTGCTCGGACTGCCGCCAACCCCGGAACAGATCCAGGCATTTGTCGATGATCCTTCTGAATCCGCATGGGAACGAACGCTTGATCATCTGCTGGAGTCACCTCACTATGGTGAGCGTTGGGGACGGCACTGGCTGGACGCCGCCGGTTACGCCGACTCCGAGGGTGCCACCAATTCCGATGCCGAGCGAGTCAATGCGTGGCGTTATCGCGATTATGTGGTTCAGGCGTTTCAGCAGGACAAGCCCGCCGATCGGTTTCTGCAGGAACAGCTGGCTGGTGACGAACTGGCAGGTCCGCGATCCGGGGACCTGACACCGCAACAAATCGAACTCCTCACGGCTACTGGTTTTTTAACGATGGCCGCCAATGGAACCGGCAGCGGCGACGACTCACCCACCGCCCGCAATCAGACGATCGCTGATACGATCAGGATCATCAGCACATCTCTGATGGGACTTTCCGTCGGCTGTGCTCAGTGTCACGATCATCGCTACGACCCGATTTCCCACACGGACTACTACCGTCTTCGCGCCGTTTTCGACCCGGCTCTTGACTGGCAGAACTGGAAAACGCCGGCTGCTTCTCAGGTTTCTCTTTACACCGCAGCCGATCGTGCCAAAGCAGCGGAAATCGAGCAGCGAGCGGGGATGCTGCAGCAGGAACGCGACGGCAAGCAGCAGCAGTTTCTTGCTGCCGCACTGACGCAGGAGCTAACCAAATACGAACAACCGCTCCGCGACCAGCTGCGTGCGGCCTATGAAACTCCCGGTGACAAACGCGCGCCCGAACAGCAGGAGCTCCTGAAGAAATATCCTGCGGTGAACATCTCTCCCGGTGTCCTCTACCAATACAACCAGGCCGCCGCTGATGAACTCAAAAAATTCGACGAACGCATCGCAGCGATCCGCGCTGAAAAACCTGTGGAACAGTTTCTTCGCACGGTGCTTGAACAACCGGGACACGTGCCTGCCAGCCACCGTTTCCACCGCGGTGAATTCAATCAGCCAAAGGAGACGGTGCTGCCCGGTGATCTGACTGCAGCTTCACTGTTCACCACTCCACCGGAAATCCCTGTCGATGACCCGGAGTTACCCACCACCGGGCGCCGCCTTGCCTTTGCCCGCTGGCTCACCAGTGGCCGGCATCCGCTCACTGCACGCGTGCTCATGAATCGCTTCTGGATGCATCACTTCGGTCGCGCCTTCATCGCCACTCCCGGAGAATTCGGACGACTGGGTGCTGCGCCTGAACACACGCCGCTGCTTGACTGGCTTGCTGCCGAATTCATGGACGGTGGCTGGACATGGAAACGCATGCACCGACTGGTGATGCTCTCCACGGTCTACCGTCAGTCATCCGCGTCTGATCTGACCATGGAGGCGATTGATCCTGTCAACCACCACTACTGGAGGAAACCTCTGCGACGACTCGACGCTGAAGTTATTCGCGACTCGATCCTGGCAGTCAGCGGAAAACTGAACCTCGCCATCGGTGGCCCCCCGACAGCCGTCAGGGCCGACGATGCCGGGCAGATCATTGAAGCCGATTCCTCGGGGCGACGCAGCCTTTACATTCAGGTCCGCCGCAGCCAGCCGCTCGCCATGCTCACGGCATTTGACGCACCGATCATGGAAATCAACTGTACCGCTCGCACCCAGACCAATTCCGCACCGCAGTCGCTGCTGCTCATGAACAGCCGCTTTGCCCTCGATGGTGCCGAGTGGCTTGCCGACGCCACCATTGCCCGCGCCCGCAACCGAGCTGCAACTCCCGATGATCCTGCCATCGATTTTACTCTCCCCAGAATGTCTGTCTGGGAGTTCGGCTGGGGATCCCTTCAGAAAGACGCTGCCGGCAGCGTCGCCGTGAGTTTCACTCCACTCGGCCACTGGACCGGGAGCAGTCTCCAGGCTGGTGCGTCGCTCCCCGACCCCGGCCACGGCTGGGTGCTTATCAACCCACAGGGCGGACATCCCGGTGATGCTGCTCACGCTGCCATCCGTCGCTACCACGTGCCCGCCAGCGGTCGTCTCACAATCACTGGCGCACTGAGTCGTCCTGCGGAAAACGGCGACGGCGTGCGTGCACAGATTGTCTCCAGCCGTCGAGGCGTGCTTGGCGAATGGATCGTTCCGTCAGGCGTCAGTGTCACCAACCTCGATATCCCGGCGGTTGATGTCGGTGAGATCCTTGACCTTATCGTCGATTGCCGCGAGTCCGTGGAATCGGACTCCTTCGCCTGGACCGCAGCACTCGCGCTGACTGACTCTGCCGGAAAGTCCCTTGGAACGTGGAAAACCGAAGAAAGTCTCACCGCTCCGGCCACCCCCATAGAACTCCTCGGACCTGCCGCTTCGGAAGCCTGGAAACTCACCCGCGGACGCTTGCTCGCCCCGCCGGAACGCGACGCCATCCAGCGTTTTGCGGCCGAACAGGTGCGGTATTTAAGCAGCGAGGGCAAAGGCCGAGCACCTGATATCGTCCGCCAGGTACTTGTCAACATCGCACAATCACTCATCAGCAGCAACGAGTTTTTGTACCTCGAATAGCCGGAAACGGTGCAACTTTCGCCGAAGCAGACTGCAGCCGGTAAAGTGATGTCCTGTTTGCAGGCTGCAGAATGCGGTGCAGCGGCAATCTGGAGTAGCCCTTGCAGCCGAGTTCGGCAAAAATACGGCTGTGGTCTGGGCACCGCGGTCCGAACATCTTTTTCACAGCCGCGACCGGAGCCCGTTACGAGCGTATTTCAGGCGTGTTTTGGGCGAATTATGCAGGACACCATTCGCAGGGAAGTGTTTGAGGCGTGCCGGACGGTGATCGTCAAGATTGGCACGAATGTGCTCACCACGGAATCTGATCGGCTCAATTTGCCGCGAATTCAGTGTCTGGCGGATCAGATCCATCGGATTCAGGAGACGGGTCGGCGGGTGGTGCTGGTATCGAGTGGAGCAGTGGGTGCGGGAATCGGGATTCTGGGGCTGAATCGTCGCCCGGAGTCGCTCCCGGAACTTCAGGCGGCGGCAGCCATAGGTCAGCCATCGCTGATGCGAACATGGGATGACGCGCTGGTAAGAACGGGCCATCGTACGGCCCAGCTGCTGCTCACAGGCAACGACTTTCGCAACCGTCAGCGTTATCTGAACGTGCGAAACACCCTGAGAACACTCTTCGATTTCCGTGTGATTCCGATCGTTAACGAGAACGACACGGTGAGTATTCGGGAGATTGCGGTCGGCGACAATGACCAGCTGGCCTGTATGCTGACAACGCTGCTTACTGAGCCCCTGCTGGTGATTCTTTCGGGCATTGAGGGGCTGTACGACGGTCCTCCGTCACAGCCCGGCAGTCGCGTGATTCCGGTGGTTGAAAAGCCCGATGAATCGCTGCTTCGTCTGGTAGCCAACGAACAGAGCAGTCGTGGGCGAGGTGGCATGGGAAGCAAACTGCGAGCAATTCTGTCGGCGACGGGAATGGGTGAGACGGTGATTCTGGCGAGCGGCCGCAGCGATACAGTTCTGGACGACATCCGTCTTGGAAACACAACGGGGACGCTCTTTCTGTCTCGAGGTGAATCGGTGCCGGCATGGAAGCGATGGATTGGCTTTGGTGCTCCTCCTGCGGGAACGCTGATTCTGGACGATGGCGCGGTACGAGCGGTAACGCAGTCCGGCCGTTCGCTGCTGGCGGTCGGCATACGGGAAGTGCAGGGTGAATTCGAGCCAGGTGCCTTGATTGGGATGAAGGCGCACGACGGCACGGAGATCGCGCGAGGTCTTGCGAATTATTCGGCGGACGAAATTCGGCGAATTCAGGGTCGCCGTTCAGATCAGATCGCCGCAGCACTTGGTCATGTCCCCTTCAGCGAAGTGGTGCATCGCGATAATCTGGCACTTGTGGGCCCCTGAGTTTTGACAGCGACTGGATGATCGGAGCAAGTTTACATGCAGTCATTGCGGGTGATTGATTCGCACACAGGCGGCGAACCGACTCGAGTCATCATCGAGAACGGCCCGAACACGGGCCACGGGACGATGGCTCAAAAACTGGCGGTCTTCCGTGACCGGTTCGATGACGTGAGATCGGCCGTCATTAACGAACCGCGAGGTTCGGATGTCCTTGTTGGTGCGCTGCTTTGCGAACCACATAATCCCGGTTGTGACGTGGGAGTGATCTTCTTCAACAATACCGGCTATCTGGGCATGTGCGGACACGGGACCATCGGGCTGATGGTAACGCTGCGGCACCTCGGCCGCGTTCGTCCCGGCCTTTGCCGAATCGACACTCCGGTGGGAGTGGTGACAGCTGAACTGCTGGATGATCACCGGGTCTCGCTGCGCAACGTACCAGCCTGGCGTTATCGTCGAGCGGTGACAGTGAATGTCCCTGGACACGGGTCGGTGACCGGCGACATCGCCTGGGGCGGCAACTGGTTTTATCTGGTGAGCAACCACGGGCGGGAACTTTCGGTGAGCGGCAGCCGTGAGCTTTGCGATTTCGCGCTGCAGATTCGGGCAGCCCTCGAATCCGCTGGAATCACCGGGGCGAACGGTGGGGTGATCGACCACATTGAGCTGTTCGGTCCACCATCCGGCGGGCACGCCGACAGCCGCAATTTTGTCATGTGTCCTGGCGGCGCCTGGGATCGCTCACCCTGTGGAACAGGTACCAGTGCGAAGCTGGCATGTCTTGCGGCCGACGGGAAACTGGCGGCCGGGGCCATCTGGCGTCAGGAAAGTCTCGTTGGCAGTGTGTTTACAGGCCACTGGGAAGCACTGGATGACCACGTGCCGGATGCTGAGGGCCCCGTGATTTCACCCACGATCACGGGTTCTGCCTGGATCACCGCGGAGTCAATTCTGCTGCTGGACGATTCGGACCCATTCCGATCGGGAATTCGGCCGAATTGAGATATCGTGAGTCTGCTTTTCTTTCCACAGTTGAGCAAATCAGTGCACAATTCGGAGTTGAAGAACTGGATCACCGCGTTCGGAAAAACAATCGAAGAGAGCTATGGCGACAAAACAGCGTACTGTGATTATTGGTGGTGGCGTAGTCGGGGGCTTCACAGCATGGTATCTGGCTCAGGCCGGGCATGAGGTGACCATTGTCGAACAGGCGCGGTTTGGGCGTCAGTGTTCGCATGGGAACTGTGGGTATGTCAGTCCCAGCCACGTCATTCCGCTGGCACGCCCGGGCCAGGTGCTGAAGGGACTCAAGGGAATGCTCAGCACCCAGACAGCCCTCCGCATTAACCCCTCAAAACTGCTGCCACTGGCCCCGTGGCTGATCCGCTTTGCGCTCCGCTGCAATGCGAAGGCGATGCTGGAAGCCGGCCGGGCCTGCCATCCACTGCTGCAGTCGTCCGCTGAACTTTACCGCGAGGTCTTTGAAGAGCAGCGAATGCTGGTGGACTGGAAGACGGACGGGCTGCTGTTCGTGTTTCGCGACCAGCATGAATTTGATGCTTATGCAGAATCCGATGCATGGCTGCGGAAGAACTTCGACATGGGGGCTGAACCGTTTGCCGGTTCCGCCCTGACGGAGCTGGAACCGGCTCTGAAACCGGGACTGGCTGGCGCATGGCTGTACCGCTGCGACGCGCACCTGCGTCCGAGCAAGCTGATGGAAGAACTGCGACGGATCCTGGTTCAGGTCGGTGTGAAGATTGTTGAGCAGACCGCGTTTACCGGGTTCGAGGGTGGTGGTCGTTCGGCCGCCACAGCAGCGCGGACGGCGACCGGACAAGCCTTTGCGGCCGATCACTTCGTCGTGGCTGCGGGCGCGTGGACACCTCTGCTTCAGGAGGCGCTGGGTATTCGTCTGCCAATCCAGCCCGGAAAAGGGTACTCAATTACGATGGCCCGTCCAAAACTATGCCCAAAGTACCCGATGATTCTGGAGGAGTGTCACGTCGCGATCACGCCTTTTGAAGAAGGTTACCGTGTTGGCAGCACGATGGAGTTTTCTGGTTACGACACGAGCCTGAACCGTGCGAGGTTGAATTATCTGCGGTCCGGTGCGGCTGAGTACATGCATGAGCCGACGGCAGAACCAGTGGAAGAGGAGTGGTATGGCTGGAGGCCGATGACGGCCGACGGCATCCCGTTTATTGACCGTTCACCGCGTTTTGGCAATGTCTGGATTGCTGCCGGGCACAGCATGCTTGGCATCTCAATGGGCACGGGCACGGGGAAACTTGTCTCTGAGCTGATTACGGGGGTGAAGCCGCATTTGGATCCGGGTGCTTACCGGATTGGTCGTTAAAAGCAAACAGGCCGGTCACCTGTTTGGGGTGACCGGCCTGGAAGACTTGATAAAGATGAGGCCACGGACGACCGTTTCGGGTCAGGCGGCTGGAGCGAGTGCTTTTCGGGAGGCTTCGACGACTTCGTTGAAGACTTCTGGGTTTTGGATTGCGAGTTCGCTGAGTTGTTTTCGGTTCAGCTGGATGTTGGCGACGGCCAGTCCGTGCATAAAGGCGGAGTAGGACAGGCCGAGCGGACGGACGGCGGCGGTAATGCGAGTAATCCAGAGTGAGCGAAATTCGCGTTTGCGAACGCGGCGGTCGCGGGTGGCGAAAGCGCGGGCACGAACGAGAGTTTCCTTGACGGTGCGCAGGAGTTTGCTGCGGCCACCAAAGTTACCGCGTGCTTCCTTGAATAAACGCTTTTTGGCGCGATGACGAGCTTTTCCGTAACGGGCACGCATGAGAACCGACTTTCAGAACGGGCAGGAGGATCGATGAGGAAAGGGTCAGCAGAGAGCGACGAGCAGCAGGATCAGAGACTGGGGCGGAGGGCATCGACGATTTTGCGAGCTTCGACACCATCGACCACACCATCCTGACGCAGCCCGCGTTTGCGTTTGGCGTTTTTGTGGCTGAGCAGGTGTCCGCGATAGGCGGAGCGATGCTTCGCCTTGCCGGAGGCAGTTACCCGGAACCGCCGCTTCATTCCCTTGTGTGTTTTCTGCTTTGGCATGGACGATCCTTTGGACGCTGACAGCTGTGTCGGGTTCTGCCCGGGCACCCGGGGGTGAGCAGCAGAACGAAAAAGGTCTGAAGTGGACGAATGCAGGGAGGATTGGCTGGTGAAGGGACCTTGCGAAAGGCCACAACGGTACCCGAACAAACCTCGCCCGGAGACGAATCGAGCAGTATAAAGGCAGGGTGAGTGCTTTGTAAAGTTGCCCGCGGCCTGAGCCATGAAATTTCCCGTGACTCCCAAAAATCCCGGGTTCTACCCGTCCGAAACGACGAATTCGCCTGACTTCGGACGCCGGAACAGCAGCTGTCCAGCCTTTTCCCGGGGAATTTCAGGGTTCCAGGGAAGTTCAGGCTGGGATGGAACATCGGTGCAAAATGGGCAACCTGGGCTGCCTCCATTTCGCCTGCCAGTCAGACGGCTTTCACCCCGGTCAGTCGCTGCCATGACCGGTGGACTCACGCAAATGCTCAAAGACGCCCCAAAAAACACAGAATTTGCGGATCATGAATGCCTAAGAATTTTCCACTGAGAAACCAATTTTCCATTCTGGCTGTGTTCAGAAATTCACATCGTGGCGGTGTTTGCAGAGAGAGCAGGTTCACTTAGAGTTTGGGCATGGCAGCAGATACGCCCCACTCATCCTCCAGCTTCAGTCGACGGCGACGCCCGGCCATTCTCCAGGCCGAGGTACTTTGGCCGGTGCTGGTCGTTTGCGGAATCTGGCTGGTCATGACAGTAGGTACCAACGCATACCTCGCCTGGGTGGAGAACGAATACGAGCGTCTGTTTGCAGAAAATCTGCGGTCACTCAGGCGGGCAGCTGAACTGGAAGCCCTCGTTTGGCGTGTCTACACGGGTCTGAGAGTTCCGGAAGGAACTCCACCAACCATCGGTCGTGAAATTGCTGACCTTCGTGAAAGTCTGCACACACTGCCTTCATTTCCGGCATCCCCGGCAGTTGTTCTGACGGAAGCCGGCGGTGCGGTGTCTGCCAGTCCCGTGTATGCTGCTGTGGTTAAGTTCCTGGAGGCAGCGGAGGATGCACGGACAGAAGCAGGCCCCGGCGAAACAGAGCCCCGCGGGCCCGAACAGCGACTGCTGAATTCGGCCACGGCGGTTTCTCAGCTGGCCGCTCTGCTGCGAACCGCTCATGGCGAGTGG
>JBJTOP010000367.1:0-5266 GCA_046074645.1 Planctomycetaceae bacterium | reverse complement strand
AAGTGTTGACGAGGGGATTGGCAGTGTTCTTTGACCCCTCAATCTCCCCTCTCCCCGGATCGGGGAGGGGGGTCGGGGGTGAGGGGTGAAACGCGCCTGCCACACGCAGCACGGACAGTGCAGAAGGATGCTGGATTCACAGTGTCGTGGAAGTGTTGACGAGGGGATTGGCAGTGTTCTTTGACCCCTCAATCTCCCCTCTCCCCGGATCGGGGAGAGGGGGGATTGAGGGCGATTTTTGCCCGGATGGAGAGAACTTCAAGGCCATGGGGCTGCCGCCCAGCCGCTGAGCTGCATGGCGGCTGCCGGCGTTGTGCTGCGCCTTACTTCAACAGCGGGTCAATTACCTTTGCCTGATAAACATCGGTCAGGCGTTCATCACGTCCGTTATGGTGCCATGTCAGTGTTTCGTGATTGAGTCCCAGCAGTTTGAGGATGGTGGCGTGGAGGTCGGCGGTCTGGGTTCGATTTTCAATAGCGCGGTAGCCAAAGTCATCCGTTGCGCCGTAGTGCTGGCCTCCTTTGATTCCGCCGCCGGCCAGCCAGACGCTGAAACCGTACGGATGGTGATCTCGACCGTAGGCTGTTTTGTCATCGCGAGCTTCTGCGGCGGGCGTGCGTCCGAATTCGCCTCCCCAGAGGACCAGAGTGGAATCGAGCAGACCGCGTTGTTTCAGGTCGGTCAAAAGTGCTCCGACGGGCTGATCAGTACGCAGGCAGCAGCTTTTCGTACCATCGTTGTTGCTGGAATGCGTATCCCACGGTTGTGAGGCCATGAACAGGGAGACAAAACGCACTCCGCGTTCCACCAGTCGCCGTGCCATCAGGCAGCGTTTGCCGTAGGATTTCGTGGCTGGATTTTCTAGACCGTAGGCACGCTGCGTTTCTGCGGTTTCCTGGGACAGATCGAGTGCATCCAGTGCGGCCAGCTGCATCCGGCCGGCAAGTTCAAAGGAGGCAATTCGTGCTTCCAGTTCAAGGTTGCCTGGACGGTCTGCAAGGTGTTGTTCGTTCAGGCGCTGCAGCAGCTGTGCCCGGCCCTGTTCGACTGCACGTGACCGAGGTACTCGCGACTGCAGATTCAGTACCGGGCTGCCCTGTTCACGAAAGACGGTGCCCTGATAGACGGGGGGCAGCCAGCCGCTGGACCAGTTGCGAACGCCATCCACCGAAGGTCCCGAGGGATCCGGGAGAGCAACAAATGCGGGCAGGCTGCGATTTTCCGTACCCAGACCGTACGCGGCCCAGGCTCCGAGAGTGGGTCGGCCGGCGATTGTGAGTCCGGTCTGGGCCATCCAGATGGCCTGTTCATGATTGCGGTGTTCGCTGAACATTGAACGGACTACGGCGATGTCATCTGCATGTTCGGAGACGTGCGGCTGAATCTCGGAAAACTCAACACCACTCTGGCCGCAGCGACGGAAGCGGAATGGCGAACCCATCAGGGATTTTGTGCGGCTTTCATCATCAGCGACTTCGGCGGGCGGAGCCATTCCGTCGTAGCGATTCAGCAGCGGTTTGGGATCGAGCAGGTCCACGTGACTGGGGCCACCATGCATGTAGAGCTGGATGACCGCCCGTGCTGTCGCTGGGAAGTGCGGAGCCGGGCGATGCAAGTCGCCTGCCTGGCCCGCGTCGCTCAGCAGTGAGCCCAGAGCCAGACCGCCGAAGCCGGAACCGTAGCGCGTAAGTACATCGCGTCGGGAAGTTGGAAGACCGGGATTCATTTGTCTGGTCCAATCTGGATTCTGGCACTAGTCAACATACACGAATTCGTTGGCACTGAGCAGCATGTGACACAGGTCATTCAGAGCACTTCGGTGGGCGGCTGCGAGCACTTCCGGCTGCTGACGTTCCGGTTCCGGACGCTGTTGCAGATACACGGCAGTCTGCTGGTCCGCAAAGTTCTGCAGGAGCGGGCGTTCGGTATCTGTGACGGGCCTGCCGAAGGCGGTCTCCACGGCGCAGCCGACTGGATCGGCTGGCTGTTCCTTCAGCACCCGATCGGCGAAAGCGACGGCTGCGCGGTTCATGCCGTCACTGTTCAGGATCGCCAGGGCCTGTGTGGATACAGTCGAAGTGTTCCGCTGCACACAGTTCACGGACATTGTTGGCTGATCGAAGATTTCGAGCATGGTTTCGGGATTGAGTCGCAGGATGGCGACATAGATGGATCGACGATGCTGCTGAGTTTCACCGGAAACGATCACTTCGCCGCTGTCCTGACGCTGAACGGCCTGGGAGGGACCGTGCATTTGCGGGTCGAGCGTTCCCGAGACGGCGAGCACGGCATCGCGCAGCGGTTCGGCTTCCAGTCTCCGGATGTTCTGCTTCCAGAGCAGCCTGTTCTGAGGGTCCGCCTGCAGACCGGCCTGCTGATGCTGGTCGCTGACTTTCGAATGCTGACGCCACGCGGCGGACGTCAGAATCAGTCGGTGCAGCTGTTTAATGCTCCAGCCATTCCGGACGAATTCTGTGGCGAGCCAGTCGAGCAGCTGGGGGTGCGAGGGCGGAGATCCGGAAACTCCGAAATCTTCCGGAGTGGACACGATGCCAGCGCCGAAATGATGCATCCAGACTCGGTTGACGATCACTCGGGCTGTGAGCGGATGTTCGGGTTGCGTCAGCCAGCGGGCGAATGCCAGCCGACGACCGCTGGTTTTCGCGTCCGGTCCGGGCGACTTCCAGTCAAACGGCTGGGGTGCTGCGAGTGCTGAGAGGACGCCGGGGGAGACGAGCGGCCCTGGAGTCAGCGGATCACCTCGAAGCAAGAGTGGAGTTGTGGGTTCGCCCGGCAGGTCGTAGGCAGCGCGGACGTCATCGAACTGGATACGACGCGTCTGGGCGGCAATGATCTGAGCGGAGATCTGGTCGGATTCCTTTTTATAGTCCGGGATGCCTGCGAGTGCGGAGTCGAGTTCTTTTGCTTCGGGTCGCAGTGAACGCTGGAATTTTTCGGCGAGGTATTTCTGAATATCGGAGCGGCTGGGTGCGGGTGTATCGAGTGCCGCACGGACATCGTCACGGATTTCCACTGGCAGGGCAGCGAGCCGATCAGCGTAGAGACGAGTGGTGAAAGTTGTCTTCAGAGCGGCTGCCTGCTGGTTGAGCTGGGCAATCCCGGCATCGATCCCGGCGTTTGTCTGCGCGGCTTGTTCCTGCTGCTGCCTGGATGCAATTGGCAGGCGTCGCTCCATTTGGGGGATCCATTTGTCCGGCCGGTAAACAGAGGTGAAGACAGCCTGAAGGCGGAAGTAATCCGTTTGTGGAATGGGATCAAATTTATGGCTGTGGCAGCGAGCACACTGCATTGTCAGGCCCATGGTGGATGAACAGACGATCTGCAGAGTGTCGAACAGTGTGGGATAGAAGTATTGTCCGGCCGCGTTCTTGATGGTTTTGAAGTCGGGGCGGCTGGAATCCGCGGCCATCCGCAGGTAGCCAGTCGCGATGATGCCTTCCACCACGTCGTCGGAAAGCTGTGGCTGCGTTTCGTACTGTTTCCAGTAATCGGTGAGTTCGTCACCGGCAATCTGTTCCTGGAGAAAGCGGTCCCACGGCTTATCACTGTTGAAGGCGCGGATCACATAATCCCGAAATCGCCATGCGTTGGGGATCTGTCTGTCTTCATTGAGAATCCCGGCGGACTCGGCGTAGCCCACGACATCCAGCCAGTGTCTGGCCCAGCGTTCGCCGTAGTGGGGACTGGCAAGGAGCTTGTCGATGAGCAGTTCGCAGGCTTCGGGACGCTGGTCGGCGAGGAATTCGCGAATGTCCGAGGGTGATGGAGGCAGACCGGTCAGATCAAAGTACGCCCGTCGCAGCAGTGTGAGTCTGTCTGCTTCAGGGGCAAGTGTCAGGTTTTGAGTTTCCAGAGACTGCAGGAGGAACGCATCGATGGGGTTGCGTACAAGCGCCTGCTGGCGAACCTGCGGCACTTCGGGACGCACCGGCGGACGGAAGGCCCAGTGTTCGATGCCGGAGAATTGTTCAGCGTCGGTGGTCAGTGATTCCGGATTGATGCCTTTGGCGCCGTCATTGATCCATTTCCGCAGACGACCCTTTTCTTCCGCAGTCAGTGGCTGACCGACCGGCGGCATTTCGCCGGAGCTGACTTTTTCGTAGAGCCGACTGAATTCCGCAGCACCGATCCGCAGTGCCGCGCCGGATTTTCCACCGGTCAGGAGCGATGCAGGGCTGGTGAGATTGAGCCCGGCCTTCGGTTCGACACCCGCATGACAGCGAATGCACTTGTCTTTGAATAACGGCAGAATGTCACGGTCAAACGTAAGTTCAGAGGCGGGGTCGTCGGCAAGCAGGCTGAGGGAGCCTGGAAGCAGGAGCAGAGGGAGTTGCAGCAGCAGCGGCATGACGCCGCAGCGAAGCAAGGTCTTCATCGGCGGACCCCAGATTGATCGGGAAGGCGGGACCGGGGAAACCCCGGCGGGAACGCAGCATAACACAAGGTGGCCACGGAACGCCAGAAAATCAGGTGACGCGGCTGGGGATTACTCAGGGAATTTCGGCAGTGATCGCGAAGACGGGATGCCGAAACGGTGTTAAGCGCCCATGAATTGGTGCTTCCACCGTTTCACTATCCCACGGCTCAGCTCCCGCTGAGCCGCGTCCTCGGCGCATTCGTAAGACGGACTTCCAGCCCCTCACGCCATCTCCACTGGCCGGAAAGATGAAGTTTTCCGACACGATTGGCGAACAGCATTTGGTGGTTCCATCTGCCCATATTCGCGTTTCGCTCCGCGAAACGAACACCCAGCCTTTTCCCGGCTGCAAACCTCAAAACCTAACGCTCCCTCGCTCAAGCCAACAACGCCCATGAACTCTCGTGTTTCCACCGTTTCATCATCCCATGGCTCAGCTCCCGCTGAGCCGTGTCCTCGGTGCAATCATAAGACGGACTTCCAGTCCGTCACGCCATCTCCACTGGCCGCAACGCGCTGCTTCAGGTGCCATGCACCTTGAGGCGGGATTTTGGCTTACAGTGCCATGCACCTCAACGCTGCACCTCGACGCAGTGATCGGCCCCGTTGACCGGCGATCGACGCACCCAGGTCCCCGGCGTCGGCGTCTGCGGGGACTGTCCCCGGCAACGGGCCGTTACTGCGGATTCTGGCGATTCTCTGGCTTGTGGCGATTTTGACGCACGGCCAGCGACCGCTCTTTCACGCCTGCCGCCATGCCTGCGGGGACTGTCCCCGGTGTCGTACCGGGTGATACGCATGCCAATAAATTCTCTGGGATTTTCGCT
>JBJTOP010000366.1:0-57569 GCA_046074645.1 Planctomycetaceae bacterium | reverse complement strand
CCGGTCAAAGGATGGCGATCCAACTTTCGTCGGCCTAAATCTCTCAGGCTCACTTACTCAATCATGTTGTCAAAGATCACCGTAAACGACCGGTCCATTGCGATCCGGCTTGCGAAGTCTAACAGTTATCGACTTCTTTTTCAACCGAACCACAACATCTTGTATCAGTTTTTTATTTCTGACACCTGATCTTGTGTTTCCCGTTCCGCGGTCGCTTGCGGGAGGGCGAAGTATATCCGCCGAAAGTTTCGAGTCAATGCCGTGGGCTCGATTTCTTCGAAAAAGAATCCGGCACCCATTCAGTAACTCTCGTCCCGACCGTCCATCGCCCCCTGGCGGTCCAGCCAGCAGTCGAAAGACAGCCACAATGATCGTGCGTAGCGAAAGAAAACTAAAGGAAAAATCACACAAAAGCCAACCAATCCCGGCACCAGCACCGCCTTTGGAACCCCAAACCCGAAACGCAGCCAGATATAGGTAGCCGTCGTTGTGAGTGTGGTGATCCCGTAATTGATGTAGGTTGACCCTAAAAAGTATCCCGGACCTCGGTCGAATCGGAAGCCGCAGGTCGGGCAACGGTCCCGCATCCGGATCCAGTTGATAAACAGTCGACCGTCCGCACACATTGGGCAGCGGAGGGCGAGGCCCCGGCTGATTGCCTGATTGGCCGATTCCGGAAGCCTCCAGCGATCGTCCCCGCCGTTGCCACTCAATTCCCTGTTTGCATCATCGCTCTGAGACATCAGCGTCCTCCAATTGAAACAGATGCAGCGGGTTCTGCTCCGACACTGCTGCCCTGCAAATCACCATCGGAAACCACTCCGCAATCCGAATCGCGAGTTGCTCCACTGCCGGGCGTTCGCTGGAGTAGTGTCCGGTCAAAATCAGATTTATTCCGGCCGCCTGGGCTTCAAGAACCCCGTGAAATCTGGATTCTCCGGTCACAAAAGTATCGCATCCGAGGCGAATCGCATCTGCCAAAAATTCCCCACCAGCACCGCATCCGATCGCCACCCGCCGAATTGTTTGCGGTCCGGAGCCGCACCATTCGAGCCACCGTGCGGAGGTAACGGAGGCGACACGTTTGAGAAATTCGGGACGGCCAGCAGGCTTGGGCAGGACACCAAAACGCCCCGCGCCGATCAACGCACCTGGCTCGCGCGGACGCAGGGAAGCGATATCAACCAGTCCCAGTGACTCAGCGAGCTGCTGGTTGATACCGGCGGCAGCACTGTCGAACGCAGTATGGGGAGAGTAGACGGCAATTCCATGTTTTGTCAGCGTCAGCACCGTTCGTCCCTCAGCAGTTGCTTCGGTCAGGCTGCGGACGGCTTTGAAAAACAGAGGATGGTGGGTAATGACCAGCTGTGCAGAGAAGCCAGCAGCTTCCCACGCAACCTGCTCTGTCAGCGTCAGGCAGGTGAGCAGCCTGCGGACAGGAACGTCGGTGCGTCCCAGCAGGAGTCCGGTGTTGTCCCAGGATTCCGCCAACGTTCGTGGCGCGAAGAAATCGAGGCGCGAGCAGACATCTCCGACTGTCGGCTGAGGATGTGGGTCCACTTCAATCAACTCCCTTCTTCGCCCCTGCTGCGGTGGCGGGGCCAGCGGCTGCCCACCTGACACCCGCTGGCAGGACATGATTCATTGCATCCGTCCGCTCCGGGTGTGGGCTGATCGCCAGCACTCTTCCGGCTCCATAACTGCCGGCTGCGATTGCAGTCGTACCCGGCATCACTCCGCCGGGTACCCCCTCCTTTCTCACCTCGGTCACAAATCTCGCCCATTCCACAAAGTCCGGGATGTCAGTTCGCCCAGCCGGCGCCAGAAGCGGTCCCTGGTGGTAGTAGACGGTTGATTTGGCGGGCATCTGCAGCAGTTCAGCAGCTTCAGGTGTCAGCGACAGATCGACGTTGCCAAATCCGCGAGCCCAGTGTTTTCGGTCGAGCACTTTGGCGTCGAGCAGATTCAAAGACCAGTCATAGTCTGCTGAAGCGAGGTAGGCACCTGCACAAATACCCACATAGCCTCCCCCGGCAGCCACAAATCTTCTCACCTCTTCACGGCCAGCTGCTCCGAGTCCGCGTCCCTGAGCACCTCCGGAGCCACCCGAAAAGATCACCACGTGCTGCCCATTCAACTTTCCCGAAGTGATTTGCTCAACCCCCACGCGCTGCAGCATGAACTCGTCAATCCGCTGCAGATCTTCCTCAACACGCCTGATTGACTCACTGACACCGGAGCCCTCAAACAGTGCCACCTTAAGCACTCGACGGGGCTGCTGATCTCCAGGTGCCGAAGTTTGTCCGCGAAGACTGGTTGAGCACAGGCATGGGCAAAGGAGCAGGCCTGCCAGTACGCGAAGGCCGAATCGTTGCATTTGCTCGTCACTCCGATGGGTTGTTGGTGCGGACATCGTGAAGCCTGACAACAGCATATCAACAAACAGACTGGCGTGCAGTCTCCTCAGGGGAGGCTGGCAACAAACCCGCAAATCCCATCTGGTTGCCACAACCGCTTCAAACCGCGCTGTTTCGGTTCAGGAATCCTGCGATTTTCCCCTTGTATCTCGCTTCTGCCAGCACCCGCAAATAATTTAGGTGACTATGTGACAACACCCTAATCACAGATCATAGCTGTACCACCATAATCCATCGGAGCCATCGTCGTGACGGCCAGAACCACTCAGCCAGAGCAGCACTCGCTCTACCAACGAATCCTCACGCGACTGCTTGACCAGTCTGAATTCACACTGGCGGAGATTGAGGAACCCTGCTTCGATCGACATCCACTGGTCACCCGTCGAATCCTCGACCAGTTGCTCGAGCAGGGGGTACTGGCTGAGCTGTCGGACGGCGGTGGACCGCGTTATCGCTGGCAGCGCGAGATCGCAACCTTCGATGTGAGCAGCTGGGTTTCGTCCCAGATTACGGGAACTCAGATGACAGCAGCCCCGCTGTCAGATCGTCCACGTGAGCGGCTGCTTGAAATGGGTCCGGCTCGCCTGAAGATTTCCGAACTTCTCGCGATTCTGATCCGATCCGGGCGACCCGGAGAATCTGCTTTGCAGGCAGCGGAGAAAATTGCGGGGCGTATCGGCGAGCATCTGGAGCGATTACCGGACTTCGGGCCTGCGGAGCTGCGAGCCATCAGTTGTGCGGTGAGTGCACCCGCATACTGCCAGATTATGGCGGGAATTGAACTGGGGCGTCGCGTTCAGTCGGCATCTGAGGGGGCATTTCGCAGTCGTCCGCGAATTGCAACTCCGGCCGACGCCTTACGATTCTGTCTGGAGCGTTTCGGCCGACTTGCCAGCGACGGCCGTCAGGAAGAGTTCCACATGGTAACACTGGACAGCAAGAGTCATCCGATTTCCTGCCACCAGATTACAGTGGGAACACTGAGAAACAGTCTGGTGCATCCGCGGGAAGTCTTCAGGCCAGCTATTCGGGATGCCGCCAACAGTATTCTGGTAGTTCACAATCATCCCTCCGGAGACCCAACTCCAAGCGATCTGGACTTGAGCGTGACGGAGCGTCTGGAGGCGGCGGGAGAGATGATCGGGATACCACTTGTGGACCACATCATTGTGGCTGGTGGCAGGGCAGCGAGCCTGCAGGAGTTTCGAACGGGGCCGCAGCGAATTGGTTTTGGTCGCTGATACCTTTCAGAATCACGGGTTGGGCTGAGCCGGGGCGGCAGGGGAGTCGGCAGAGGGTTGCAGCGAGTTGAAATACTCTTTGATACCATCCACGTAGCCGGGTGGAATTTCTTCGGATTCGATGGCTGCCTGGACTCCGCTGCGGATTTCGGAGACGGAGTTCTGGTACTTACGGAGTTCTTCGGGATCGAAGTCTTTTTCGGTTGCGGATTCGCGTGTGCGAATGGAAAGGAGCAGTTTTCCGGCAGTGATCTGTCCCCGGGTGCGTTCGTCCTTGTAGCCTTCGGGATCACTGTTATCTTCGGACATCATGCCTCCCTGACCGCCGACTCCCCCCTGTCCTTCGCCCTGCTCTCCGTTCTGCATTTCCTTGAATCGTTTAGCGTAGTCCGAGATACTTTTGCAGCCTTCGCACTGTTCGCCATCAAGTTGCCCCTGCTGGTTAAGTTTTTCGGCCTGCTGCAGCGTTTTCAGGGCTTCTTCGACTTTGCGAATGTCTTCTGCGGAGCGGGCGATGTCCTCGAGTTCCTTTTTGGCCAGTTCAAGGGACTCTTCGAGGGCCTGCCGGGCCTGTTGAGCGAGTTCTTCGTCGGAGGCTTCGCTTTCGGAGGATTCATTCTCTGACGCTTCACCCTCAGAGGATTCACCGTCCTTGCTGCCGGCCTGTTTTTTCTGAGCCAGTGATTCGAGGGCTTTGAGGGCCTGGTCGAGAGACTGTTCAAGCTCTTTAGAACCGGCTTTTCTGGACGAGAATTTCTTGAGATCCTGGAGTTGTTTGCGAAGTTCGGAGGCGGCTTTGCTGCGTTCTTCGGCGGAGGTGGCGTTGAGCATCGCCTTCATGGAATCCTGAGCTTTCTGCAGTTCTTTCTGCAGATTTTCTGAGTTGCCATTCTGGAGGTCTTTGAGCCATTCATTCATTTTTCGGGACTGTGCTCCGGACTGCATTTCGAGTCCGCTTTTTGCGAGCATTTCACGGAGGTTGTCGCTGGAAACGCTGTTCCAGAGTTGATTAAGTGACTGTTGTTGTTCCTTGAGGACCTCAGAGTTGGGTCGTTTTTCGGCGGGTTTCATTTTCCGAAGAGCAGCAAGCATTTCCTCGGTTTTCTTATTGATTTCCTGCGATCGCTGTTCGGCCTGCTGCAATTTTTTGGTGACATTCTGTTCACGACGACGGATACTTTCGACGGACTGTTTCAGCCGTTCTTTCTCACGATTAACGCGTGTAGCGGCTTCGACACGACCGAGTGGATCGAGGGTGGGGACGAGCCACAGTACGAGGGCGAACGTGGTGAACAGCAGCGCCTGGAGGCCGAAGGGTCGATTGGGACGGAAGGGAACGACCAGTTCGGGCTGAATCCCGGCAGCAGCCTGTGAGGCAGACTGCTGGACCAGTGGCTGGTAGTCACCGGCAGAAGACGAGAGCGTGGCGAAGGTGAGGAACAGGTCATCGGTGCGGGCGTGCTGATCGACCATGCGAGCGGCGTGGGTGGTTGCAGGGTATCGGGTGAGGAGCCATGTGACGGCCGCGGCAATGGCAGGGATACCGATAAGAAAATATTCAGGGTATTGCTGCCCGGGGGGGAGCAGTCCGAGAAGTCTGACGGTGAGCACTGTGAGGCAGCCGAGCCCGACTGTGGCGAGCAGACTGCGATGCAGTGTGCGGGCGACGTTTACCACTGTAAGCCGCCGCTGAACACGGGAGAGCAGGCTGGATGCTGTGGATGTCTGATTCATGAGTCGGGCTTCCTGAAGAGCCGCCAGCTGGGTGCGGGAGGTTTGCGGAACATGTGTATCAAGCGAGTTCTCTTTGGAGTATTTTAGTGTAGTTATATTGAAAAATCGCCAGCGAATCGGAGAGAACTTTGGGAAATCACAGGGAATGTCAGGGTGTTTTCAGGCTTCAGTGGCAATTTGTTTCCCAGCCGGGAACGTCTGCGGGGTGATCCGGGTTGCACAGTTGCCATGCCTGCCACTGCCGATAGACTACGCATTTTCCCAGCTCCAGTGATTGTTTTCCGGCGGTGCTCGGACAAAATCCGCGCCCGAATTGAATCCATGACACGGCCCCCGGATCCTTCAGCCTCTTCCTATCCCGCCCCGTCTGCTCCCATGGGTGACCTTGCCATCCTTGCCGGATCCGGGAATCCCATCTTCGCAGCCCGGATAGCCGAATGCCTCGGGGTTGCCCTCACGCCCTGCCAGGCACAGGTGTTCAGTGAGGGAAACGTTTTCGTCCGCGTGCTCGAAAATGTCCGCGGCCGCGATTGTTTTGTCGTCCAGGGTGTGCACCGCCCCGTCAACGACAACTTCATGGAACTCCTGTTCTGGATCGACGCCCTCAAGCGTGCCAGTGCGGCGCAGGTCACAGCAGTGATTCCCTACTTCAGTTATGCGAAGGGTGACAAGAAGGACGAACCTCGAGTATCGATTCGGGCGCGAGTCTGTGCGGATGCGATTGAAGCAGCAGGTGCCGATCGAGTGCTCACCATGGATCTCCACAGTCCGCAGATACAGGGTTTTTTCAGCGTTCCCGTAGACCATCTGTATGCCCGTAAGGTCATCTGCGACCACATCCGCTCGCTGAATATCCCCAACCTTGTGATCTGCAGCCCTGATGTCGGTTTCGCCAAGTCCGCTTCCGCCTACGCAAATCTGCTGGGAGTTCCGGTGGTGATCGGTAACAAGCAGCGGAAGGATCACTCCGAAACCGCACAGGTGCTGGAGGTCATCGGAGATGTCCGCGGCTGCAATGTGCTGATGGTCGATGATTTCACAATCACGGGAGGATCGCTTGTCAGCATGGCAGAAGTGCTTCGCGCCCGTGGCGCGGGTGATATCTTTGCCGCCGTTTCGCACGGCGTGCTTTCGCGTGGAGCCGTGGACCGGATTGAACGCAGTCAGATTCGTCGGATGTTCATGACCGACACCATTGAACCGCCCGCAGAACCGCTCGGACACCACTTCGAGATCATCTCCGTGGCCCCGCTCTTCGCCCAGGCCATCTATTCCATCCATCGTCGGACCAGCGTCAGCATGCTCTTTCCCGACGTAAAGTCGCTCTGAAGTTTCTGTCTGAGCCGTTGCTATGACCAAACTTTCACCCATGATGGAACGTTATCACGCCGTTAAGGCGCAGCATCCCGGAGCGATGCTGCTGTTCCGCATGGGTGATTTTTACGAACTGTTCTTCGAAGACGCTCAAAACGCCTCTCGAGTGCTCGGACTCACGCTTACCAGTCGCGACAAGAATTCCGAAAACCCCGTTCCGATGGCTGGATTTCCGTGGCACCAGCTCGACACCTACCTGCAGAAGCTCATTCAAGCCGGTTTTCGAGCAGCAATCTGCGACCAGGTGGAGGATCCGAAAAAGGCCAAAGGTCTGGTTCGCCGTGAGGTCACTCGCGTGGTCACTCCAGGCACGCTGACTGACGACCAGATGCTGGATCCCCGGCAAAGCAACTTCCTCGCCAGCATCGCTCCTTCCAAAACCGGCTTTGGGCTGGCCTGGCTCGAACTTTCCACGGGCCGCTTCCAGCTCACAGACATCGACATTTCTCAGCTTCAGGATGAACTCGCGCGGATTCGCCCTGCTGAATGTCTGATCCCCGAAACAGCTGCTCAGGCAAGCCCTTTCACCGAACGTCGCTTCGAAGGCCACCCCATCGTTTTCACCACTCGCCCCGACTGGTGCTTTGCTCGGGAAGAATGCCGCCGACTGCTCAACGAACACTTCGGCACGAAAACTCTGGAGGGCTTCGATGTCGAGGACACTCCCGCGGTAACAGCGGCAGGCGCCCTGCTTGAATACGTCCGCGAAACCTCCCGCTCCGCCCTGCCCCACATCCTGCGTCTTGAATACTTTCGTCGCCAGCGGCACATGATCATCGACGAAGCCACTCGCCGCAGCCTCGAGCTGACCCAGACCATTCGCGATAATCGCCGCGATTTCACGCTTCTCGGAGTGCTCGATGAGACCTGCACCCCTATGGGCTCACGACTCCTCTCCGAATGGATCGCATCTCCACTTGCCGACACGACCTTCATCAAAACCCGCCAGGACGCCGTCTCAGAACTGCTCGACAACCCCTCACTCCGCGAAGAACTCCGTGATCTGCTCAAACATACCTGGGACGTGCAAAGGCTGACATCGCGCGTAGCTACGGGGCGCTGCAGCCCGCGCGACCTGATCTGTCTTGCCCGCACACTCGAACAACTCCCCAGAATGCGCACGGCGCTCGCCCAGCGTTCCTCTGTCCGCCTCCAGCAGCTGGAAAACCACATCGAACTCTGCCCCGAGGTGCATTCCGCAATCGCTCGTACGATAGTCGATGATCCGCCACCAGCTATTTCTGATGGCGGCATCATTCGCCCCGGCTTCAGCTCGGAACTGGACGAATTCCGTGACCTGATGCGTGGTGGTCGCCAATGGATGGCAACGTACCAGGCGCGGGAAATTGAACGCACGGGCATCGGCAGTCTCAAAATCGGCTTCAATAAAGTCTTTGGGTACTACCTTGAGGTCACAGCCGCAAACAGTGACAAGGTGCCTGCAGACTACATTCGCAAACAGACGTTGAAAAACCAGGAACGATTCATCACACCAGAACTCAAGGAATACGAAGACAAAGTGTTGCGTGCCGAAGATCGCGCCCACGCGCTGGAACTGGACCTCTTCAATGCCCTCCGTGACCAGGTCGCGCTCGCCGTTCCGCAACTCCTGCGAACCGCCGAAGCACTCGCCGAAATCGATGTCCTTGCCAGCCTCGCAGCCGTCGCCGCTAATGGTCGCTACTGCCGACCAACTCTTGAAGACGCCCCCGTACTCGATATCCGTGACGGTCGCCATCCTGTGCTTGATCGCCTCCTGCCAGCCGGACAGTTCGTTCCCAACGATGTTCGGCTGGGCGTTCAGCCAGACGCAGATGGGAATCCTGGTTCCGGTCGGATTCAGATCATCACCGGCCCGAATATGGCGGGCAAGAGCACTTACATTCGGCAGGCAGCCCTGATCACGATTATGGCTCAGATCGGTTCCTTCGTCCCGGCAAAATCTGCACGCATAGGTTTGGCGGATCGCGTCTTTGCGCGAGTTGGAGCCAGTGATGAATTGGCGCGGGGCCAGAGTACTTTCATGGTGGAAATGACGGAGACCGCCAGAATTCTCAACGCAGCCACTTCCCGAAGCCTCGTCATCCTCGACGAAATCGGTCGCGGCACCAGCACCTATGACGGAATTTCGCTCGCATGGGCCATCACCGAATTCCTGCATGATGAAACCGGCTGCCGCACCATGTTCGCGACCCACTACCATGAACTCACCGATCTCGCCACCACGCTCAAAAATGCTTCCAACTGGAACGTCGCAGTGCGCGAAAGCAACGACGATGTTGTGTTCCTTCATCGCATCATCGCAGGTGCGGCCGGACGCAGTTACGGAATTCATGTGGCAAAAATCGCCGGAGTCCCCAAACGGGTGACGGAACGAGCGACCGCGATCCTTGCCTCGCTGGAAAATGAACACCTCAATGCTGAAGGTCGTCCGCGCGTGCCGGAACGCGAAACGCCTGTGCAGCGACGTCGCCAGAAGTCCTTGTTCGAGTCTGCCGAAGACCCCCTGCTGGACGAACTTAGAAACCTCCAGCTTGATCATCTGACTCCACTGCAGGCACTGCAGGAATTGCACCGCATCAGGCTGCAGCTGACCAGTCGCGAAAACTGAAGTTGCCCTGCTTTCGCGGCAGTCATGCATCAGCTGAGCGGTATGACGCGTCTGAGGAGCGATGCGGGAATCAGCAGACCAATCACCGTGAGTGCCAGTTGAGCATTCCCGGTGACAGCGAACACGAGCATTGCGTCGCGGAAGATGAGGCTTAGCAGCATTAATCCTACGGTCTGCTGGATGAGCTGTGGGCGTTCGGTACTGATGGCCGCCGCAGCCCGCATGGACAAATTCAAGCCCAGCAAAAGCAGTCCCATACCGCTGCCGCGAAGCATCGCCAAACCGGCGGCGTAACGGTACACGAGATAACCATCCACCAGCAATCCCAGCAGCACGAGGGCGAGCCCAGCAGCCAGTCCCCGGCGATTTACTGAACCTGCTTCGCTGCGAGAAAACCACGTCACACCAAGAATATAGACAAACAGCCCACTGGCCGCGGTGAAAACCGGAGCGGCGTTGGGGGCAGAGACAGCAAGTGTGCTGGCGCCGAGCAGCAGGTTGAGCAGTCGGCAGGCAGCCATAAAACACGGACCAGACACAGTTGTCTTGAATCGCGCGTTGTAGCTGAGAACACAGGCAGCAATCATCAGGGCCGTGCAGAGACTTTGCAGGCTGACAACCGCTGCGGCCACGATGCCACCCACAAGCAGGCAGAATCCAGATATTCCGGCGGCTTTGCGTGAAATCCGACCGGATGGAATGGGGCGCTCCGGGCGCTCTTTTGCATCAAGCAGAGCGTCGAAGAAGTCGTTGAGCACCATTCCGCCAAGGTAAAGTCCGGAACTGGCCGCCAAAAGCAGCCACAGCCCGGAATGGTGGGGCAGCTCTGTCAGTTGTGGGCTGTGAGCAATGAAGTAGCCACAGAGCACATTTGAAAGCGCGGTAAAGACCGTGGGAAGTCGCAGCAGCCTTAGCCATGCGAAAACTGGACCACCGGTTCTTCGGTTCATGCGGCACCCGAACTGTCTGAACAGGGCAGCGAAGCCGGTGAACGGTGCCCCCCAAGGATGAGAGAGGAAAGAAGTGGGTCAAGCAGACTGCTGACCCGGAGACTGCTGACGCTGAAGTCGCCGCCGGAAGTGTGCCGATTGGGTACGGATACCACAAAGGCGCCGGCCGCAGCAGCGGATCGAGTCCCGGTTTCGCTGTCTTCGAAAACAAGCATTTCCGCAGGGGAAACCCCAAGTCGAGCCGCTGCAGCAAGGTAGATCTCAGGGTGCGGTTTGCCGAAAGTGACGTCCTCGGCCGTGAGCGTGAAGTGAAAACGATCGAGCAGATTGACTTTGGTGAGCAGCCAGGTCATCCATGGCCTTGGAGATGACGTGGCCACCGCCCGGGGCAAGCCGCAGTCTTCGGCAAGGGTGAGCAGTTCAGTGACGCCGGGAAGAACAGCAACGGACGTTTCGGCAAGTTCCCGAAAAAGCGATTTGGTCTCGTGCATCATGTCTTCAATGGAATCAGTCAGCCCCGTGAGCGATTTCAGAGCAGTGAAGGCTTCGACGGGACGTCGGCCGAGCATCGCGTGGCGAATCTCTGACGTCATCTGCAGGCCACGCCTTGCCATCAGCTGACAGCCTGCCTGCTCGAAGATGTCTTCGGTGTTCAGCAGCGTTCCATCAAGATCAAAAACAACAGCCCGGAAACCGGAGCCGACGGAAGAAAATGTCACAGGCCTGAGGCACCTGAAAGAGTGAAGTCCGGCCGGGCTTGCATGAGGCGGTACGCCCGCCCAGGAAAACAATACCAGCCAATGTGTTTGCACGCAGGATCCCACGACGATATTATATAGTGTCAATTCAATTTCCACCCTAAACGCCTGCATCCAGCTGCAATTTCCCAAACTGTCCTGCTCTGAAGGGATTCCATGCTTTCCATTGCCGCAGCTGCAGACCTCATCCTGTCGCTCACCCGGCCGCCCCGCCCTGAGACTGTCCCGCTGCTGAACGCCCTTCAGCGAGTGCTGGCGGCAGACGTGACCGTCCAGGAGCTGTACCCCGCCTTCACCCGTTCACTCATGGATGGCTATGCTCTCGATAGTCGCATCGCTGCCGCATTTTCATCCACCGAAACCATTTCCTGCCTCGTCACAGAAACGGTCACCGCCGGTGAACTTGCCATGCACCCGGTGGCCTCCGGGCAAGCAGTCAGGATCATGACTGGCGCTATGCTCCCAGCCGGTTGCGATTGCGTCGTCCCGCAGGAACTGGTCGTCCCCGACGCCAATCTGCCGGGTGCCGTCCTCATCCCACGCTCAGCCTGTCGCCCTCGCGCCTCCGTGCTCACTGCCGGAGACCTTGGAAAACCCGGTGATCCGCTGCTCTCAGCCGGCACACTGCTGCAGCCCCGTCATGTCGCAGCTCTCGCAGAATTCGGCATTTCCAACGTTTCGGTAACCGCCCGCCCCACAGCATCGATCATCTCGACAGGCAACGAGCTCGTACCGTTCCAGCAATCGCCTCCTCCGGGAAAGCTGCGAAACTCCAGTCAGCCTATGCTGGCCACGCTTCTGCAGAGCATGGGAGCCGACGTAGTCAGCATCCAAACCGCAAAAGACTCCCCGACCGAGCTCGATGCTGCCATCCGGATTGGTCTGCAGTCTGATCTGCTGCTGCTCACAGGTGGCGTTTCCGTGGGGCTCCTCGATCTTGTTCCGGCAGCGCTGCAGCGTGCCAGGGTCCGGCAACTTTTCCACGGCGTTCGACTCAAACCTGGTAAACCGCTTTGGGCTGGCATTTCTGAGTCTCCGTCTGAATCCCGCTGCACACTTGTTTTTGGCCTCCCGGGCAACCCTGTCAGCAGTCTTGCCTGCAGCGAACTCTTTGTGCGTCCGACCATCCGAAAGCTGCTGGGACGTTCCCCCGCGGCCCCGCTCTTCGCAGAGCTGGAACATGACCATTCCGTTCGGGGTGATCGCCCGGTTTGCCAGCCCGCAGTGGCCTCTTTCCGAAGCTCGAAGCTGACAGTCAGCGTTGTTCCATGGCAGTTATCAGCGGATCTGCGTTCGACAGCTGCGGCCAACTCCATGGTGCTGCTTGAACCCGAGAAGTCGCCGCATGCAGCGGGCAGCCTGGTCCGTGTCTGGCTGTGGGACGATCAGATCAGCTGAGACAGAATTTTTGTACCAAGCACCATGGCAGCAATCAATACAAGCGACAGCACCAAACCGATGACTCCGCCACGCGTGGCACCTGGGAACTGGAAGCCCATGATCGAAAGACAGGGAAGCAATTCCCGTTCATCTTCAGACGGAACAAATTCTCGCACATGCTGGTGCACATTGCCCGGTGCAACCGGGGTGCGAATGAGTCGATAAAAGAATTCAAGCTGGCCGGGTGGCTGAGATTCCGTGAGCAGGGTTGCGAAGATTCCAGCGCCCAGTGAACCCGCAAGTATCAATGCAATTTTCCAGGCATCCAGCATGACTGCACCAGCACTGGTCACTTCGAACATCTGGTCTGCAAGGCCAGGAAATGTTCGCTGCACTTCCTGTGGAAAGTAGCCGCAGAAGATGCCGACAACCGCACCGCCAAGAGTCGCCGCCCAGACCGAGTTACTGTTCCAGCGGGTCCATACCAGCCCCATCCACATGCTGACTCCGATGATCGCCGGAGTCTTGATAAACAGTCTGAGCACATCGCCGATGTTGTTGAAGCTCATTTGCAGAATCAGCGCTGCAGCAACCAGCAGAGGGCCGCAGAATCGGCCGACGCTTCGATAGTGTTCCGTGGTTTGTTCAGGAGCGATCCTGTTGCGATAGATGTGTTCGGCGAACAATCCGCTGCCCACGATCATGTGAGTTGCTGCGTGGCTGACAGCACCTGCAACCACCATTGCCGCAAACAATCCCGTCAGGCCGGGAATCAATCCTGAACACAGGTCACGAACGGCTCGGCCAAACAGCCGATCTGCAAACTGCTGGTTGGTGCGATTCACAGCATAAATCTGATCGGGAAGGAGTTCGGCGGGTTGAGCGGTCGCAGCCACCTTCAGATTTTCAAGCAACTGAAACTCCTGAGCCGGAGCCCCTTCCGCCGCGAGCGGGCTGTTGGGTCCCAGATACCAGACCACACAGGCAATTCCAAAGACGGCCCAGCAGATGGACATGAAGCGTTTGAGCAGATGGCCGCCGGTGAGTCCGGCCCGTGCATCCAGTTCCCGCCGACCAGTCCCGCACAGCACAACCACGTGGGGCTGCACGATCACTCCGGCAAGCGC
Source organism: Planctomycetaceae bacterium (assembly GCA_046074645.1). Lineage (GTDB taxonomy): Bacteria > Planctomycetota > Planctomycetia > Planctomycetales > Planctomycetaceae > SXXK01. The sequence continues at coordinate 43,977 of JBJTOP010000366.1, read as the reverse complement.
AGCAATGCAGAGCATCAGCAGGTAGAACGGGGTGAATGGTTCGTGAAATTCGTCGAGTCGCGTTTCAGGGGCAGCGACAAAGTCCAGCAGCCCTGTTTTGAGGTATTGCTGGGAGTGCAGTGATCCAAAACCGCCAGTTTTGGCAAGGACGAGCGGCAGCAGGAGTGCGGTGAGGACAATTCTGAGCAGTCCCTGGATGCAGTCGATACGAATCTGTGCGTAGAGACCACCCGGGAGTCCGCACAGGAGCACCAGCAGGGCGAGGCAAAGCCCGGCGAGGGCTTCTCCCTGCAAAGGCCGCATGGAAATCAGCGGCACAGAATTAAACTCAGGGCTGGACAGTGCCGACCGGACGTTGACCATCGGAAAACGCAGCTGCAGGCTGGCGGCGATGTCATTGAAAAATGGATCGGTGAGAATGTTCAGCAGCCGTGCCGAAGTAAACAGCACGCCGGCGATCACAACCACGCTGATGCCCATCCCGTAAACTGCGTAGAGCACACCTGTAGTGGCACCGAATCGCAAACGAAAAAAATCCGCTGCGGTGGTTGAACGCAGTCGCCGCAGCAGCGGCGCCACGACCCAGAACACCGGAACAACCGGAAGCCAGATAAACTGCCACCACAAACCAGACAGCCCGGACCGCCAGGTTGCCGACAGCATCGAAGAAGTGGAATCGGTGCAGGTGCCGGATCCAAACGTGAAAAGCACCAGTCGCTTCAGGCTGCTTGTATGTCCCCCCGTGAAGTAGTCCTCCGGGCGCGGTCGTCTTCGTGAGGGTCCGGCTGCCATCCACAGCATGACCGCTGTCATCAGAAGCACACAAATCCAGTCAGCGACATTCATATTCGTCTGCGTTCAGTAGAGCATTTGTCTCCGCGTGCCGATTGCGGCGCTTCGACAGCGGAGGGCAGGAGCATACAGGGCCGGACCGGTGGCGAAAGGCAACCATTCCAGGATTTCGAGAATATGCGGGATTGCGAGGTTTCAGTGCACATTGAGTCCAAAAGTCGGGAAATTTGAGAATCTGTCTGAGTTACCGCAATGGGCCGCTTGTCCCGATTCTGACGGTCCCGCAGGAATTCAAATTTATCCAGTGCCGCCCCATCTGTAATCAGCAAATTCGGCGCCATTGTCGTGAACTGCCTCCACGTAAGCTGTTGAGTGTCAATCAAAAGACAAAGCGATGCCGAAGAATCGAATCGATTCTGTAACCACTCCTACGAGAGCCTTGTCAATGCAGCCCGCGATGCTTGCCGCTGAACTCGCCACGAAAATCAACTCCCGTGCCGCCCGAGTGGGCATTATCGGCCTGGGATACGTCGGACTGCCGCTCATCAGCGCCTTCACAAACGCGGGCTTCCGGTGTCTCGGCTTCGACGTGGACGATGCGAAAATCCAACAGCTTCATCGGGGACAAAGCTACATTCGCCACATTCCCTCAGCAACGATCGCTGACTGGCTTCACCGCGGTGTGCTTGATTCCACCAGCGACATGTCTCGCCTCAGTGAAGCCGATGCCCTGCTCATCTGTGTTCCCACACCTCTTAATGAATCCCGGGATCCGGACCTCCAGTACATCGAATCCACCGGACGCGCCATCGCCAGGGTCCTCCGCCCGGGACAGCTTGTGATCCTCGAAAGCACTACGTATCCCACCACAACTCGCGATGTGCTGGTTCCGATTCTCAATCAGAATCCTTCAGGACTGGTCTGCGGCCGGGACTTCTTTGCAGCCTTCAGCCCGGAACGCGAGGATCCGGGGAACCCCAATTACACAGCCGCCGGCATACCCAAGGTTGTCGGTGGCATCGACCAGCACTCCAGTGACCTTGCGGCGGACCTGTACAGCCACGCCATCGTCAAAGTCGTTCGAGTCGATAACGCTGAAATAGCCGAAGCCTGCAAGATCCTCGAGAACACCTATCGCGCTGTCAATATCGCGCTTGTCAACGAACTGAAGATGCTTTTTGATCGCATGGGCATCGACATCTGGAAGGTCGTTGAAGCGGCCAAAACCAAACCGTTTGGCTTCCAGGCATTCTACCCGGGCCCGGGACTCGGCGGACACTGCATCCCAATCGACCCATTCTACCTGAACTGGCTCGCCAGGCGATACGGCATGAGTACTCGCTTCATCGAACTCGCAGGCGAAGTCAACACCTTCATGCCACGGTACGTGGTCAGTCGCGTCGCGGATTTTCTGAACGATGTCGGCAAGCCCGTTCGAGGCAGCCGCATCTGCATTCTCGGCATGGCCTACAAAAAGGATGTCGATGACCCCCGCGAAAGCCCCTCCTTTGAACTCCTTGAACTGCTGCTCCACCGCGGCGCGGTGCTCAGCTACAGCGATCCCCATGTCCCCTCCCTTCCCAAAATGCGGCATTATCAACTGCCCCAAATGGACAGCACGCCACTGACACCCGAGTTTCTCGCAGCTCAGGACTGTGTCCTGATCTCCACCGACCATACCGCCTTCGACTACGCATTCATTGCCGAGCATTCCCGTTTGATCGTTGATACCCGAAACGCGATGCGCACAGTGCGTCCGGAACATCAGCACAAAGTCTTTCGCGCATAGCCCGGCAACAGTCCCAACCGCAGCGACACCATCACACACCCGGAAACATCAGGACGCAAACTGCCACAAATGAGCCAGTCTACAGCCATTATCGATTCCCTGCTTTGGCGTCGTGCTGTCAAGAACTTCGACCCAGGCCGCACCATTCCCGCCGATATCTGGCAAACACTTGAACAGTCGCTCCTGCTCAGCCCCAGCAGCTACGGGCTGCAGCCGTGGAAGTTCTTCGTCATCACCTCACCGGCCATCAAGCTGCTGCTTCCTGATGCCACGTGGGGGCAGACACAGCCCCGAGACTGCTCACACTTTGTCGTCATCGCCGCCCGCCGCACGGTCGATGCCGGCTTTGTTCAGTCATACATCGATCGATTTGCTGCCGTTCGTGACATTCCCCCGGAATCACTCAACGGACTCCGCGATGCCATCCTCGGCAAAGCCAGCCGCATGGGCAGCGACCAGCTGCCGTGGACCAGTCGACAATGCTACATCGCCCTCGGATTTCTCCTCGAATCCGCTGCACTCCTGCACGTGGATGCCTGTCCGATGGAAGGTATCATTCCCGACCGTCTCGATGGACTGCTTGCCATTTCCGGAACTCCCTGGACCAGCGTCGTCGCCTGCGCACTGGGATATCGCAGCCCGGACGACACGTCAGCCTCCGAGGCCAAAGTTCGCTTTGAGGCCGCCGAAGTGATCGTTCACTGCTGATCCAGCCCGCCGCCGTTTTCAGGGCAGACAGTCGTTTCATCCGCACACAATTCAGTGGAGTCTTCTGCATGAGCGAATCATGGATAGCAGAGCGCATGCACCGCATCGATGCCTCAGGCATCCGCAAGGTCTTTGACCTCGCAGCGACAATGCAGCGACCGATTAATCTCAGCATCGGCCAACCTCACTACGACACCCCGCAACCCGTGAAGGACGCACTCTGCCGGGCCGTTCAGGAGGGCAGGAACGCCTACAGCCAAACCCAGGGCATCGCACCACTGCTCAATCTGCTCCAGACCGACGTCTCCCGTCGCTATGGTGATCCCGACCGAAAAGTCTTTGTGACCTCAGGAACCAGCGGCGCTCTCGTACTCGCCCTGCTTTCGCTCATTAACCCGGGCGAGGAAGTGATTATTCTTGATCCGTGGTTTGTGATGTACCGCCACCTCGTCACTCTGGCCGGCGGCACAGTCGTGCCGGTTTCAAACTACCCGGACTTTCGTATTCCCATCGAAGCCATCCGCCACGCGATCACTCCCCGCACCAAACTCATCATCTTCAACAGCCCGGCGAATCCCACCGGCAGCGTTGCCACCCCTGCAGAAACTCAGGCCATCGCAGAACTTGCATCCCAGCACAACATCGCGCTCATCAGTGACGAAATCTATCGCGAATTCTGCTACGACCAGGAATTCGTCTCACCCGTTCAGTGGAACCCTGAAACCATCGTCATCGACGGCTTCAGCAAATCCCACTCCATGACCGGCCTTCGGCTGGGCTTCATGCACGGCCCGGCCAGCCTCATCCAGCAGATGCTGAAACTTCAGCAGTTCACCTTTGTGTGTGCACCGCACCCGGTGCAGTGGGCTGGTCTCACAGCCTGGGAGCTGGATCTTTCTGAAAATCGCGAGGACTATCGCCGCAAACGCAATCTTCTTGTGAGTCTGCTCGGGAATCATTTCGAAATCACCGGCGGTGAAGGTGCGTTCTATCTGTTCCTGAAGGCCCCCTGGGGCACGGCCAGTGAATTTGTCGCCGCCGCTATCCGAAATAATCTGCTGATCATTCCGGGTTCCGTGTTCAGTGCGCGGGATACACATTTCCGGGTGTCATTCGCAGCGGCTGACGAGATGATTCGGGAGGGAGCGGAAATTCTCTGCCAGCTGGCCCGATCCGGCCCGACCGCAGCGACCGTGGTGACTTGACAAAAAACACCAGGAATACCCCCAAAATCCGTACTCTTCCTCTGGCGATTTCAGAAAATCCAGTCCCTTCCTGTGAAAGACCGCAGAAATTTGTTGGAAAATCTTGCCTCCGACACAAAAACGGGGAATGATATACCCCAGCGGTCAGCGCCTCCGTATTTCATGGGTGGCCGACAGGACATCATTCAGGAGCATTTCATGAGAACCGGAAACAGGCACATTCGAGGATTTACGCTGATCGAACTGCTGGTGGTGATCGCGATCGTGGCCATCCTTGTGGCACTACTTCTGCCCGCCGTGCAGAAGGCTCGCGAAGCAGCCAATCGCACGAAGTGCATTAACAACGTCAAACAGCTGTCACTCGCACTGCACAACTACCACGACGTCCACACCGTGCTCCCGCCGGGTGCCATCATGTCACTCTTCGCTGGTGACGTCTCCCCGACCGGAGCACGCATTCGCGATCCCCGCGAACCATTCGAAAGCAACCAGCAGCTTGGCCTGCACGGCTCAAGCTGGATGTTCCAGATCCTGCCCTACGTCGAACAGGCTAACGTGCATTCACTCTGGCGCGTCGACTTCAACGTCTTCGGCAACTCAGAAGTTGCCTACGACAATTCCGCCAACCTGATCTGGCGACAGCTGGGAAATGCTCCGGCACAGGTCGATGTTCCGGGCTTCTACTGCCCCTCACGACGATCCAACATGCAGGTGAAAAACTTCGCCTTCAACAAGTTTCTCGACACAGACGCAGGGGCAAAGATCAGCACTGGTATTCGTGGTGGCGGCAATGACTATGTGGGCTGCGCCGGGTCCGGCGTGGTCTTTAACCGTCAGACTCGCGGGATCTTTGACCTGACGCCGGAACAGATCGCCTACTTCCAAAGCCAGCCCCGAACCAACGCCAACAACTTCAATCAACTCTCGGTCAACGCTGGTGTACTGTCCGCAAACAGCAGCGTCACTCTGACCGACATTAAGGACGGTACATCCCAGACCATCATGCTGGCTGAAGCCGAGCGATTCGAGGGACTGATTGTTCCCAACCAGCGAACGACTGACCAGATCGCCAGCGACGGCTGGGCCTGGGGCGGCGCAGCGACCCTGTTCAGCACTCTCGAAGGCCCCAACCGCAAACTCTTCTGGGGCTCTGCCGGATCATCCCACGGCGATGTCTGCGTCATCGGACTGGCCGACGGATCCGCTCGCCCGGTGTCAAAATCCATCGCCCTTCCAATCTGGCAAAACCTCGGAAACATCTCGTCCGGCATCCCGGTTACGAACTTCTAGACCCGTCATCCGGGTCCTTCCCCGCCGCACAGTTTGACGCCAGGCGCTGCCGTTTTCCGGTCGCCTGGCGTTTTTGTGTTTTCCACCTGCGTTTTGTGCCACGATTTACTAGACTTCATGGCAACTCGTATTCCCGGTCCGTGTTTTGCAAAGTCGTCCCATGACCATCCGCTACACCTGCCCCGGCTGCCAGTCCGTACTCAAGATTCGCGATGAAAAAGCAGGCACTGATGCCAGGTGCCCCAAATGCAAACGCGGATTCGTCGTGCCTGAGCCCGATTCAGACGATGGAATCGAAGTCGAAGAAGCAGCCATCAACGCGTCTGACTCCGATGCTCCGGCCGCAGACCTCTCGATCGACCTGCCCGTCGATATGCCAATTGAACTCACCCCGGAAGTCACCAACCCGGAGCCCTTCGATGCGGGCAATTTTCTAACATCCCCCCAATTAAATTCAACCACCCGTTCCTCGGCTGCCTCACCCGCACCGGCAGCTTCCTCCTCCGGCCGCAAACCCTCTGTTGCGGAACTCATGAAGGACTTCGAGACCTCCAAAAAATCCAAAGATCGTGACAAGGGTCGTAAATCAGTCGATGCGCCCCGCCCGGCAACATCCTCAGCCGAAACCACCGGCTCCGCCGCAGACGCCCTGGCCCGCGCCTACCAGCAAAAACGCGACACTGCTTCCGCCCCACCACCGCTCACCAAAGACGACGCCCGCGCCGCAGAACAGCGCGCTGCCGTCACCGCATTCCTCAAATCCCGCTTCCTCCCCGGACTCGCTGCTGCAATCGTGCTTGGCTACGCCTGGTACTGGTACATCAATCGAGAAATCTACGAAGGACCTCCCCTCTACGAAGTCACTGGCACAGTCACTCAAAACGGCAAACCAGCCGCTGGTGTCATCGTCGAATTCGGCCCGGCAGATCCTGACCCCAATCAGGAAGTGCTCGCTGCCAACGGCATCACTGACGAACAGGGCCGCTTTCGACTCCGAGCCTTCGACAGCCAGTTCGGCGCTCCCGCCGGCCCCTACACCGTTGGACTCATCAACTCCGCCGGTATCCCCATCAGCCTCCCCGAAGAAGTCATCCGCCAAACCGTAACTGCCGACGGCAAAAACGAATTCAACTTCAGCTTCTGACATCCTCCATGACTACTCTCATCGTCGATTATGGCATGGGCAACCTTCGCAGTGTTCAAAAAGCGCTTGAACACATCGGAGAACCCGCCGAAATCTGCTCCTCACCAAACACACTCGCCCGCGCGTCCCGCATCGTTCTTCCCGGTGTCGGCGCCTTCAGGGACGCCATCGCTGCGCTGCATCAGCACGACCTTGTAAACGTCCTCCGGGACTACATCGCCGCCGATCGCCCGTTTCTTGGCATCTGCCTCGGGATGCAACTTCTCTTCTCCACATCGCTCGAAGACGGACAGCATCAGGGACTCGATATCATCCCCGGCACCGTCCGTCGCTTCCAGCTCCCAGCAGAATTCAAGATCCCCCACATGGGCTGGAACCAGCTCAGCACTGCCCAGACAACACCCCATCCCCTGTTCAATCAACTCCCGGAAAATCCCTGGTTCTACTTCGTCCACAGCTACCACTGCGTGCCCGACGACTCGTCATGGGTCGCTGCCAGAACCCACTACGGCACACCTTTCGTTTCCTCGGTTGCCCGCAGCAACGTGATGGCCGTACAGTTTCATCCGGAAAAAAGTCAATCCGCCGGCCTGCAGCTGCTCCGCAACTTTGTCAGCTGCAGCCAATCCCCCACTCAACAAACGTCCCCCGGAATCTCTTTGAAATGATCATCAGCCGCCGCTGGCTTGCCGACTACGTCGCCCTGCCCGACTCCACCGCCGAACTCACCCGCCGACTCACTCTCTCAGGCCTCAACCTCGAAGAGTACCACGACGTCTTCCAGGGACTCAGTCAGTCGGACGTTGCCATCGATCTTGAAGTCACCAGCAACCGTCCGGACTGCCTTGGCCACATCGGAGTGGCCCGTGAAGTCGCCGTGCTCTTCCGCCAGCCACTGCAGATTCCGGCAGCCGCTGTCACCGAGGTCGCTCAATCCACCGCCACCGCCGTCACCGTCCGCATCGACTGCGATGACCTCTGCCCCGAATACCACGCGCGGCTGATCCGCGGAGTGCGAATCGGCCCAAGTCCTGCCTGGCTCCGCGACAGACTCGCAGCAGTCGGCATTAATTCCGTTAACAACGTAGTCGATGTCACCAATTACGTGATGCTCGAATGCGGTCAGCCGCTCCATGCTTTCGACTTTGATCGACTCAAAGGTGCCCAAATACTCGTCCGCCGCGCCCAGCAGGGAGAAAAAATTCGAGCCATTGACCAGCGCGACTATGAACTCGCCGCAGGCATGTGCGTGATCGCAGACGCTGAAAGGCCCGTCGCTGTGGCCGGAGTTATGGGTGGGCTCGACACAGAAATCTCCACATCAACGGTGAATGTGCTCATCGAAGCTGCCGCATTCTCCTCTCTCTCAGTCCGCGCAACAGCTCGCGCTCTCCGACTCCACAGCCCATCCTCCTACCGTTTCGAACGCCGCACGGATCGCCGCAACCTCGACTGGGCCTCTCGCCGCTGCTGCGAACTGATCCTGCAGCTCGCCGGCGGCTCACTGCTCAACGGGCCCGTTGTTGCTGGTGCTCCGCTTCCACCTCTTCGCGCCCCAGTGACGCTCCGCTTCGACCGTGTTCGACAACTCCTTGGCATCGACATCCCCGCTGCCTCCTGCACGGACATCCTGCAGCGACTGGGGCTCGAATGCATCGAAACTTCCACCACCACAGCGACCTTTCGCCCACCCGGCTGGCGGCTCGATCTCACTCGCGAATGCGACCTCATCGAAGAAATCGCTCGCATTCATGGCTATGAACACATCCCTGTCGATGCCCCGCTCCCCGTGGTTGCCACTGCACGCACTCCCCGCGAACGGGTTCTCGACAGCATTCGCACGCACCTTGTTGCCTGCGGTCTCTACGAAGCCCTGACTCTGTCCTTCGTCAGCGAATCCCAGCGAACGCTCTTCCAGCCCGCAGGCCAACTCCCCCCCGTCGCCGTCAGCCACTCCAGCAGAAGTCACGAAAATCAGCTTCGCCAAAGCCTGATCCCCAGCCTCCTGCAGTGTCGGCGGCAAAACGAACGCCACGGAACGCTCAACGCTGAACTCTTTGAAATCGCCAGAGTTTACCTCGAAGCAGGCACGGGAAAACCAGAGTCCACCGCTGAACCCCTCTCGGCCGGGCTTGTCACCGGTCGCTCCTTCGCCTCCGTCCTCGGGATCGTTGAAAGCCTCGTCGCCAGTCTCGCCCCGGCAGCGACCGTCACTTCTTCCCCATCCACTCGACCCGAATTCCGGCATGGTCGAGGTGCCGAGCTGCGGATTGATGGTGAACCCCTCGGCTGGATCGGAGAACTCAGCCGCGAATTACTCGATGCCTGCGAACTCCACGATCAGGTTTGCATTGCCGAACTCAGGCTCCCACCGCTTGAACGTCTCTTCCAGCCCTCCCGCAGCTTCACTCCGCTCCCCCGCTTCCCCGCCATCTCCCGCGATCTGAACTTTGTCCTGCCCGAGCATGTGTCCTGGGCCGAACTCAGCCAAACAGTGCATCATCACGCCGGCCCGCTGCTGACCGAAACCGCATTTGCAGGACTCTACCGCGGCAAACAAATCGCAACTGATCACAAATCCTGCGTGATCACCTGCCGCTTCCAGTCCCCAGAACGAACGCTCACCGCCGAGGAAGTTGACGAATCCGTTCGCCGCATTATTGCCGCCTGCGAATCCTCTCTCACAGCCTCTCTCCGCGCCTGAAGCCAATCCACCACCAATAACCCGCCCATGAAACGCACTCTGCTCAAATCCAAAATCCACCGCGCCACTGTCACAGATGCCAGCCTCCACTACGAAGGCTCCATCACCATCGATCCCCTGCTGATGCAGGCTGCTGACATCTGCGAATGGGAACAGGTGGACGTCTACGACATCAACAACGGAAACCGTCTCACCACCTACGCCATTCCCGGTCAGGCTGGTTCAGGAGTGATCTGCCTGAACGGCGCTGCTGCACGACTGGTCCACATCGGGGACCTCGTCATCATCTGCAGTTACGCTGAATTCAGCGAAGAAGAACGAACAAACCATGCCCCCAGAATCGTACTTGTCAATGAAAAAAATCTCCACGTTACCGGCCGCGATCAGCCCTCTGTCGCATAAGATCACAACCCGCACGGCCACGCACAGCAGTCCATAACCAGCAATAAAAATGCCGGGTTTTTTCATGAAGGTACATGGCACCTCAGCAGCCGCGGCTTTTCAACCACGCGTCCGGAGCATGACTTCCCTGCACTCTCTCAATCCGCCTCTCCGACCCCGTCGCTGCCGGACATTGTCCCGTGTTCCCTCAACGCCAACTCGAGGCGATCCCCGATCGTTCTAAGGTGTACCCAGGTGAACAGTCCGGAATCATGGTTGTCGGACCAGCGAACGCGAAGGGCATAGTTGCCGGCGACGGAAATCTCAAGCACACCAAGATCAGCGGGAATCGTCGCCGGATCCAGCAGCGGCCGACCTGTCATTTCGTCAACGCACACCGCACAGCGACAGTTCTGCCTGACGAACTGGAACGGCATTTTCGACACGTGCTGATCGGTCCATGTGAGTTCAAGAATACCCTTGTCTCGGTGCACACGAATATTCTGCGGAGAAATCATGGAGGGGTGTTACCTGACGCGAAAGGCTGGACGGAATCCTGACAGCCGGCAATCTTACGTCATGTCCTCTGAATTGGCCACGTCATCATCGAAATCCAGATAGGCGTCAACCAGCATTTCCAAAAACTCACTGAACCCTGACGTCAGGCGTTTGAAACGCACCTGCAGATGCAGAAACTGGTACACACCACAGTCGGGATCATCTGCGTTGATACAGTAGTAGTCACCGTCGCCGGATTCACCAATGACGACGTACCTTGCCGGCCACAGAAACTCACGATTGTGAGCATCCGGGACGGGGGTCGCACGAACTTCTCGATTCAGTGCCAGGATGTCTGCGGGGTCCGCCAGCAATTCTGCGTCTCCGACGCAGCCTTCTTCGTCGTCGGAATCATCGTCGCTGCGGCGTGCCAGACGCAGCTCCGTCGGGTATTCCGCAATCAACTGCAACCACAGCGCCGGCAGCGGGGCACCGCAGATTTCTTCAAGTTCCCGACGGATGGCTGGCAGCATGAAAAGACTCGGCAGACTGGAGACAGGCGACGCAACATTTTATATAGTCACCGAGCATTCCGAAACCGACTGGAGATTTCTCGATGTCTCAATGGTCCCCCGATGCTCGGACTCGTCCTTCGGCCGCAGCAGCCAACGGCTGGCTCGTGGTCATCCTCGTACTGCTGGCTGCTGCGTTGCTGTATCGCACGCTTTCAGACGGCGTCCGTAACCGCCCCAACTACCAGCCACGTGTTGTCACACCGCGCGGAGAGCTTGGGGGTGACGAAAACAACAATGTCTCGGTCTTCGATGCCGCATCTCCGTCCGTCGTGTTTGTTCGCACCAAAGGCTCCCGCTGGACTCGCTTTGGGCAGGTGGAAGAACAGGAAGTTTCTGCGGGAACTGGCATCGTCTGGGACGAGTCGGGGCACATTGTCACCAACCTGCATGTCGTTCAGCAAACGCTTCTCGAAACCGAAAAAGCACTCGAAGTCCAGCTGCGGGACAACGCCGTCTACGACGCTCAGTTCGTGGGTGCCATGGCAAAGTTCGACATTGCTGTCCTGCGAATTGATGCCCAGCCAGCGGCACTGGATCCCATCACCATCGGTACCTCCAACGATCTCAAAGTCGGCCAGAAGGTGCTGGCAATCGGCAATCCTTTTGGCTTCGACCGAACCCTCTCGACGGGTGTGATCGGAGGCCTTGATCGTTCCGTCGGTGATGAATCCGGGCAGGTGCTTGGAGGAATGATTCAGACGGATGCCGCCATCAATCCGGGCAATTCCGGTGGCCCGCTGCTCGACAGCGCAGGCAGACTCATCGGCGTCAACACGGCAATCGTCAGTACCAGCGGAGCATCTGCAGGGCTCGGCTTCGCAGTCCCCGTCAATGATGTGCTTACTGCCGTCAACGAAATCCTGCACACCTCTGCTACCGACCAGTCACCCACCATGGGAGTCTCTATACTCGACCAGGAAACCGCCATTGCCAATGGAATCCCGGACGACTGGTTCGAGGGTGGTCTGATGATTCTGCAGGTCTACCCCAATACACCCGCATCCCGCGCCGGGCTGCGAGGCTGTCAGCGCCAGGGATTTCGGGTGATTGCCGGCGACTTGATTGTCAGCGTTGATGGCACACCAGTAAGCAGTCTTGAAGCTCTCCGAAAAGTGCTCGCCAGTCGCCGTGCAGGTGATAAAGTCACACTGGAAATCATCCGCGGCACTCAGCGCGGAAAGGTCGAGGTGATCCTTGAAAGTCGTCGAGTGCTGCTGTAGGCATCCACGGGCAAATTTTTCAGCAGCTTTCCACATCCGCAGCATTTTATCACAATTCCCGGTGGCATACCCCGATCTCCTGCCGCAAAATACCGTCCCAGGAATTCTCGTTCTGACCACACTCGCCCACGGGGGGATTGCTGCGTGACTGCCTCTTCCACTGCCTCCACAACAATCGCCGCCGGCCGACGTGCGTTTCTCAATCAATCCGGACTTTCGCTCGGCAGCGCCGCTCTCGCAAGTCTACTGCACTCCGAACTCCCGGCCGCAGATCGCGCCCTCGCACCCCGGGCTGCTCAATTTCCGGCCAAAGCAAAAAACGTCATCTGCATGTTCATGGCTGGCGGGCCCAGCCAGCTTGAACTGTTCAGCCCCAAACCAGTCCTGCGAAAGTATCACGGCCAGACCCCGCCGGCCCACATGATGCAGGGACGCCGCTTCGCATTTCTTCCGGCCGATGCCAAACTCCTTGGGTCCAACCGCCGCTTCGAACGCTGGGGCAACTGCGGCATGGATCTCAGTAGTGCCCTGCCGTTTCATCGCGGCATCGTCGATGACGTCTGCTGGCTCCGGGCAGTAACCACCGACGTCTTCAATCACGGCCCCGCAAAGCTCTTCATGAACTGCGGATTTCAGGCTCCGGGCCGCCCCAGCCTTGGAGCCTGGGTCGCCTATGGGCTCGGCAGCGAATCCTCCAGTCTGCCCGGCTTTGTTGTGCTCCAGTCCGGTCCCAGAGGCCCTCGCGCCGGCAATACGCTTTGGTCCAGCGGCTTTCTCCCGACAACCTGCCAGGGCGTTCCCTTCCGCAGCCGCGGAAATCCAATCCTCAATCTTTCCAATCCTTCCGGCATCTCCCGCGAAGCTCAGTCCGATTTCACCGATACCGTCGGAAAGCTCAACGCCCTCCGCCTGTCCGAAATTCGTGATCCGGAAATTCAAACTCGAATCGAAGCCTATGAAACCGCCTTTGCCATGCAGATGTCCGCACCGGAACTCACACAACTCGACCACGAAACCTCCAAAACACTCGAAATGTACGGGGCTAAACCGGGCCAGGCATCCTTTGCAAACAACTGTCTGCTCGCCCGCCGCATGATCGAACGAGGAGTCCGGTTCGTTCAGCTCTATCACACCGACTGGGATCATCACGGTGGCAAAGGCGCGGATCTTGATGGAGCACTGGATCAGGTCTGCCGGGAAGTGGATCAGCCTGCCTCGGCCCTCGTTCGCGATCTGAAAGAACGCGGCCTCCTCGAAGATACACTCGTCATCTGGGGCGGCGAATTCGGCCGCACTCCCATGGGTGAACCTCGCGAATCCACCGGCCGTGATCACCACATCGACGCCTTCACGATATGGGCTGCCGGCGGTGGACTCAAGTCCGGTCATCTCCATGGCACCACTGACGAACTTGGTTTTGGCCCTGTCGAAGGTCGCCTGCATGTGCATGACCTGCACGCCACCATCCTGCACCTGCTGGGACTCGATCACCTTCAGCTCACCTTCCGCTTTCAGGGACGCGACTACCGCCTCACAGACGTGCACGGCGAAGTTGTCCACGACATCCTCGCATAGCTCATGGTAATGCCGTTCACCAATCGGCAGCTGAGGTCCGCTGAATGTCCTGCTCACGCTACTCCACCACAGATCTCCGCCGTGAATTCGCCCTCGATGTCGTCCGACAGCTGCGTACTGCCGGCTTCCAGTCGCTCTGGGCAGGCGGCTGTGTGCGTGATCAGCTTCTCGGTAAAGACCCTAAAGACTACGACGTCGCTACCAACGCTCTGCCAAAAGACGTGATTCGAGTCTTTGGCGAGCAGCGAACTGTCCCGGTTGGAGCGGCCTTCGGTGTCGTTATGATTCCGGGACCGACGCGACGACATGGGCAGGTGGAAGTCGCCACATTTCGAAGTGACGGCGAATACCTTGATGGACGACATCCGGAAACAGTGCAGTTCTGTTCTTCAGCAGAGGATGCTAAGCGACGCGACTTCACCATCAATGGCATGTTCTTCGATCCGATCGCAGACACAGTCCTCGACTACGTGGGCGGACAGGAAGACCTGCAGCGACGCATCATTCGCGCGATCGGCGATCCTCTCGCACGATTTCGTGAAGATCACCTGCGAATGCTTCGAGCCGTCAGGTTCGCCGCAACCTTCAGCTTCACACTCGAAGCACAAACTCTCACCGCGATCCAGCAAATCAGCAGCCGCATTACAAGTGTCAGCGTCGAGCGAATTATGCAGGAGCTTCGGCGGATGCTGGCCCATCCTTCCCGTGCTGCCGCACTCGAACTCCTGCAACGGTCACTGCTGCTCCCTGAAGTCCTCCCGGAACTCATCACATGGCTCAAAGATCCGCTGCGATTCGCAGAAGCCTGTCGTACCTTTGAGAACCTTGAATCCGTACGATTTGAACCCGCGCTCGCGATGCTGTTACGCCCCCTGCATGACGTGACAAAATCAGAATCCCGCCAGCGCCTCCTGGCAATTCACGCGATTTGCAGGCGGCTGAAAATGGCAAATGAAGAGATCGACGGCATCTCGTGGATTCTCGAATCATTCCCCACCCTGCAGCATATCGCCAATCGCCCACTGCATGTGCTGAAACCACTGCTCGCCGACTCACGCGCCCCGCTGCTGCTGGCTGCGTCAGCAGCAGCAGATGCTGCTGACGGAAAACCAGCCAATGACGCCAGCTTTGCCTGGCACTACCTCAGCCGCACCACGGCAGAACAGATCAATCCCCCACCATTCATCAACGGCAATGATCTGCGACAGCTTGGGGTCCCGATGGGACCGGAAATTCGACGCATCCTCACAGCCGTTCGTATCGCTCAGCTCGATGAACACCTCCCAGGCCGCGCTGCAGCACTCGAATTGGCCCGCCAACTCATCAGCTCGGACAGGACAAGTCCCCGCTGATTTCCTCATTCACCTTCCTCAGGCTATCATCAGCGCCAGTCCGTTTCGCCATTCAATGCGATCAGGGAACAAGCTATGACGCGGCAACACTTTCTCCTGCACACGCTCGTCTTCGCAGCATTTCTCAACACAGCAGGTGCCGCTGACTGGCCGCAGCTTCTGGGAAGCGGATTGCGATCCGGGAATGCCACAGGCTTCAGCATTCCACAGCAGCCGGGACTTCTTCATGCCATCGCAGGCACCGACGGCTTCTATGCGGCTCCTGTCATCGCCGACGGCAACGTCTATGCTGTGGATGGGTCCGGTGTGGTCCTCGCCGTTGAGCTTTCCAGCGGAAAAGTTCTCTGGCGATTTGCAACAAAGGGTGGTGCCGGCAACTGTAACAACACAGCGGCACCAGCTGTCATCGGCCCATGGCTGCACGTGGGAACGACCGCTGGATTCCATTACGTGATTGAACGAACAACCGGACAGCTCAAACGCGAACTGGATCTCGGCGAACCCATCTTTTCTGCTCCCGCAGCAGGTCAGGACCGCGTCTACGTGGCAACACTCGGAGCCAAAGTCCACGCCCTTGAAGCCGATGGTACTCCGGTGTGGGAGTGGGACTTCGTCCGCTCAGTCGTCGGGTTTGAGGGTGATCGATGGAACGGTGCAGACTGGCTGAAGGAACGCTCCGGACGCGTCACGTGGAAGGATCACTTTGTCTGTTCCCGAGATATCTGCCTGATCGATCGAACCGTCGTGATTCCCGCAGGCGGACGTACCGTCTTCCTGGAGGACCAGGGGGCCCAGCCGCTACTGAAAACTGCAGCGGCAATCCCCGATTACGCGGGGAACGAGTATCCGGCAACGTTCGGACAGTCGGCCGATGACGCCGGCCGTGTCTACGTTCAGTGGCATCGACGCGACAACGCCGGGCGGCTGGAAATTCTGAAGCTCAACGACGAGGCCCTGGAAACTTCGTTCGTTCCATCCACTCAGACCGCCATCGATCTCCCGGGACTGCTCAGCTTCGCTTCAGCTTCAATCCGGGACGGTCAGATTTATCGTGTCCGTCCGGAGTCCGGTCTCGGGTTGTGTCGCCACCGTGCTGACTCCACAGACACCGAACTGCTCTGCCCTGCCCCTTCCATCACCGCTCCCGTCGTTACGGACTCACATGTGCTCTACGGAGGCCTCGATGGCACCTTCCGCATGGTGCCGCTGAAGGGAGGAGACACGATTGAATTTGTCACGGCCTTCGGCAGCCCAATTTCAGCCCCCGCGGCCGTCGCTGCCGAAAAGATCGTGTTCGGCTGCGAAGACGGCTACCTCTACGTCCTCGGGGCGGGCGGCAAAGCGCCACTCCCGCAGCAGGACATCGGGATCTGGAAGATTCGCAGCCCACTCTCCAGTCCACTCGCAGGCCCCGAGTTTGACTGGTACACCAACTACGGCGACTTCGGCTGCACCAATGCCAACCAGCAGGGACTCAGGCCACCCCTCCACATGCGCTGGGCCAGACGACTGGAGGGCACCGTCAAGCACCTCCCAGTCTGCGGTGGAGGTCGCCTGTATATCCACACAGCCGAAGGTCAGGTCATCGCCTTTGAACAGGATACCGGCCGACTGCTCTGGCGCCGTTACTGGCCCGACGTGTATCTGTCCTTCACCTCACCACTCTATGTTCGCGGACGTCTGCTCATTCCGCAGGCCGGTATCAAACAATCGCTCGTGCGATGTCTCGATGCCGAAACCGGTAAGCTGCAGTGGGAAGCACCCTTCACGGGATCACCCAGCTGGTCTCGCCAGTTTCCGCCCGTTGTGCACGGAAATCTGGCAATCTATGCATCCGGATCCGGTGACTACTCACATCAGGGCTCAGAAAAATACTTCATCTTTCGCGGCAACCCTGAGCCGGCAAAGGAGGGTGAAGAAGTTATGAGTTTCATTTATTCCAATGACAACCCCTATTATCCCCAAAACCATCATCCCACACTCTGGGCCTGGGATCTGACAACAGGTCAGCTCGTCTGGAAAAAAGACTTTTCCGACTACGGACGCGGCGGCAATGACTGCGGGCTGTGTCTGCTGGATGGCCGATTGTACTATTCAGTGTTCTTCGGCTATTCCGCCGAACGTCGAGCACGACGCGGCCTGCCGCCGGAAAACAATGGTCTGACGGCCTGCCTGAATCCGGAAAACGGTGACGTACAGTGGCTCACCACAGACTACTATGTCACCGCCAAGTGCACCCTGACCGGGCGCGATGGACGCATCTACATCGGCGGCTACAACCAGGCTTCTGAGAAAACCACAGATCGATTCGTCTGGTGCCTGAATTCTGCGGATGGCAGCCTGATCTGGAAGTCTGACCCGATTACCTCAGCCCTGAATGTTGTGACCGTTGGCGAGAGATTTATCTTTTCCAACGCTCTTCGTGGCCGAGGGAATGTTTTTGACCGGGAATCCGGCAAAGTCATCGGAGGCGTCGGACATAACTACGCATGCTGCCGCTTCACCATGTCCGAACCGTATATCCTCGGTGCAAACATGGACATGATTGATCTCTCCGACAACAGTCGCCTGGTATCGACCGGACCAGCGATCGACAGCCGCGAATGCCTCGGGGCGGTCGTTTCCAACGGACGCATCTTTTACATTTCCCAGGCCAGCGGTTTCGTTGTTTCGCAAACCTATGGCGAAGAAGCCAAGAAGTTACCGGCCGTCTGGGAACGTCGATAGTCAAGCATGTGAAAGTCGGCATGGGGATGCCGGCCCGTTCTCTGTGCTGCTGCACAGAGCTCTCAGCCCGCAGACTGTCGTCCGGCGGCTCGAGCTCGTTCCCCCATGTCATCAACCTCGCCCGCGCAGATAGATCCTCTGGACCTCCGACAGACAACAGCGGCCATCCATGGCCCGACGACTGCACTCGACAGCCTCCGACTGTGACTTACGAAACAACTCCCGGATTCGCAGCGGCTGACCTTCGCTCAAATCCGCCTCGATATCGTCCAGCGTGAAGCCAAAACATGGGCAAACGGCCGCTGACGGACTCTTCGGATAGACCGCGCACTGCAACTCTGTGACAAGCACTCGCTGTTCGAATAAATCGAAGTACACGACGTCGCAGGCAGGCGTCCGACAGCACCATGCCCCGCTGCCAAGCCGCGAACGACATTCGGCCCGAATGTGCTCATCGAGTGTCTCAGAGCCCACTTCAAGGCCGAGACCGCCGCACCGCGGACAATTGACTCGAGCATCCGCGTCGGGTTCGCGAACAAATGCTTTGTTCATCAGCCCGCAGCCATTTCACAGCCGGAATCGGAAAGTTTCATAAAAGTACAGCTTCGCCCAGTCATACACCGTGCGGTCGGAGACGATGAATCGAGCATGTCCGCGCATGCCAGGTTTCATCAGCACAGCGTCCGCCCGACTTTCCCTGTGGTCAAAGTTCAGCCCTGCAGTAGCCCGAAATACGGTGCTGGCAAGCTGCTGCTGGCCACTCTGACCGGGCTTGGTGGCCAGTGAACCACCGAACTGCGTGGTCAGCGACTCAGGGGCCACAATCTCGCCCTTGGCAGAAAGCGAGGTGATCTTTGTCACCCAGGTGATATCAGGGAGATGATCCAGCTTGATCTGTACATTCGGTTGCCGTCGGACTTCTTCGCGGTCGGTCTGGTCCACATAGAGAACTGCGTGCAGCCGAGCCGTCGGTGCAATACTCACAATCTCCTGCCCAGCTTCCAGACTGCAGCCAAAGTTGCGTTGATCCAGTGGAGTGCCATGCCAGGGTGCCAGCTTCATGCGCTCGACTTCGCTGCGAGGCTGCTGAGGAATTCTTTTCGCGGCAACAAGAGTGCCGTCGATGGGAGCGCGAATCACCCGCTGTGTATTCAGCTTCACCAGTTCTCGGATGACCTTCTGGAGCTCGATCGCCTCTGCCAGTGTATCACTTGCGGGCCCCAGATCGTTTTGGCGGATGTAGCGGTCATATTCGCTGGTTCGAAAAACCAATTCCGCCACGCGACGTCGGAGGTCGTCAAGTCGCCTGAAGACATCTGTATTCTCCATGATGGCAATCACCGTCCCCTGATTCACGGACGCGCCATTTTGGGGGAAGGCGGAGTATTCGTCTGCACTCGGCATTCCCTCCAGCAGTCGCAGAGTGCCGGGATCAACCAGCAGAGCATCGTTTCGGCCAGGGACTGGAATGGGGAGCATCTGCTCCTGCGCCGCGGTCTCCAGCCGAACTATTTCGGTATGCCAGACAGCGTATTCTTCCGGGAGGACCAGACGACCGGGAATCGGCGCTGGAACCTGTACCACTCCTTCCGGTTCCAGTACGCAGGCGGCTTCGTGATACCACGGAATCGGGATCGATGCAGCCAGCCAGACCACCACGGCGGCACAAGTCAGTGTTGCGGCAATTTTGGGTTTGCTCATGGGTTCCATCCGCGGGGCTGCGATAATCTGCCAGATGCTGCGGCCAAGTGCGAAGAAAATACCGGACATCGAAAAAACCAGCACTGTGACACCAATGCTCTGAAGATCATAAGGTTTGAGCACCGTGTACAGAAACAAACTGATCGAAACCAGGACCACCCAGCGATAGCACCAGGCCGCGATCGCATACGTTACAAACCACCCCCGACCAGTCTCCGGCATGAAGGGATCCGGACGCGACTCAATCCCAAGACAGTACCAGGCAAACGCTTCCCGCAGCAGCTTTTCAGACTTCTGCCGCAGATTGGGAATCTCCAGAAAGTCGCTCATCATGTAATAGCCGTCAAACCGCATCAGCGGGTTGGCGTTGAAGATCACTGTCGTAATCGTGGTCACGAAGAAAATGTTGAGCGACAGGTGGTGCAGCAGACCGGGTTTTGTGAGCCACCAGACATAAATGGCAATGGCACTCAGAATCACCTCGATGTACATCCCGGCTGCACCGATGATGATTCGATGCCACTTGTTCTTCATCATCCAGGAATCCGTCACATCGCAGTACAGGCAGGGGCTGAAAACAAGCAGCATCACGCCCATTTCGTGACATTCACCCCCGTAGTGCACGCAACTGAGCCCGTGACCAAATTCGTGGATAATCTTGGCCAGCCCCAGCGTGATCCAGAGGTAGATCAGGTTTGGCCATCCAAAGAACGACTGGAATTCGGGCAATCGACTGCGGAATTCATCCAGATTCGCGCCGAGCAGCAACCAGGCGGAGGCCACAAAAAGCATACACAGAAACGCGCACAACGGGTGAAACATCCAGCGACACCACGGCGCCATCGCTCGCAACGTTCGCTCAGGGTCCCAGCCAGGCAGACGCAGCGACAAAAGACTCATCAGCGTCTGCTTGATTTTTTCCTTTCGAAGCTTTCGACGCTCCCGCACCACCGAAGCACCCTGGCCAGCCCGATCTCCCACCACAAGTCCCTTGCGGTGCAGGTCAGTAATCAGTTGCTGAATATCACTGAGCGTGATCTGAAGCGTCGGAAACTCGTGCTTGAGCTCGTCTCGGACCGTTTCGAGGCTGCGTTTGCCGTTGAGCAACTCAAGAATTCGGTATTGCTCCATCTGGAGTCGATGATACTTGAGCGCCAACGGGTCCTTGACCACCTGGTAACCTACGCCAAGGTAGTCAATCCGCGCCACAACCAGATCCGGACGCTTCCGCAGCGGAATTGGACGCTGGTTGGACGCCATCATCCCGCCAATATTGCCGATGCTCATCCTGTCCCCGCTGCCCGATCAGACTTTCCAGACTTGCAATGATGCAAAATTCACTCTTCACTCACGAGGCTGAGAAAGAACGGTCGCCTTTTCAACATTCATACCCTGATACAACAAATAACGCCCATAACGATCGACGCGATTCGGCACATACACTGACAGCTTAATCAGCGCCTTGCCGGAAATGTTATCCAGAACCGGGTCAATAAAGCGAATTTCACCAATGAAGACTCGATCCGCCGGATCCTCGGGCGGGAGTGCCGACACATCCGCATTAGCGGGTGCAGCAGCAGGGACATTGCCCCGGCGAACACCAGCGGGCTGACCCGCACCAGCCCCGGCATCACCAGGATTCAACAGGCTATCCACATTTCGCCGCGGTGCCGCCGCCGCAGCCGCAGGTTCTGCAGCTACAGGCACCGCTTCCTGATTACCACCCACAACCAGTTCCACTTTGTCACCCACGAACAGCAGCCGACGGTACTGAGCACCTACCTTCACCTGTGCACGAAGCAGAGACATGTCTGTGAGTTCCAGCACCTGCTCGCCGGGTCGCACGTTCTGACCCGGGAAAACCTTGACCAGTGTCACAAGTCCATCAAAAGGTGCCCGCACCGTGTACTGAGCCAGCTGAGCCTGCTTGATTTTCAGATCAGCCCCCTGAATCAGCTTGTCGTCATTCGCCTTCCGAAGCGATGCCTCGCTCTTCTCCACCTCCAGCTGCACCTGTCTGATCTCGCTGGGATTAAAGGCACCCGGACGACGCGCGTTCGCCTCCTTCTTCTGCTGCTCCTCCGCAATGGCCACCTCAAGCGACTTCTTCGCGAACTCAATCTCCGTCTGCAGACGCAGCTCCAGATCTGCACGCTCCACTTCCGCCTGGATCACAGAATCATCCAGCTTGATCATCTCGTCCCCAGCCTTCACCAGCACTCCCTCGTCAGACGGGTTCACGCTGATAATCCGACCAGCCACCTCCGTGGAAATCGGTACGCGACGAATCACCTCCAGCGTCGCCTCCCCCGGTACCCGAATAATCGGACCGTCCTGCGCAGGCAACACGGTGCTGCAAAAAGTCAACATGCACAGCAGTGCAGATAGTCCACGTGTGAAGCACCCAGTCATCATCTCGGCTCCAGTCCGGCTGCAAAAGTTTCTCTATCACCCCCGCTGTTTAATCGAATCGCAGGAATTACTCAATCCGGCTTTCCCTGCCGCAATCCCGTGCTTTTTTCGCAACTGAATGTCACCAAATTGCAACCTCGCACCCCATCCGGAACAGTCGGTGCCCGTAACGCGACAAGATAATGCAGCTGGGCAAAATGATTCAATTATGTTGTCTGGCTAATCTGAGAGACTTAGCATGATTAAGAAGGACGGGAGACAAGTTTCACCCTGATTTGCAGCAGGAAGTCGTCCTCCAGCTACAGCGCAGCAATGTCAATCCCGCCACCTCCCGTCAGAAGTCACCTTGTCAGACGCCCGGATTCAACATGACTCTCACCCGCTGGGTACTACCGTTTCTTTTTCTCAGCTTTAATCCTGCAACAACTGGGCTTTTTGCCGATGTCGTGCTGTTTGGCAGCGGAGCCAACCAGTTCTCGATTGACTTCGCCACAATTGGATCATCAGGAAATCCCGCTGACACCACTGGCTTCCCTGCATCTCCATATCCCACAGGTTCTGTGGGGTACACTTACTACATGTCGAAGTTTGAGATCAGTGAGGAAATGATTGTAAAGTACAATGCGAGTTATGGGGTAGCAAACAACGCCCAGATTACATATCTGGCCCGTAGTGCTGACAAGCCGGTCACAGGCATTTCATGGAACGATGCCGCTCGCTTTGTCAACTGGCTGAATCTGCTGGTTGGCAGCCCGGTGGCGTACCGATTTCAAGGGTCAGACATTGACATTTCTCGATGGTCGCGTCGCGATCACCGGGACGACTGGGATGCCAACAATCCCTACAGAAGCAAGCGAGCCATGTTCGCCTTGCCGACAACGAATGAGTGGTACAAGGCGGCATACTATTCGCCGTCCACTGGCGGGTACTACAACTATGGTACTGGTACTGATCAATCACCAACTGCGATTGTGAGTGGGAAGGGAACCAATACCTCAGTGTATAACAACTCGCAGGCCACGGGACCTGCGGCGATCACGAATGCAGGCTCCGTTAACGAATACGGAATCATGGCAATGTCGGGAAACGTCCATGAATGGATGGAGTCGGCAATTCCTTCGATTACCGCCGCGGACTCGCAACCGGGTTCGGCACGCGTGATCAGAGGTGGCAGCTGGATGTCCTCTCTGGATCAGATTGATAATCTTCACAACTTTTCGTCTACGCCTACTGGCACCTTCGAACACGTTGGATTTCGAATCATCAGCCTTTCAAGCCAAAACTTTCAGCCAACCGAAACTTCTGTACCTGAACCTTCAACGTGCCTTTTGCTGACATGCGTCACAGCCTATGGATCCATTCGCTGCAGACGACGGGCCAGAGAACAAAAGCTTGCAGCCGTTCAAAACTAATTACTTCAGCAACTCAGGCCCTGAATCAATTCTCGTTGCGACAATCGGGTATCAGGATTTCTTCCGCGGCGAAGGGGATTTTTTTTGAGACGCTGCCGAACCTGGCTTCCTGCGATTTGAAGACCCTTCTTTGAAGATTCGATCCCATCCACTCACGAATTTTTTCGAACTGCCCGTGTGCACTGTATATCCGGTCATTGACTTTACTCCTGCAGAACCAATCTGTCGCGGCCCGCAAAAGCACTCTGCTTCGCAGGCCATTCCTCGACCGTATTTTAGCTCTGTGTTTTTTCCAGCCAACCCCTGCGCACGAACAGATCGGCATTTCCCGGCCGGATAGCCTGCTGCCACTGCGAACAAAGCTATCAATCGATCAATCGAGGTGCTGTTTCCTGAGCACTTCCGGCAACACGAGCTCTCCTCGCTCCAGCCACAGCAGCAGTCGCAGGATTTCAGCTTTTGTGAGCCCATTCAACAGTCCTGGTGGCATCGCCGAAAGCGTCAGCCGGATCTGCTCCTCAATCTCTGACCTCTTCAGCACCGTCAAATTCCCCGGACGCAGTAAATCCGCCGCAATCTGCAACTCATCGGCGGTCTCATTCACCACCACACCGGTGATCACCCTGCCATCGACCGTCACAAACTGCTGCGACTCAAACTTCTCGTGAATCTTCAACGAGGGTTCCAGAATCTGTCGCAGCAAATCGAGTCCCTTCAAGGTTTTGCGGGACTCCGCGAGATCCGGTCCAAGATTCACACCTTCGCCACCGACCACGTGACACTGATTGCATCGGGCCTTTACAAAGGCCGCCATCCCCAGCTCAAAATTGCTCGCATTCCCCGGCAGCGACGACAAATCTTCCGCCGAAAAGTCCGCCACGCTCCATTCACGTACAATCGACGGACGCCCGGACGCAAGCAGCGCAGCCGCCTCCGCTTCGCTCGCTGCCACCACCATCATTCCATTCATCACAATCCAGTGCCCCGGAAAGGTGCAGACGTAAGGGTACAGTCCGGGTTCCTGCGGAGCGTCAAAACGCAGGACTGCCACCTGAGCCGCCCTTGAGGGCCCGACCATCGGCGTCGCCGCGAGAATCAGGCTGGCCTTCTCCGGTGGGACAAAATCAGACACAGCATTTCTCGGATCCCTCGCCATCGCATTGGCCGCAATACCTACCTCTTCAAGTCCTCCGGGCCTCAGAAGCACCAGATTGTGATCTGTGGCGTCGGCATTCAGGAGCACCAGCTTTACTGGCTGCCCCGGTCGCACAAAGAACTCCCGGGTCGAGAACAGCATTCGTTCCGGTAAACAGCTGATCGTTACCGATTTCAGGCCCTCACGGCGATCAAAGACAGCTTCAGTGCGAGTCGCTTTGGGTTCGCGGAGTTCCGTTTCCCTCGCGGCCACTCTGAGCATTCGAGCAATCTCAGAGCCGGATTCTCGCTCCCAATAGGGTCTGAGCGATGCTGAACCAAAGGCACTCACAATTGCATAATTCAAATGCCCGCCCCGCGAATGCTGCAGCACATCTCGCGCGGCATCGAAGGCTTCTCTGCTGCCAATGTAACTGGCCGCGATCACTGCCTCCATCCGCACGATTCCGCTGGCGTCGCTGGCTGCCTTTCGCAAAAGTTTGGGGGCATCGTCAAGATAGGGATGCCAGTACCGCAGTTGCTGGACGGCTGCCGCACGCGCACGGTGATCGTCGCAGCTCAGGAGTTCTCGCAGCAGTCGCAGGGGCAGCTCTCGCGACGCCGAATTCACCGTCGCTGCTGAAACCACCTGCGGATTTACCGGGGCAACCGCAGCCGCCAGCGGTGCCAGCCCCAGCCAGCGACAAACCCACAAGGCCTCCAGCTGATGATGTCGATATCGCACATCAGATTCCGCAAGCGATGCGGTCCATGCCCCAAGCTCCCGCAGAACCTCCTTTGCATCTCGTGAACGCAACTCCCGCCTGACACGGTACCGCACCGCGGCTTCACGACGTTTGAGCATCTCCAGGAGCTGTGGAATGCTGGCCGTTGCGATTGAATCGGCCTGAGTCAGTTCCCGGCCTTTTGCCGTGATCCGCCAGATACGGCCTGAATGCCGGTCCCGACGCTCGTCCCGCAGCGAATACTGTGCGTGCCCCTTCACGGGGTTGTACCAGTCACATACATACAAATCACCCCGTGGGCCAAACTGCAGGTCCACCGGAATAAAACTCAGATTGGTCGAAAACAATAAGTCCCCAACGTACTCCTCCTCGAAGCCATACGGCCCCTCCTTCCATGACAACAGCTCAACCCGATTCGTCGGCTTATACCGCACGCGAATCAAGTGCCCCTGCAGCTCGTCAGGAAACGCAGGGGTATCCACGAACTGCTGACCACACACACCAGAATATGCCTGCAGCCCCTTAGGCACCGGATGCTGCTGGGGGTATGGAGGATCCAGTGCATGAAAGGCAGCCGCGTAAACCGGGTGACTCGCTGTGTGCTGCCCCCAGTCATCAAATGTCACTCCCCATGGATTGGTACTTGGATAACTTCCAAAACTCACCAGACGATGCGTGGACGGTTCCCAGCGAAACCAGCCGCTGTTCTGCTGTCGAACCGGGCCGTACGGTGTTTCCACCTGCGAGTGGTGAAAGATGGACTCGCGCAGAATCAAATCGCCATCCGGTGTCCATGTGAAGTCGTGCAAAGCATGGTGCGAATCCTCTGTCCCAAAACCAGACAGCACAACCCGCCGCTCATCCGCCCGATCATCCCCGTTCACGTCCCGCAGAAAGGTCATCTGCGGCTGCTCGGACACATACACTCCGCCCTCGCCGAACTCAAAGGACAAAGGCAGATGCAGGCCCTCCGCAAAGACCTGAGATCGGTCCGCCCGACCGTCACCATCCACATCCTCCAAAATCACCAGGCGGTCGTCCGGCTCGCGTCCCGGATACACATGCGGATAGGTTGTGGAACAACTCACCCACAGCCGCCCCCGAGAATCCCAGCGCATCTGGATCGGATTCGCGATCTCCGGAAACTGCTCCTCACCTGCAAACAAATTCACCTCGAATCGCGGATCCACCTGAAATGCACGCTGTTCGTCCGCCGCCGATAACCACTCGTTCGCCCCACGTGACTGATTGACCTGCGGCAGCGCTGGCAGCGAGGAATCTTCCGGTCGTTCGGGCACGGGCCGACCGGCCGCCAGATCATGGATCCGCCGATCCCGAATTTCCGTCATCAATTCAAAATTCCGCATCGCCGGCAGAAAGTCCAGATACCCGTAATCACGATTGCGACCACCCGTGTAATAAAACGTATTCAGCGGTCGAAACCGTCGGAAAAACTGTTGATTCCTGTCCATGATCGCTCGCACCACGTCCAGCCGAGGCTGCGGTGGCTGACGCCCAAACATGCCACGAAACAGTACCTGCGAAAAGACAAGGTCGCCTTCCTGAGTAAAGTGCACGCCGTTGATCGTCAGATCAGATCCGGGACTCTCGAGGACCGCAGCCGTTTCCCCATAGACGTCCACAAAACCCACGCCCTGCTCAGCCGCGGCCCGCTGCATCGCCAACCCATACAGACGCAGATTCACGTTGTTCAGATCCGCTGCAGCTACACCTGAAACATTCTCGGCGGCGGGTGGCCCAACCAGCACAATCCGAGGGGCCGTTTTGCCATTGAAGGATTTTGTCCGCAGTGACTGCAGCCACTCCCGCAGCCGCCCTTCAAAAGCCCCAAGACCCGCCTCACCAGCAAACGATTCGTTGAATCCAAACAATGCCAATACCACATCAGCCCGCTCGTGCAGCAGATGCTGCTCAGTATCCGCGAAATTGTCCGGCCTGGGCTGCAACCCAATTTCGTCACCGGACCATGCCAGATGCCGCACAACCAATTCAAGCTCCGGATACGTCTGCTGCAGCATCGCCTCAAATTGACCAAACCCCTGCGAACGCTCTGCTAATGTATTCCCAATCACAACAATCCGATCCCCGCGACGCAGTTCAAGCGGCATTCGAGTGACGACTGGAGCCGCAGCCGTGGGACGCGGGGCCGTCTGCGCATAAATACCCCATGGCAGGTAGTCGTCCGGTGCTACCACCCCGGCAGACGCAGGAACCGCTTCCTGCCCAAACACCGGCCCCCAACCAGAAAACAGCGCGCCGACAACCAAACACAAGGTAGCCCATCGCACGACACCACAAGAACGGCTTTCAGGGTTCAACATTAGTATGTTCCACAAGCAGAAGTTCCGAAATTCCTGCTCAACCCTCTCCGAAATTGCCGCCAAATTCAAGCGCAACCCGGCAGAAAATCGCGTTCTGCAAACCACCACCGAGCTTCACTGCCACTCGCCTTTTGTCCTCCCCGAAGCAACAATTGCAGTCTCGCACCCAATCATCCCTGTCGTTTCGAATGAGATCACAATCGTGTCCAGTCAACTGCCAGCCACCGAAGGCCGCAACGCCGCATCCGTCACCATCGACAGCCTCACACCGCTGGAAATCGTCGCACTCATGAATGCGGAAGACAGCCTTGTCGCTGCCGCAGTGGCAAAAGAATCCTCGCATATTGCAACCGCCATCGAAGCGGTCAGCGAGCGACTTGGAGAAGGAGGACGGTTGATCTACGCCGGAGCAGGCACCTCTGGACGCCTCGGAGTCCTCGATGCCAGCGAATGCCCGCCGACCTTCAGCGTTCCCCGCGGAATGATCATCGGTCTGATCGCTGGCGGACCACAGGCACTCACCAACGCCGTGGAAGGGGCCGAAGACAACCGCGCAGCCGGGGAAACTGACCTCGCTGCCCTGCAAATCACCAGACGCGATGCCGTCATGGGAATCGCCGCCAGTGGCCGCACGCCGTATGTCCTCGGAGCACTCGAACTGGCCCGAAAAACCGGTTGCCTCACACTCGGCCTCGCCTGCAGCCCCGCATCCCCCGTTCAGGCCGCTGTCGATATCATGATCGCCCCGATCACTGGCCCCGAAATCCTCACCGGATCCACCAGACTCAAAGCCGGAACCGCAACCAAAATGGTGCTCAATATGCTCACCACCGGCGTCATGATTCGCCTCGGAAAAACATACGGTAACCTGATGGTCGATCTGAACGCATCAAACGAAAAACTCCGTGACCGAGCACTCCGCATCGTCGCCGAAATCACCGGACTCACGCAACCCGACGCCACAGCAGCCCTCGAAGCCTGCCACGGCGAAGTCAAAACCGCCATCGTCTCCGTCCTCCGCCATTTGTCGCCGGAAAATTCCCGCAAAGCGCTGAGCGAAGCCGGTGGTCAGCTTCGCAAAGCACTGGGAACACAGCACTGACGCCGGCCACGTCGCAAAGTCCATCAGCAAATGAACTTATGCAGTCATGCCTGCTCTCAGGTGCCATGCACCTTGCCGCAAAGATGCCATGCACCTTGCCAGACTTAATAAGTACTTACACACATGCCGCTTACACCCAATCCAGTCCGCATTCGATGGAGGCCGGGGAGATTGGCGGGCGTTGTGCTGAATCACAGACATGGTCCGTATGTGTTGATTTCAACAAATATCCGATTCGTCTGTGGAACACTCACGCACGCTCTGAGTGTCACGCCCGTGTCAACCGGGCGACGTTTTCTGTCAACCCTTCCGGCTCTGCACATTTCGCTCAGATTCTTTTTCAGGTTCGCCGAACTCCCGACTGGCCTCCGGTGTGGCCCCCGCTTATGCTCACCAAATATCAGTTCCCGATACGGCTGATTTGGAAATCCGTCTCCAAACCTATGGCAGGACGCCACCAGCAGCGAACTCTGCCATGATTTCCTTCCGTCTTCTGCAGCCAGTCGCTTTCCTGAGCGCCCTTCTTTCTGCTGGCCTGCTGCCCACTGTGGTGGCACAGTCCGACACCAATTCCCGCAACGGCGGAGGCATTATCTGGGTGGCCGGGACCGTCGTTTCTGAAACGGGGGAACCCCCTCGGATCGATCTTGGAGAGGTTCACAGTATTCTTCCCGGCGATGTGCTCGCCGTGTTCCGTTCAACGGAAAACCATCACGTCCCCGTCTGTTCCGTTACAATTCAGGAAACCTCGGCCAACTGGAGTCGCCCGGAACCTCCGGAACTCACTCCGCTCCGGAAGGGCGATCGCGTCTTCGCCATTCGAACACTTAATCAATTCGGGACGCCTCGCGAATTCCGCCAGGCTTTTCTTGAACGACAACTGACAGGTACCACGAACCGCAACAGCTATTCCACCCTCCGTGACTCAGAGGTGGCGATGAGTTTGCATGATCTCAGTCGTCGCCAGCAACTCTGGCTGCGGGAACTGAAGAGCAATGCCGGTCGCATTCCATCGGCCTCCGTCAGCAGCGAAACATGGCAGACCCTGCAACCGTTGCTCCGTCAGGTGCGTCGCCTGCAGGATTTCCGAGCAGTCGGTGTACCGATTGAACGGACCATCGGCAAAGCGTGGGCCAGCGTTCTGACGACGCTCACTCCCGAGTCGGCCCAGTCTCCACTCCCGTCACTGGCCGATCCCAAGCCGGCAAAACAGGACGCACCGGCTGAACAGCCAGCCACTCCGGATGAACCTTCACCAGCCCAGGCGGAGCTGGATCGCAGGATTACTCTGATCCGTCAGGAAACCGAGCAGCGTCTGTTCACTCGCTTTCCTGAAGAACGCAACCTCGTGGTTGTCCTCTGCGCTGCCATTGAGATAGAAGGCCCCAGGAACGAATTGCTGTGGATCAGCCTTGAGCTGGCAAAAACCCAGTTTCCGCAGCTGGCAGATGATCGTGACATGCTGGAGGAGGTGCCGGTCATCCTGTCCCGCGTCCGCCAGAAACTCAACCCCTGACCCATGCTTGAACCAGACGCCATCACTGCTCAGCTGATCACCAATCTTCGCGGTATTCAGCAGCGCATATTGAATGCCTGCCTGCGTTCCAGTCGGGATCAGGCGGCCGTTCACCTGATCGCTGTTACCAAGTACGCTGCATGGCCGTGGGTCGAATCGCTGGCGGGTCTGCATTCTGAATTCGGCGAGAACCGTCCGCAGCAGCTTTCCGAACGTCAGCCCCTGCTCCCGCAAATCCACTGGCATCTCATCGGTCAGCTGCAGCGAAACAAAGTCAGGCTGGCCGTTCGCCACGCCTCCATGATTCACTCCGTCGATTCTCTGAGGCTCCTTGAAGCGGTCGCCGATGCAGCTCACCGCGAACAGCGCTGCCCCCGACTTTTGCTGCAGGTCAACGCGTCACTTGAAGCCGCAAAGTCAGGCTTCCACCCCGATGAACTCCCCGAACTCTGGCCTCAGGTCCTCCAGATCGCCAGTGGATTACCGCTCGTCGGCCTGATGACCATGGCGGCTGAAACCGTGAACTCCGAAGAAGCCCGTCCGGCCTTTCATCGGCTGCGACTTCTGCGCGACGCCCTGCAAAACCGCGCTGATTCAGAAGCTGCAAAGGTGCAATTGCTGGAACTTTCGATGGGTATGAGTGGCGATTTTGAGGTGGCAATCGAAGAAGGAGCCACTCTGATACGACTGGGAACGGCTGTGTTCTGCAATCTGGAAGCCACCTGACTCAGAGACCTGTCCAGTATCTCTGCCCCTCCCCTGCAAAAGTGAAAAAGCTCGAAAGGCCCCAGAGTGCGGCGCACTTTGGGAGCCTTCCGAGCAGTCGAGTGGTGGTTCATTGTCTCAGGCGGGCTGCATGCCACTGATCACATCCCGCAGTCGGCCACGGGCTGTGTGCAGGCGCCTCTTGATCGTGCCGACCGGACTGTCGAACTGCTCGCTCATTTCCCTTAGCGAGGCACCTTCGAAGTAGAACGCCCAGAGAGTGTCGCGGTCGAGCCGGCTCAGCTGCTGCAGTCCGGCACGGACCTGTGCCGCGTCTTCCATTCGAAGCAAATCTTCAAGCGGTGTTTCTGCAGACTGCTCCACTCCGTCGAAGACCTCCGCTTCCACACAGGTTTCAGCTGGCCGTCTCAGGGCACGGTTGATCGACAGACGCACGGCAATCTGACCGATCCAGCCCGCAAATCGCTGAGGGTCTTCCAGCTGACTCAGCTTGCAGAAGGCGCGCAGAAAAACGTCCTGCACGACTTCATCAGCCTCTGCAGCATTCCGCAGACGCTGCATCACCAGTCCGAAGACTCGTCCCTGAAACATCCGTACCAGCTGATCGAAAGCAATCCGATCGCCGGCCTGAGCCTCGTGAACCAGCCGAATCATCAATGAGTCTGCCATGGGTATGCTCCCGGAAAATATTCCGCTGAAATCTGTGAACTTGCAAACAGAACCGCTGTTCACATGCCGGATGCGGCCAGCAGCGGTGCTGGTAAGGACTGCCGCATAAAGTGCAGGCAGCCGACGTGGGTGCTTTGAGGGTTCAGGGGGTTCATGAACCCATCGGGCGTATCGGTGGAGCAACCACCGATGTGAAACTTGCCGCATTTCGGGCGCGCAATTTCAGCCAGCCGTTCTGCGGCCAGCGATGTCCGGACAGATTACCATCACGAATCGCGCTCATGGCGATCGCGCTGATGATGCTTATACAGGTTGGACCAGCGCCGACAGCACCAGCCTTCTTGAAACAGGAGACGGCAGCAGGGCTCAGAGCGGCCGCGCGGGCCGGAGCAACACCGGTGCTTTTGACATTTGCAGAATTTGTCCGCATTGGTCTGCCTCCTGAAAACAACTGCACAATCAGATCCCCGTAACAGTCAATACCCACCGACACGCTTTTTGTCTCAGCAATTCCTGAACTTTGCCAAATTCTTCAGCAACTTTGTTTGTGGTCTGCCCGGCTGACTCCGGGTATGCTCCCACATTTCCGGGTTCTTAACCTCGCAGACTCCCACAGTTCCAAAGGCGATTCCACATGACAGCCAGCAGCAGAAACAGCGGAGCAAATCCGGTTCCGCTTATCGCAATCGGAGTTTTGTGGAGCATTCTGCCCGGGCTTATCTGGTCACAACCGACGCCTGCTGCCGGAAATGCACACCGCCCCAGCTTTAACGAGTCGTTCGCGGAGGGGGCACTGCGGCTGGAATTCAATTGGCTGGGGTCCGCTGCCACCGGAGCGGTGAGTTTGCAGCAGATCTATTCAGAGCCCGTCTGGCCAGAGCACCCTGGATTGGTTGTTCCTGAGCATGCCCTCGGCCGGACTCAGCTTCTGGTTTTCGACGCTGCCACTGGAACACTGATCTGTCGTCGTCGCTTCGATACGCTCTTCGGTGAATACCTCACCACCACCCCAGCTCGCGAAGGTGTCCAGCGAGGGTACGAGTTCACCGTGCGAATCCCCAGGCCGCTGAAGCCTGTACGACTGCAGCTTGAAATGCGGGACGGCCATCATCGCTGGACGACATTATTTGAGCGGGAGCTGGATCCGCAGGACCACCACATTCGCAGCGAATCAAATGAAGCTGGTGACATCGTCTTTGACCTGCAGTCAGCAGGAGAACCTCGTGAGAGTGTCGATCTGGTGTTTTTGTCCGAAGGCTACCAGGCTGACGAAGAAGCGGAGTTTCGGGCGGATGTGGCGAGGATGTCCGAGTATTTGTTTTCGCAGGCGCCCTATAGCGAGCTGCGGAATGAATTCAGCATTCGCGGAGTTTTTCGGCCTTCAGCAGAGTCCGGAGTGGACGAGCCGGTGAAGGGCAGCTTCCGCAACACAGCTCTGAACAGCAGCTTCAGCATCTTTGATCTGGACCGCTATTTGCTGGTTGAGGACAGTCACAACATGCACCGCATGGCTGCCCAGGTCCCATACGACTGTATCGTTGTGCTGGTGAATTCAAAAACCTACGGCGGTGGTGCGATCTGTCTGGATTACTGCGTGACAACGACCGGTCACCCGCTGAGTCCGCTGGTATTTGTACATGAGTTTGGGCATGCGTTTGCTTATCTGGCGGACGAGTACATCGGAGATGTGGCGTACAACGATATGTATCCCGAGGGCATTGAGCCGGTGGAACCGAACATCACGCGCGAGCTCGATCCTGCGAAGATCAAATGGCGTTCGCTGCTGACGCCCGGCGTCACTCTGCCAACGCCATCGCTGCCCGTGCGAAAGGCAGCAAAACAGCAGATCGTGGGTGCCTTCGAAGGTGGTGGCTACGTCGAGCGGGGCATGTATCGCCCTGAACAGGAGTGCTGGATGGGAAGTCTGAGGCAGGAAGAGGGATTTTGCGCCGTGTGTCGTGAGGCCATCAGACGGATGGTGCTGCTGCACTGCGGAAAATAACTCAGTCAACGGGCTGCTGGTTCAGCTGATCCTGAGCAACCGCGGCGCGATAATCCGCAAGCGATTCGAAGAACAGTTTCAAGGCATCAATCTGTTTTTCGGCTGACTCGACTGCGTATTGTTCGCGAAGCGTGACTTTCAGAAGATCAGACGCCCCCGCTTCAAGATTCTGTCGTTCGCGTTCAGCTAGTTCTTCTGCGAATTTCAGAGCTGCCTCGGTTTCGGCAACCTGTTCAAAGGCAGAGACAATAGCGGCGTATGCCATCTGCACGTCCACTGTGATCTTGTCGGTGGTGAGTCTCCTCTTGGCGGCCAGTTGTGCGAGCTTGGCCTGGCTTTCGGTGATTTTTCCGCGCGCTTTGCGACGTTCGATGGGAACATCAAGGAACACTGAAGCTTCTGCCTCCAGAGGAGTCTTGTCGCCCTTCTTACTTGTTGGGTCACCAACATCCTGGGAACCCCAAAGCACGGCGTTCAGCTCAGGCTGCAGCTGGTTGGATGCGTTGGAAAGATCAATGCGAATCTGCCTGCTGAGCAGATCCAGCATGCGAAGCTCCGGACGCTGCTCCAAAGCACGCTGCGTATCGACATCCAGACTGAAAGTGTCAAGTCCCGGTACTGCCGGAAACCCAGGCAGCTGATCTTCCCTCGGAAGTACCGGATTGCCAGCCTGATCACGAAGAAAAATTGAGAGCTTCGCGGCTGTCTGCTGGAGCTTGCGGCGAGTGTCGGCGACCTTCGCCTGGCGAATTGCTACCAGACGCAGGTTGTCCGTGAGCTCCGGTGGGTCGAGGAAGCCAACCTCAACCTGACTCTGAATCCGGGATGTCCGCTCTTCCGCCAGCGCGAGGATCCGGCCTGCAATCCGGTGATACTCACCCGCTGCAACCCAATCCCACCATGCATATGAACCATCCTGTACCGCGCTGATCAGCTGAGCCTGGATATCAGGCTCAGCCAGCTGCCGTTCGACTCCAGCTTTCCACAGTTCAGCACGGCGGTCATCGATGTTGCGGTTGCGAGCCAGCGGCACCTGAACACCGGCCTTGAACTCGCCCCCATCATTGGTCTGTCGCTCCTGATACCACGGCTGGTAGTCCCCTCGGCCAATTCGATAACCACCAAAGACTTCCCCGCCCCAGTATGTCGGCTGCACCAGCCCGATGCTCTGCCGATAGGTCTGGTAGAACCCAAGAGCACCGTTTTCAGAGGCTCCTTTGAGTTTCGTGTCGAAGGCGCCGGAAGCCCCCACCTGCTGACCAAACGCACGGTTGCGATTCTGGAGGGCAGCCAGCAGCATCGGATAGGACTGGTAGACGGAGACAATTACCGTATCGAGCTGCAGCGGCTCGGGGCCAGACGATGGGGCGGGGGATGTCTCATCTGCCTTGACGGCGTTCGGAGCTGGATCCTGAACAGGCTCGGATGCGATGGGGTCAGGTTCACCCGTGTCGCCTGAACTCCGGTAACCTGCCAGCTGAAGGGGTCCCGGAGCATCCGTTGACTGCTGTTCGGTGCCGGACTTAGCCATCGGAGTCAGAACAGTCTGCGACACGGTTAGAGCGGCAGAGGCCGGGGGAAGTGCTGCAGTCACGGCACCGGGAGCAGCATCCGCAGATTTTTCCCATGCTGTGGCAGCGAGCGGATTGACCCCATCGACATTGCGCTGCGGACGAGCCGATGCGGCCGGTATCTCCGGTGCATACTCCTGCACGTCCGGAGTGCGGCGGGCAAAATATCCAGCGGGGCGGCAACCAGACAGAACGAAGGTGGCCGGGAACAGGCAGAGGATCAGCAGGAGTGGCAGGCGAACCCTGAACATGATGCGTTCCGGACAAGGACGTATATGGGCGTTGTCGTTGTCTTCGGTCCGGAGCAAATCACGTCCGCAGAAACTGCAAGTTTGGTACAAGGGATTCAATCGCTTTACTGTGCAAATGCGGCAGAATCGATAAAGACAGCCCAAACTGAACTGAACAGATATTCCCTTGAGTGGCAGCTGCCATTTCTCTGAAGAAAATCTCACATTCCGGGCGTTTTTTAGGGGCTTTTTTGAGAAAACTGAATGGTCATCTGCTGAGAGTGGCATTGGGAATGGTGCAATGCATGAAAATGCCGCAGCATGTCTGCCGGAGACGAAAAATATTTACACTCCACCCGGAAGGCCGGCAAACATTCTTGCTCTGCGAGGTCGCATGAGATAGGAATCTGCGTTTGGCGGGGCGCAGCGAGCAAGGGGTCAGCCAGTGGGGCGGAGATCGACCGGGCAGTCGGGCACTTCGCCTGTTTGGAAAGAATGGGCAAACGAGGGACATGACGAGCGAGTATCCAGGGCGAAGTCGGCAGGCGGTGCTGCGGCGCAATCTGCGGGCAATGAATGCAGACGGGTTTTCCTTCAGTGTCATGGTTGGAATCGCGGAGACGTACCTCCCGGCGTTCATGCTTTCTCGTGGATTCGGTGAATTTGCTGCGGCCCTGATTGCAACTCTTCCCGTTCTTCTGGGCAGTCTGCTCCAGCTGGGTGCTCCATCACTCCTGCAGCGACTTGGTTCTTATCGCCGATTTGTTGTCACCACGGCCGCTCTGCAGGCTTTGAGTGTTTTCGCACTGATGCTGCTGGCTTTGTACCCGCCGCTCCAGGCGTGGATGGTCTTTATCCCTGCGACAACGTACTGGGCGGCTGGCTTATCCACAGGACCGGCATGGAATCTCTGGGCTGAACAACTGGTGCCGCTGCGGATCCGCAGTGGCTTCTTCGCTCGCCGAAGTCGATTGTGTCATGTGGGCGTCCTGCTGGGATTGGCAGCGGGAGGTCTCCTGCTGCGATGGTCATCCGTGAATTCCGCGGGTTTCCCAATTTTCGCCGTTCTCTTTGGTACAGGAGCACTCGGGCGTTTGATTTCGTCACGGATGCTGGCCAGTCAGACTGAGGTCGTTGGGCCTGCGTCGGCTGTTGTTGCCACTGCGCAAAGCAGCGTGGCAGTCGGCAGTCGCCCGGGTGGCCTGTGGGGACAGCTGCGAATACCGCGAGCCGCAGGACGCCTGGTTTCATTTCTGGTGCTGGTGCAGGTAGCCGTGCATGTGTCGGGGCCGTACTTCAACCCCTTCATGCTGCGAATCATGAAGCTGTCATGGGTGGACTACATGACGCTGTTGTCGCTGGGCTTCGTAGGCAAAATGCTGTCGCTGCCATCGGCGGCTCGTTTTGCAAATCGCTTTGGTGCAGACCGCCTGCTCTGGGCCGGCAGCGTGGGAATCGTTCCGATCAGTGCGTTATGGTTCTTTTCACAGCAGTTCTGGTTTCTGGCCGGAATTCAGATACTCAGCGGCCTGGTGTGGGGCTGGTATGAACTGGCAATGCTGCTTCAATTCTTCCGCCGCATCCCGCCAGAACGTCGTGTCTTCATACTCACCGTCTACAACGTTGGAAACTCCGCTGCAATGGTGCTCGGCACCGTGATCGGTGCGCTGGTGCTGCAGACCTTTGATCGTACAGCAGACACCTATCTGACTGTCTTTCTGCTTTCGGGGTGCCTTCGAGCTCTGTGCCTGCTGGCACTCCCGGATCGCCGTCAGGCCGTGGCCAGCACGGTCCATGTTGTCCAGGCGATGCAGCGGGAGGTTCAAGGGCGTGCGGCAAGGCACCATTCGGGTGGGCGGTCGCTGAACGGACTGCACCATAGCCCGGCAGCAGCAGCGGCAGGCGATTCAACCCTCGTCCGCGAAACTCCCGCCTGAACTTCCCGCAAGTTTCCGATCGACCCAAAGCTGCAGTGGTCGCTCGCGACTGAAACCGGCTTTTTCGTAGAGTCGGATTGCGGGCTTGTTTTCTTCATCGACGCAAACCGTGAAACTCGGTGGCGTGTCCGATGAAGTCTCGACAGGAGTCTGACAGGCCAGCCTGATCGCGGCAGCAATCAGGCGTGTGGCAGAGCCTTTGCGGCGATGCTGCGGCAGCACTCCCAGAAAACGAATCTCCGCAGTTGGTGGCAGACCAGCTCCTGCATCTGCTCCACCAATGCAACAGCAGACGGAAATCAGATTCTCTGAAGAATCTGTTTCAAAAATCAGGGTTCCTTCGATCTCATCCCATTCCTTAAGCAAGGCAGCAGGGTCAGGGGACGAGATCTGCAGGAGATCCTTCGAATCAGCAAGAATTGGTCCAAGCAGATCAACAAAGAGCTGCCGCAGCCTGAAATCACGATTGACGTGCTCGGCAGACAGGCTTGCCAGGCTGTAATCAGCCGCTGATGCAACTCGCTTTTCAGTCGTGGAAGTCAGACTCCAGATGGCGAAGCGGGCCGACCGCTGAAGACCAGCCCGCAAAAGTGAGCGGCAGAGAGCATCAAATCCCGGTGATGGTTCATCCGGAAACAATATTTCCACGTGTCGGCAGCTCAGCGTGGTCGCACAGTCCCGGACAGCGCGGACGATGAGTCGCCATGGGTCATCGGCGATTCTGCCCGATGCCAAATGGGCTTGCAGAACATTATCGGGAATGGTCAGGCTCAGCTTTTGCTGCTGAAACACAACGCCCGCAATGACAAGCGGACTGCCGTGCTGCAATGCGGCGATGATTGCATTGCCACTTTCGAGCGCTGCGAGCTGGATATTTCCGGAGTCGTCAGGATACACGGGCGTCATGCCCCTGGGCGTCAGGCAGAACCACTGAATTCGAATGTCGCTGGGTTTTGCCATGATTCAGGAAACCAGTTCGTGAAGGATTTCGCCGTGGACGTTAGTCAGACGCCGCTGAATGCCGTTGTGGTAAAACGTCAGACGCTCGTGGTCTATGCCAAGCAGATGCAGCACTGTCGCATGGTAGTCATACCAATGCACGGGCTTTTCAATAGTTTTCCAGCCGATTTCATCGGTGGCGCCCCAGCTCAATCCGGATTTCAGGCCGCCACCAGCCATCCAGATGGAAAATCCGTACATATTATGGTCGCGTCCAGCTCCCACGACGAATTCGCTGGACTGAGTAAAGGGAGTCCTTCCAAACTCGCTGGTGCACAACACCAGCGTGTCCTGCAGCATCCCCCGCGCCTTCAGGTCCGACAGCAGGGCAGCCACCGGCTGGTCCATGCGACGAGCTTCACGAGTGTGGTTTTCATGAACGTCCTCGTGACCGTCCCAATTGATGCGGGGTGAACCGAATGAGCCGCCGGAGAAGAGCTGGACGAATCGCACTCCGCGTTCAAGCAGTCTGCGAGTGAGCAGGCACCGACGACCAAAGTCCGCTGTTTCCTCCACGTCAACTCCGTACAAGTCTAGGGTCGCCCGAGTTTCCTGCGAGAGATCCGTGACATCCGGTACTGCCAGCTGCATCTTCGCAGCCAACTGATAAGCCTGCATTCGAGCCCGCAGCTGGTCTTCACCAGGCGCAAGGTCCATTGTTCGCTGGTTCATCCGCTGCAACAGTTCTCTGGAATCCGCCTCCAGCTGAGCGGATACCGGACGGGCCGGAAATAAGTCCCGAATGGCAGGACCTGTTGATTGAAAAGCGACTCCCTGATGCTTCGCCGGCAGAAAACCATTGGACCAGTTGATCGTACCACCTGCAGGGAGTCCCCGTACATCGGGAAGCACGACGTACGCAGGCAGCTCGTCGGTTTCACAGCCCAGCCCCCACGAAACCCACGAACCCATCACGGGAAAACCATTCAGCCGGAAACCCGTGTTTTCCTCGAACGTCGCCGGCGTATGATTCGCAGAGTCAGCCACCATCGAATTGATCACCACAAGGTCGTCTGCCAGCTCCGCGAGCCGCGGAAATAGTTCAGAGACCCACAATCCACTCGCACCACGACGCCGAAATTCAAAGTCGTTTTTTCGCAGCAGACCGATCTGGTTGAAGAACGTCTCAGGACGCTCCTGACTTTGCAGTGACTTGCCATGAAAACGTGCAAGCTCCGGCTTGTAGTCAAACGAATCGATGTGGCTCAGTCCGCCGCACAAACACAGATGAACAACACGACGGGCCTTGGGAGTAAAGTGCGGGACATCGCGAGCTTCCCCGGGAACGGAATCGGCTCGGACCGACCCATCACCCATCAGCAGCGAAGTCATGGCTGCTGCTGTGAGCGACGACCCCGAAAAGTCGAGAACACGACGACGGGTCAGCGGCAAAGTCAGCATGGCTAAGACTCGCGATCAAAAAGTCGTGAAATGAGCTTTGGGTCCAAAGGAGCTGTGCAGTAGCTGACGATCACCGCCGACATGCTGCTGGCAAGCAGCCCCCAGATGAGCGGATCCAGTCCCAGCAGGAACCACGGGCGAAATCCGGAAACCGCGCCGATGGCCTGCGGAGGAACAAGCTGGAGGATTCCAACGATGTACAGCAGCAGAACCGTGGCTGCACCGGCGAGCATTCCGGCCAGTGTTCCCGCTGTCGTGGCGCGTCGCCAGTAACAGGCAATCAGTGCGGGAACAAGGAAAGTGGCAGCAGCCCCGGAAGTACTGAAGACAATAAACACCTGCAGAAAATCCGGGGGTGTCCACATCACCGCAACAGAAATCACACCCGCAAGAATCATCGCAATCCACGCAGCCAGGCGGAGCTCATCGCGAGTGGCCTGTGGACGGAAGAATCGCTGATAAATATCACGAACGGCACCCGAGGACAAAACCACAAGGTAGGAGCTGACAGTTGACATCACAGCCCCAAAAGGCGCCGCCAGAATCAACCCCGCGATCACAGATCCCCCCGGCCAGTGCGCTGTGGTGAGCAGTGCCATGCGGGGAATGATCTGGTCAGTTTTTTCAAGGCTGGGGATCAATGCACGGCCGCAGATGCAGATGACGATCAGCGGCAGATAGATGCCAAGGTTGTAAATGCTGAGCACATAAATGGACTTGCGAATGACGTTGGTGTTCTGACTGGCCATCAGTCGCACAAGCCCCGCCGGTGCTCCCACACCGCCCCAGATCCAGACGATGAACATCGAAAACGCCAGTGACAGCGGCAGAAACTGATGCGAAGGATCTGCCGTTGCCGCTCCAGAAGCCACGTAACCCGGTGCATACACAAACCCCGGACCCGTGTTCCGCAAGGACGTCAACGTCGCCTGCTCCAGACCCCCTGCCGCACTCAAAGATGCAAACAACAGCACCATCACTCCGGCAAACATCAGCAGACTCTGGAACAAATCGGTCCAGACGGCAGCAAGAAACCCGCCGAGCAGTGTATACGCAACCACCGTGACGGTGAACACAATCAATCCCACGTGATAGCGCAAGTCAGCCACAGCCGCATCTTCCGAAAGCGAAATCTCGCCACCCGACGGCCACGCCAGCTGCAGCACGATCGCCCCCGCCTTGAACTGCGCAAACATCA
The DNA here is from genome assembly GCA_046074645.1 of Planctomycetaceae bacterium. Taxonomy (GTDB): domain Bacteria; phylum Planctomycetota; class Planctomycetia; order Planctomycetales; family Planctomycetaceae; genus SXXK01. The sequence continues at coordinate 2,919 of JBJTOP010000366.1, read as the reverse complement.
GAAACGAAAGATAAAACAGAATGAAAATCGTGCACGTCACTCCCAGCGATGGGCTGTTGAAACGAGCTCGAAACAGGTCCGGTACGGTAATCGCGCCCGTACGACGACTGAGCTGTGCAAGACGCTTGCCAAGGATTCCAAAACCCGTAATCGGCACAACCATGTAGCTGCCAATCCAGAGCGCCACAATCCAGCCGTGAGCGTAGACCAGAGAAGGAAAACCCATGAACGTTCCACCACTTTGAATGGTGGCTGTCAATGCCAGCGCCCAGACGCCAAGTCCCCGGTTGCCCAGAAAAAATCCCTTCATAAAGCCACTGCTGCTGTTCACTCGGTTGGCCCGAAGTCCAATCCACATTGAAACAGCAATGAACAACACCAGCATCGCCATGGCGCCGATGCCGACCGAAGGAAGCGACTGGGTGTTTGCAGCGTCCGCAGCACTGCTGAGAGTAGTCGGCACGGTCAACCCCCCAGCCCGAGTTCGTCGGTGTCCTGAAGGTCCTGACCAAGTTCACCGTCCCGCACAAAAAAGGCACCAAACCACCACGAAATCACCGCACATGCCAGCCAGGGAACCACAATTCCCCAGAAAACCCACAGCGGAAAGCCAAACATCAGCTGAGGGGGCTGAGACTGCTGACCATAGCCAAGCCACGCACTGCAGCCGACCGACCAGAACATCGAAGCTAACCAGATCCCGGCAACAATCAGAGCTTCGCGCTGCGAGGATTTGACGAGAGGATCGGTGTTGTCCTGAATTTCAGCTGTCATGAGGCAGGGGCTCCGGTGGTAGAGCGACAGCGGGGGAGAAGTGAGGAAGCAGTGATTTCCTGGCGAAACGCTGGCGACGGGAATGTTAACTGCGCATGTCGAAGGAATCCATCAGAACGACCGGATCACTTGCGAAAGCTAATGAAAAATCCCGGGAACCTGATGAGTCCCCGGGATTCCGATGTCGTGAGCGACTGAGTTGATCAGAACTGAGGTCAGCCACCCTGCGAACGCTGCAGCCATGTGAACAAAGTTCGTTTCACAGACGGATTGATGCGAGTTGCCAGGTTTTCGGCGCCGCCATAGTTGTGAATACCAACAACCCAGCCGTCGCTGGTGAATACTGGCGCGCCGCTTTGTCCTCCAGCAGTGTCAATCGCATATCGCAGCTGATTGGGATACACTCGAGACAACTGTCGAGCGTCACCGTACTGGGCACCGCCACCCTCGCGGTCAAACGGATAGCCCACGATGTGCAACCGCAGTGACATGAGCTGCTCGTCTGTGCCGTAGGGGTGGTCGAACCCAAACTTCCCAAGGTCCTGGAGCCCCTCGCGAATGAAGATACAGCCGAAGTCGAGCGCCGCGTCGGCCCGCTGCGCCCACTCGCTCGTGCAACCCCAGTTCACGGCCCGCAACGATCTCAGGGCTCCCCGCGATACACTGTAGCCCGGCAACACCTCGATGCTGCTTACCAGTCCACCCTCGTTCTGCATGTATGTGCAGTGCCCGGCCGTGTAGACGATGTTACGCCCACCAATCCACCCCGTTCCCATGAAGGACTTACCCGTCTTCGACTTGATCAGCAGCTTACAAATCGCCCTGTATGGGAAAAGATTCAGGCTGGAATCCGGGATACGCAGTCGGTCGTCTCTGCCAATCACACTTTCCTGACGCTGGATGAGAAACGAGCCCTCAGCTGCCGGGCGGGGGTACTGGTCCGATTCTGCGACTGACTCGAGAGTTTCAATGGAAGGTGGTACAAACCCATCCAGCCATGCGCCAATTTCCGGGGGTTGCAGAACGCTCGATGCAACGGTTCGGGAAACACCCTCTGTTTCGAGCTTGAAGACACCCGTTTCGACAAGCTTCACGGCAGACGCAGCGCTGCTTTCCGCAGGGGCACCGAAGCAGGGTTTGCCGGCTTCGCTTTGAAGATCTGAGCGACTTTGGGATTTTTTCACGCTTCTCTCCTGACACCAAACATGGGATAACACAGGACGCATTCACCCCAAAATACCCAAAACCACTACTCTAATCAACACCCGTGATCATGTTTTCACTCCAGAACTACCCATCCATCGAACAGTTCTTCCGGAGCGGGACTTGACATCCCTCTGAACGCGCGAAATCCTCTGGACGTCAACTGATGTCGCTTGCCATATGCTGATCACCCCAGCTTGTTTTCTGGAGGAACGTCATGAGAAGGTCTCTGTTTCAATCGACTGTAATTATCGTGCTGTTTTCTGCGCACCACGCCGTGAATGCGTCCGCAGTGCTGCCTTCAGCAGACGTGTTCGCCAACGGTCAAAGTGGCTCCGGTGGTCAGGGAACAACTGACGATGGCAAGCCAGACACTGGAGGAGGTGGCCCAGGGGGTGTCAATGGAGGTGGTGGTCCAGCAGCCGGCGGAGGGAACGGAGCCGGTCCTTCAAGCCCCGAACAGCTGGCGGAAATCCGACGTCAGGCATTTGAGTCCATGAAAACGCTCGGTTATGACGCGGATCAGTTGCTGCAGAAAAAGGGTTACACCCAGGGAATCAGTGGTCCATCGAATTCTGGAAACCGTGCGAATGCTGCTCAGGCACCGGTAATCGGGTTGTTCCGCCGCCTGGCCAACTCGCCTCTTGTTGACTCAATCGTCGCGACCGCGAAGCTGACAGGAAGCAAGGCGGTCGTGGTCAGGCTGGTCCAGGATGCGCTTAGAATGGTGCTGGGTGCGGAAGTTGGAGTGATTGAGGCGGAGAGTGCACAGACTTTTCTGACAGATGATACTCAATACAAAGACCTGATCAGCCTTCTGGAGGCTTTACAGGCAGACAAGCAGTCTGCCGCAACAAAAAAGGAAGCTCAGGCTCAGCAGGAGGCGGCGCAGGCAAAAGGCGAGCAGGCTGAAAAGAAAATTGAAGAGATTCAGAAGCGTTA
>JBJTOP010000365.1:0-4626 GCA_046074645.1 Planctomycetaceae bacterium | reverse complement strand
AGCATGGTGAGAGCCACCATGCGGTCATTCTCGGAGGCTTCCGGGTCGTCAAGAATCGCAGCCACCTGTTTCAAATGTGCAGGTCGCAGGAAGAAATTGATGTCGTGAAATGCCTGAGAACTGAGAAGTGTCAGGGCCTGTGAAGCCACACAAAGCACTCTTTCACCCTGAAAACTTTGCACTTCTACATGCTCGGCTGTCAACAACCTCCACGGTGTTTCACCGGCACTCAGCTGAAACAGCGGCTCATAGGAAAAAGATGCTGCAGACACTGGGAGATTCCTGATGGAACAAAGACAGAAAAACATCGGCCGAACACGGGCGACCATCTTAGATCGCCTTCGGCACTACTTAGATCGCCTTCGGCACTACTTGCCCGGAGACTGAACCTCATCAGGCGTCAGAGAACGAATTCGCGCGTTGCGGATTCGACCTGTGGTGGCGTAGGTACAAAAACCGAACGGCTTCGATCGTTCCACTTCAAATCGCACGCTGATTTTTTTGTCCGTCGTATCCACGTTTACGATCTGAGAATCATCGATCCACGCGTCGATATGGCTGGGTCTGACTACCAGCCGAATCCGATACCATTTGCCTTTTTCAAACTGCTGATACGTCGTTGTCTCGTTCTCTGAAGCGTCCAGGCCGTCGAAACTGGAAATACCACAAACGCCACCTCCCCAGCCCCCGCAGATCAGCGAACAGAAACTGTCACCAATCGGAAACGTCAGGCCGGCAAAAAAGTCACTCCCAGCCTCTCGCATCGCCTCAAATTCGACCTCGTAATTGACCTTCGGCAGCTTCTGATCGGTATGTATTCCGGACAAATCCGCACCCTGTGAGATCACCACTTCGCCGTTTTCCACCAGGACATCACCCTCACCGCCAAAGTTGGTGACTTTCCATCCATCGAGGTTTTTGCCGTTGAACAGTGACTTCCAGCCAGCCTTCGCTGCTCCCTTGTCCGAGGTTGCCGCCGCCGCCGGTTTGGCCGGCCCTTCGTCCACGGCACCAGCAGTCAACAGAGGAAGACAAAACAGCAGAACAAACAGCTGGGCAGCCTGAGCAGAAGTTGGCATTGGTGAGTCCTGGCGAAGGAAAGTCGGAAAACACAGGCAACAGATGATAAACCAAATGCCTGTCCGCTGGCAAAGACAGCCGACAACATCCGAGCGAATCCAGTCACGGATGGTGATGCCTGCCCCGACAATTTCGTCGCAGCCGAGTGACGGACTGGAGGGTTTCGGGACGGCCGGCTTCAGTGAGGAATCGTCGGCGAAAGTTTTTAACGAGGTCAAGCCAGGTCTCGATGCTGCAGTCGAGCCGCGTAAGGATCGCATCGAGATGCGGGGGGATCCGGCCTGGTTTGTCCAGTCGCAGTTGACGACCAGTCCAGTCAACCAGCTGGAGGTATTGTTCAAGAGACATGAACAGGCAACCACGATTGGTGAGCCGACGAGTGACGCAACGCTCGCGCGACTTTTCACACGGTGGTTCGAGCGCAATTGGAGCCAGCCAGCCGGCCCTGGGGCCGTGCTCGATTTGTGTGCCCTGAACATCCGCAGAGGAGGCGGATTCGGCAGCCTGACGATCCGCTATTCGATCCTGGATGCTTGTAAATTCACTGGTTTCTGGCGTCTGAGCAACCGCGGCGCGGATGGGGTTGAGATCGACATAGGCCATGCACGCGGCAATGGCGGTTTCGTCAAGCAGCGGCTGAGCTTTGTAGCGGGCCTCCCAGAAGTGGCCAGTGACGTCATCTTCGCGGTTGGCCCGCTTGGCGATGGGTTCGGAAACACATTTCATGAACCATGAAACACTTGCAAGTCGCCGACGCCTGTCGGCGAGACCGGCAGCGTCGTTTTTGATGTGATTCAGCTCTTCTGCGGTGGGTTGTTCCGGGGCACCGGATGGCGTGCGACGCTGTGGAAAGAGCGTCCACCAGCGAAGGGCGACTTCGTCGTCGGTCCAGCCCGAAGAAACGTCCGGCCGGGTACGAACGACGATGTGCATGTGGTTACCCATGAGCGCGTAACCGAGCACATCAATCGCAAAGATGCCCGCCAGCTCTTCCAGACGACCGCGAACCCATTCGCGACGATGCGAATAATCGCACCCCGATCTGCGATCCCGACCACACAGATGATTGCGACGCACACAGCGACTAATCAGATGGAACACCTGAATGTCAGTTTCTGAGAAGATTTCTCGACGATTCACTCGCGGCATGGGACACCTTTCAAAAAACGCTGGTCGCATAATAAAAACCCTTGCAGATTTTTACAAGGTACATGGCACCTTTTTGAAGATTTTTGTGGCACTTTTGTGGGGATCTGAGGTTGTTAGGTGCATGGCACCTTTTTTGGATTTCGGGCACCGTTTTGCGGCTTTTGACCGGCGTACTGCGCGGTCACTGAGAGGTTGATGGCAGGATACTGAATCGGCAGAAAAAAATTTCCGAGGGTAGTGAATGCGCGCAATATGCTGAACACACATACATATAAATATCGAGTCAAGGATTTTCGTTTTCACAAATCCTGCGGTTTCTCAGGCGGGAATACGCTCCTGGAAGGCGGAAATGACCGATTTTATCTGGACCAGACCTGCCAGCAGAAGTCAGGATGGTGGGGGAATCTTTGCTCCTTGCGTGATTGATTGATTGAGCTTCACAGGAAACAGCAAACTTCGATCGCTCAACTATGCCACCTGAACCATCCCCCGAAGGCCGTCGCCGCAGCAGCCGAAAACGTTCTGTGCCGGTGGCGAATGTTCCGTCGCTTTTCTGGCGGACTTTCAACTATCGCTGCCCCTTTTGTCTCAAGCTGCTGCAGCCGCTCCAGCTGCGTTTTCCGGCCGCATTGTGGTTCGCGCTGGGATTTCGGCTCTCCAATTGTCCGCACTGTTTTGACGTGCGCTGGACCCCCTGCCACTACATGAAGTACCTGATTGCTCCTTTTCGGTTCATGTATCTGGCTTTCACCGAAGAGGTCGATTAGCCGATGCTTCCGAACGAGCGTGGAGATGTACTGGAGGCTGTCGGCCGGGCGATCACGCCCTCTCTTCCTCGGGATTGTTCTCCCGGGATTGGCTGCATCGGGGCCGGCTTCATCATGGTGGACTGCCATCTCGAAGCCTACCGCCGGAATGGGCTGAACCCTGTCGCCATCACGTCCCGCACACCGGCGTCAGCGTCAGCGGCAGCGGCTCGCCATGGGATTCTCGCTGTTTGCCAATCGATTGAAGAAGTTGTTCTTCACCCCGACGTGCAGGTCCTTGACATTGCGGTGCCCCCGGACTGTCAGGCAGATGTGATTTTCAGGATCCTCGCCTGCTCACGACGTCCTCGAGCCATTCTCGCTCAGAAGCCACTGGGCACCAGTTTCCTCCAGTCTCGCGAAATCGTGGAGCGATGCGATGCTGCCGGGGTGATGCTGGCAGTGAACCAGAACATGCGCTACGACCAGTCTGTGGTGGCGTGCCATACCCTGTTGCAACTGGGTTTGCTCGGCGAACCCGTTCTTGCAACCATTGACATGCGCGCCATTCCCCACTGGATGCCCTGGCAGGAACGGCAGGGCTGGGTTACGGTTCGGATCATGAGCATTCATCATCTGGACACCCTGCGGTACTGGCTGGGAAACCCGGAACGTGTCTTCACAAGTGTTCGTCCGGATCCGAGGACATCGCGACGTTTTCTGCACACGGACGGGATTGCTCTGTCGATTCTGGAGTTTCCCGATGGTGCACGGGGTTCGACCACTGAAGATGTCTGGACCGGCCCCGGTCGTGAAGGTGCAGCGGCCGATATTGGAATCCAGTGGCGAGTGGAGGGAACTGAGGGTCTGGCCGTGGGCACCATCGGCTGGCCTGATTATCCAGCACGCAAACCGAGTACGATTCGCTGGTCGACCATTCACGACGGCGGCCAGTGGCATCAGCCGTCGTGGGATTCTGTCTGGTTCCCGGATGCCTTCATCGGTCCGATGGCAGAACTTCTGTGCGCCCTTGAGCAGGGCCGGGAACCGCAAATCAGTGGCAGGGACAATCTGCATACCATGGCCCTCGTTGACGCCTGCTACCGCTCAATAGCCGAACATCGCGCGGTGAGTCCGGAGGAGATTTTTCAAGCAGGGCATTCGTAAATAACGCCTCTTTCCGATCATGCCGTGTGTGCAGCCGATGTCATTTGGCCGTTGCGGCCCTCGAAAAAGAAAAGCCGTCAGGCGTCGGCCCAATGTCCTTGATTTTCTGGCAAAAGCGGGTGCCGGGAGGGCGAAGCTCCTGCTGAGCCGCACCCCTGCCGCGAGGACTGCGCCGATCCCTGCTGCTTCACAAAATCGCCGGCAATCGCTCACAGCGCGGACCAGCGATCGGTGGCTCGGCAGGTGCCTCGCCAATCCGGGTTTTCACCCGTCCTTTCACAGGATTTCAGGGAACTTCAAGTCCATTTGATTGCCGCCATGCGGCTGAGCGGTTGGGCGGGAGCCCCCGGCTGTGTATTGCACCGAAGGTGCGCGCGTTGGCGAGGGCGTTGTCGGTTCGTTTGCATTGCCGTTTGCCCGCAGGCTGCCGCCATGCGGCTGAGTTTGTGAGTCGTGCGTTTTGGTGTGGAAATGCCACTCTTTT
>JBJTOP010000364.1:0-17728 GCA_046074645.1 Planctomycetaceae bacterium | reverse complement strand
ATTTGTAGTCACTTCGCTTCAGCCGCAGCTCGGTGGAGAATCCGACGCGACGAACACCACGGGATTCGATTTCCCTGCCACCCATCAGCCGAATCGTGATCTCACGGGTCACACCGTGCATCGTGAAGTCCCCGGTCACCTCATAGCCACCCTCGATCGACTTCACTTTTTTGCTGCGAAATTCGATCGTGGGGAATTGTTTGGTGTCAAAATAGTCCGGCTGACGCAAATGCTCATCACGGGCCGCATTGGCCGTGTCAACACTGTCAGCCTTGATGGTCAGCTGGAAGGAGGATTTCGACGCATCCTGGCGATCGATCGAAAACCGACCATCGACTTCATTGAATCGTCCATGAATCCAGCTGAGGTCGAGGTGGCGGGCTTTGAAACTCACCGAAGAATGTACGGCGTCGTAGACATATTCGTCCGCCGGGGCCGCGGATGCGGTTTCGCCGCAAACGAACAGCAGAGCAGTCAGAAAAGTGATGCGTGAAATCAGCATGGCCGGTAGACTCCTGTCAGGAACATATCGAATCGTGGTTGCAGGCGGATTCCGCTCCGCCCAACCCGAATGCTAGAAAGCAAAACGTACAGGGTAAAGCCACGACGGTCGGTTAATTCAGAGTGTTTCTTACGGTTTTCCGGACATGGGCCGCCCCCTGACCTGCAGGGGAGCGGCATTCGAACGAGAGGTTTCCATGGTAAAACAGAAGGGACGGCGCCCGGCAATGGTCTGGATCGTTTCAGCAATTTGCTGTGTGGGTTTCCCCTGCATTGCACTCGGGTTGATGAGCTTTCTTGCGAAGGCTCCGGATGGACTTGGAGTGCGAAACGGAAGGCTTGCGCCCTGCCCTGCAACCCCCAACTGCGTGTCCACCCAGGCAGAGACGCAACAGCACTGGATTGCCCCGCTCACGCCGCCCGACAGTGACATCGCTCCTGTCGCACGCATCGCGCGGATTGTCCGCAGTCTCCCACGCACCTGCATAGTGGAACAGTCTGAAACGTACCTGCGAGCTGAATTTCGCAGCCGGATCTTTCGCTTCTGTGACGATGCAGAGTTCTTCTACGACGTGCCGCGCGGGCAGATTCACTTTCGGTCTGCCTCCCGAGTTGGACACTCTGACCTGGGAGTCAACCGTCGCAGGATGGAAGACATTCGGCAACAGTTTGACGCGTCGGCTCCCCGAGTGCCCATTACGCCGACAGGACGGAAGAGCGAACCCCGATCCTCCGCCAGCAGGCAGTTGGTGGAATCATCGAGTTAGGTGTTTGACACCAGTTCCCGAATTGGACGACATTCTTCAGGAAGAATTCGAACCGGTCGTTCAGCCTGATCCCTGATGTATCCGCTGCTGTCGATACCGAGATTGTGGTAGACCGTGGCCAGGACGTCGCGATAGTGGATGGGACGTTCGGCGGCGTAGGCACCGATTTTGTCGGTGGAACCAATCACCTGCCCGGTCGGCATACCGCCTCCCGCAAACAGCGCTGACTGAACAGGAGCCCAGTGATCTCTGCCGGCCTTATCGTTGATCTTCGGTGTACGCCCAAACTCACCCCACACGACAAGCGTCACGTCCTGATCCAGCCCCCGTCGTGTCAGATCCTGGATGAGTGCGGAAATGCCGGTGTCGAAGGTGGGCAGGTGTGCACGGCAGTGGCCGAAATTGTTGCCGTGCGTATCCCAGAAACCGTAGGCAACTGTGACCACTCGAACACCAGCTTCGACCAGCCTGCGGGCGATGAGCAGCTGGTCGTTCCAGAGTGGAGCACCATCGCCGAGGTGTTTTGAGGAACCGCGGCCGTAAAGGGCCAGAGTTGCCGGATCTTCGTTTTCGACGTTCATAGCCTCGACAAGTCGTGAGGATGTCAGAACGTCGAATGCGCGGCGGTAACTTTCTGAGAGGTTTTCGAGGGGTCTCGCATCGACGCTGCGACGAAAGTTGTCCAGCTGATCAAGGAGCTGACGGCGACCGGAAAATTGGCGGTTCTCGATGTATCGCAGTCGCATCGCCGAAAGGTCTTCGCCGTCGGCCCGCACCTGATTGTAGGCGCTTCCCAGGTATCCAGCACCGGTGCTGTTATAAGGGCGATGCTGCATTGTGGGGAACAGATCCACAAATGGGGGCGTCACTTCGTTCACTGGTCCCTGCATTTTTGCAATAACAGAGCCGAAATTCGGGATGCCGTCCCGCTGCACTTCCCCCATGGTGTAACCGGTGAGGTTCTGAAAGCTGGAATGTTCGTCTCGCTGACCGACCACGGAACGCACAATTGAACAGCGATCGGCGGTCATCGCGAGTTTTGGAAGGAGTTCACAGAAATGTACGCCGGGAACCGAAGTTTGAATCGGCTGAAACTCGCCGCGGATTTCAACAGGCGCGTCGGGCTTGAGATCGAACGTGTCCTGATGGGGCAGTCCGCCGGACAGGTAGACCATGATCACAGATTTGTGACGCGCCGTGCCCGTTGAGCCAGTGGACTCAGCTGCCAGCAGATCTGCCAGCGTGAGACCGCCCACAGCCAGTCCGCCCAGCTGGACGAAAGAACGCCGCGATATACCGTCGCAGAAACGACTTGAGGGACCGAGGAGTTTGAACATGGCGTTTTCGGGGGCAGGAGGCGGGGGAGGGAGGAAGGGAATGCAGGATGTCACTTCGGCAGAGGATTGCCGGTCAGTGCAGATTCTGCGGACTGTTTTGAGCGAACGCAACTGAAGTTCGCTCTGAGAATGGGTAAAAGGGGCAGGATTGCTGGAAGCGGGTTCAGGTGAGCAGGGGAATCTGTCGGCTCCTGGGGACCCACCCAATGGCGTTGAAGTTCTCTCCATCCTCGCGAAAATCGCCCTCAATCCCCCCTCTCCCCTTCGAGGGGAGAGGGGACGGGGGTGAGGGGTCAAAGAACACTGCCAGTCCCCCCGCCAACACTTCCTGACACTGTGAATCCAGCATGCTTCTGCACTGTCCGTGCTGCGTGTGGCAGGCGCGTTTCGCCCCTCACCCCCGACCCCTCTCCCCGGTCCGGGGAGAGGGGAGCCAGTTGCTGTTTCCGCCAGAAATTCAACGCCGTTGGGCGGCCGCCCGTCCGCCTGGCCGCCGGTCCGTTGTTGCGTGCTGTGGCACATCGATTACTCGCAGCCAAGTCTCTCCAGCCCCTGAACTGTGATCCTTTCATCCAGTTCCGCCTGCACACTGCCTGGGCAGATAATCGTCAGCTGATCCAGCTTCAGGTCGGCCATCGCAATTCGCATCGAGCGAGTGGTCGCGGGGCGTTCGCTGTACTTGAATTCAAAACCCAGCCTTCGACCTGATTCAAGAATCAGCAGATCCAGCTCGGCACCCGCCTGAGTTGCCCAGAAAAAGGCCTGCTGCGGACGCCGAGATCGCAATACCTGCTCCAGCGCAAACCCCTCCCATGATGCCCCAACTTTCGGATGCCCCTGCAACTGATCAAATGTCTGCAGCCCCAGCAGATGATGCAGCAGCCCGGAATCCCGCAGATAGACCTTCGGAGACTTCACCTGACGCTTCCCGACATTCTCGTGCCACGGCTGCAGCTGTCGCACCATAAAGGTCTGACTCAAATCGTCCAGATAACCGCGGACCGTCTTGTCCGACAAACTCATCGATCGACCCAGCTCGGATGCACTCCATAACTGGCCATGCAGATGCGCCAGCATCGTCCAGAATCTTCGCATCACCGCGGCATTGACACGCACCCCAAACTGCGGCAGATCCCGTTCCAGAAACGTTCGCACAAAACCTTCCCGCCACGCCGAGCTGTCCGCATCGTCAGACGCCAGATACGATCGCGGAAAGCCCCCCCGCAGCCAAAGACACTCAAGTGTCCCAGCACCCGTCTCCCCAAGATCAAATCCATGCAGATCCACGAACTCGATGCGACCAGAAAGCGACTCGGAAGCATGGCGAATGAGCTCCGGTGAGGCACTGCCCAGAATTAGAAAACGAACGTCCGACTGACCGCGGTCCGCCAGCACCCGCAGGACAGGGAACAGATCCGGTCGATTCTGAATCTCGTCCAGAACCACCAGTCCCCTCGACCGGCCCAGCACCAGCTCGGGATTGGACAGTCGGAGCTGATCCGCGGGCGACTCCATATCGAAAAAATGACTCTCCGACAAACCGCCTGCCACTGTCCGTGCCAGCGTCGATTTCCCCACTTGGCGCGGCCCGAGCAGACCGCAGATCGGGGATCTGCGAAGAGCTGTCTGGACCTGTTCAATAGCATACTTGCGGTGAATCATTCTTGCATTTTCGAACCGAAAATCCGAAAATGCAAGCTAAAATTCAGAAGTCCTTCGGAATTGCGGCAGTAAGCTCACATTCCAACACTGAAATGGTCCGTATTCACTGTGGCGATTACTGTTGTGGCGAGTTTGCGGTTTGCCGAGCAATCAGCTCGTCCAGCTCCTGTTTGAGCTTTCCGAGTATTTCAGTGTAGGTGAACGCGCCCAGCGATTCTCTGCCGCGCTTGAGATTCACATGGGTGGGGCCGCACCAGAGCCCCAGATCCGCGTCGTCGGTTTCTCCGGGACCGTTGACTCGACAACCCATCACGGCAATTGTGACCCGATGAGCCTCTGCGTATCGAGTCATCTCGCGTACCTGTTCGGCCAGTTCCACGAAGGCTTCATTTTCCACTCGCGAACAGCTGGGACAGCTGATGATGTTCAGCGTTTTCAGTCCGTAATCCACCACACTTCGAACTCTGCCTGCCGCAATGTCATCCAGTATCCGGCGGCCGGCGTCGATCTCTTCCGCTTTGCGGTTGTTCGGCACAGTCAGAGAGACTCGAATCGTGTCCCCGATTCCCCGGCTGATGAGCTGCTCGAAGGCAATTCGCGTTTTGATGATGCCATCAGGAGGCATTCCAGCTTCTGTCACGCCAAGATGCAGCGGCACATCCGGTCGTCGCTCCGAAAACCGCCGATTGACTTCGATGACCTTGAGCGGATCGGAATCCTTGAGTGAGACACAGTAACGGTCATAACCCAGGTCGTCGAGGACCGCACAGTGCTCCCAGGCACTTTCGAGCATTGGCGAGATTGAATCGTCCTCCGGGTATCGCTCTTTCACGGCAGGGTCCACCGATCCACAGTTGACACCCACCCGCATCGCACAGTCGTTGTCGCGGGCAACCTGTACGAGGTATTTCACTTTTTCCTGCCACGGCCGAGTTGTTTCGTGGTGGTACAGGTGTCCCGGGTTATAGCGAATCTTGTTGACGTACGGAGCGATGACTTCCGCCAGACGGTAGTTCTCCTGCAGATCCACCGACAGATTTCCTGTGACCTGACGACGAATTTCCATTAGTGCCTCAGCATCCTTGCGGCTGTCGATCGCAACCCGAACCACGTCTGCCCCGGCGTCCACAAGATCCCGAATCTGCCGGACCGTGGCGTCGATATCCTGAGTCCTTGTGGCGGTCATGCTCTGCACGGCGATGGGGTGCCGGCTGCCGATGGAGATGCTTCCAATCGCCACACTTCGAGTCGGGTTGCGGATGATTTCCGGACGCACTGCTGTGCTCATGGATCGGACATTCACATGGAAGGAGGAGAAATCGCATTCACACCACCCGAATGGTAGTCACGAAAGCTGAATTCGCCAACCGGCCCCCGGTTCGCTCCCACAGATACCCTTCTGACAAACAAAGGGTTTTGTTTTTCAGCTGCCGCTCTGAGTGATTCATTGACTGCTGTACTGGCTACGTTCACCCCACGAAAGCTCGATGTCTTCTCAGAAAAGAGGATCATTTTTTCGATGGCATCGAGTGAAAATGCGTATTTTGCGCGAAGTTATCGGAATTTACTTGACTTTGCCCTGCGAAGTTGGCCCCAAAGCCCCGCATTTACTCTTTGCCGAAAAGCAAAAACTGTTTAGATTTTCCCGACCGCATCCGCTCCGCTGTCAGACACCCCAACGTTCCCGTTCCCGGCAACACCCTATGACGGATATTCATACTCTGCACGGAGCTCCCAGCACTTCTGCGATCCGCGTTCGGCGGCCACTCCCGCGCACCGTGCAACCTGTACCAGGCACTCCGCTGCCGGGTGTGCCGGAATTCGTTCCAGCCCGTGGACTTGGCAGTGCCAACCTGCAGACCGTCTGTGCGTCATTCTTTCCCGGAAACACTCAGATCGAGGGAACCCTTCAACGACATCTGCGGCTGGACGACGGCGATCTGCTGGTGCTGCACGACGATACGCCTCGAGGCTGGGAGCGTGGAGACCATGTCGTGCTGCTGCTGCACGGACTCGGTGGATCACATCGCAGCGGCTACATGGTTCGAATTGCCCGAAAGCTTTCCCAACTGGGGATCCGTACCTTCCGACTGGACCACCGGGGCTGCGGGGCTGGCGCCAGCCTTGCCCGTCGTCCTTATCACGCCGGTCGCATTGACGATATTGCCGCTGCGGTCTCGATGCTTGAACGTCTCTGTCCTGGTTCACCAATCTCAATCGCCGGTTTCTCCATCAGTGGCAACATGCTGCTGAGATACCTTGGCGAATACTCTGAGTCGCTGCCTTTCAGCCTGTTCCGTGCGGTTGCTGTCTGCCCGCCGGTGGACCTGCATCACTGCGCGTCCCGACTTGCTCAGTCCATTTCAGGGCAGCGGTACGACTGGTATTTCACTCGCAAGCTCATCAGTCAGATTGCGTCATCGCCACAGTGGGATGACAGCCTGCCGATCGCCCACACTCGCCGCGCCCCCGGCAGGCTCTACGACTTTGATGAACTCTACACGGCTCCCGCCTCCGGGTTTGTATCAGCAGACGACTACTACGCCGCTGCCTCTGCTGCACCAGTCGCTTCGCGAATTCGCGTCCACACCACAATTCTCGCCTCCCAGGACGATCCGGTTGTCTGCTCTGAACCGCTCACCCAACTTTCACTTCCGGCCAACGTTCGGCTTTGTCTGACCCGCCACGGCGGACATCTTGGGTTTATCAGCCGCCCTGGAATTGATCCGGATCGTCGCTGGATGGATTGGCGCGTCATCGAATGGCTGCTTGAATAACGCACCCCCGGCTCCCAGCGCGGACCGGACGCATCCCCGGCCTCACTCTGGAGCAGACTGTCGTGCTGAATTCCGTGAACGTGCTCCGTCGCCTGCTGGCGCTCATTGCCGCAGCCGTGCTTCTTGCCGGCACAGACACTTCAACTTCAACGGCCCTTGCACAGTCCGCCAGGCTGGAACTCGGACGCAGACTGCAGCGTTTCGAAAATGCCTGGGAATCAGCATCTGAAGAGCGTCGGACGGCCGCCGTGAATCCGCTCAAAACCGCGGTCAGCAGTTTTTTCAGTCTGAGGCTGGCTGAAGCCGGACGACAACTGGATCAGGCGTGGGTCGCCGTCCGCGGGCCCACAGATCCTCCGTCCACGCTTGAACAGTCCGTGATCGGCCTGCAGTTGCTTCCAGAACCCATCTGTGCTGATGTCAGTCACGCCGGGCTGAAGATTCAGCTGAAGCCATTCTACGAAACAGATTCCCCGCAACCACTCACCGCTGCACTGCTGCTCGCCATCCACGATTCTGCCGGCAAAGTACTCGCCGATACCTCGATCCCCCTCAATCTGGCACTTGAAGGTACGACCTGGGATTTGCCACCGCTGCCGCCCGGTGACCACTCGCTCAGGGCCGGGCTTCACGATGGTTCGGTCAGCTTCACCATGCCGAGCAGCACGATCAGCCGCATCCCGGATCTGACAGCTCGAATCGATCATCTTCAACGTCTCACGAAGTCAACCGCCTCAGACACTGATGACTTGCGCCAGTCCGTGCTTCAGGCAACGCTGAAATCAACAGCGGCAACGGCAGTCGCACTTCAGCAGGGCAGGCTGCAGGAAACAGATTACCCAATCTTCGACCGGCTCAGTTTGTGTGAGCAACTGACTGCCACATCCGCCGCGCCCGATCTGCTGCTCCAGCACTCACGGTCCCGGGACCTCTGGCTGACACTCGCTCGTGGAAACAAGGCTGTCCCCACTCGCATCCGTGCGCCCCGCGAATCATCCGGACCGCTCCCTGTCCTGTTCGTCTTTCACGGGGCAGGTGGGAGCGAAAACATGTTTTTCGAGACCTACGGCGCCGGACGCACAATTCGCGAAGCCGTGAACCGCGGCTGGCTCGTCGTCTCGCCCGGACAGGGACTTCTCGGACTTGCCCTCGATGTCCCGGACCTGCTCAATGCTCTGGAACCCTGGTTTCCCATCGATCGCAGCCGCGTCATGCTGCTGGGGCACTCCATGGGGGCCGCTCAGGTGATCCGCCAGATGCAGCGGCATCCCGAAACAGCAATTGCTGCGGTAGCCCTCGGTGGCGGTGGGCGTTTTTCAACTCGACAGCCACCGTCCGCCGCATGGTTCGTTGCGGCCGGGGAAGAGGACTTCGGAAGATCCGGCGCACGCCAGCTCCACCAGAGCCTGCTCGGTGCCGGATTGTCCAGTACCTGGCGCGAATACCCCGACGTGGAACACCTCGCAATTGTTCAGGCCGCCATCCCTGCCGTATTTCAGTTTCTCGATGACACCCTTGCCAAACGCTGACGCGACAATCGCCTCTTCAGCCAGAGCGAGTTCCCCACGACGGTCAGGTCACTGAAGCCCATCGCAAGTGCCGCCCACAAGGGTCCTGTTTCCCCCAGCATCCCTGTGGCTGCAGCGGGAATCGCCATGACGTTATAAAGAAATGCAAAGACCAGGTTCTGCCGAATTGCGGCCAGTGTCTGCCGTGACAGTTCCACAAGCTCAGCGAGCGCCTCGATCCGCTCACCGGGAATCACCACGGCTGCTGCTTCCACCGCGGCCGCCGTTCCGGATCCCATCGCTACGCCTGCACCACATTCCGCAAGCGCCGCAGCATCGTTCAAGCCATCGCCCACCATCACCACGCCAGCCCCCAGTCCCCGAATCCTCGCCAGCTTTTCTTCAGGAGTGGCGTGCGCCATCACCTGAGCTTCTGCCATACCCAGATCGGCCGCTGCCGTAAGCGCCGTCTCGGCTCGGTCGCCCGTCAGCATCGCCGATTCCACCCCCAGCACCCGCAGGCGGGAAATCACGGCCCCCGCGTCGGCACGCAATACATCCGCGACCTCAAACCGCGCCGCCAGCACATCATCAATCATCACTCGCGCTGTTGCATGTTCGTCCCGGCGAATCGCAATCCGTCTCCCGCCCACGCTCGCGTCCACTCCCAACCCCGGCAATGCCCTGAAATCCTCTGCCCCTCCCGTTTCCAATCCCCGCTCCCGTGCCGCACGGACCACCGCAGCACCAATCGGATGCTCACTCGAAGCCTCTGCTGCAGCCGCCAAACGGAGCACCTGCTGTGCGTCGAAACCAGGTTCCACCTCCAGCCGTACCAGTTCCGGGCGACCAACCGTCAACGTTCCCGTCTTGTCGAACACCACCAGCCGCGCACGGCCAATTTGCTCAAGCGCCGCGGCGTTGCGAATCAGTATTCCCCGCTGACTCGCCGCACCTGCGCCCACCATCACGGCCATCGGAGTTGCCAGCCCCAGCGCACAGGGACATGAGATAATCAGGACCGTTACTGCCGAGATCACACCAAACTCCAGCCTCCCTTCATGCCATCGCAACAGCACCGTCAGTACTGCAATTCCAAGTACCATCGGCACAAACACCGCCGATACGCGGTCTGCCAGCTTCTGAATGGGAGCACGACTGGCCTGCGCTTCCTGAACCAGCGCCGCAATCTTCGCTATCGTCGTCTCCGCACCACTTGTCGTTGTGCAAATCACCAGCCTTCCTGTCGTGTTCAGGCCGCCTGCCGGTACCGCTTCACCCACCCGACGAAGCACCGGCAGCGACTCGCCCGTTACAATCGACTCGTCCACATCCGACTGTCCCTCCACAACCACACCGTCAACCGGAATTCTGGAGCCAGGTCTGATCAACAGCCGCTGTCCCGCCCGGACTTCACGAGTGCGTACTGTGAGCACCTCACCGTCCAGACGCAGCAGCTCACATGACTCGGGCTGCAGCTGCAGCAGTTCACGCACTGCAGAACCTGCGCTGGCGGAAGCCCGCGCTTCCAGCCAGTGCCCGACACTCACAATCGCCAGCAATCCTGCCGCCTCAGAAAAATACTGCGGCAATTCCGGTTGAAACAGGAGCGTTCCAAGGGACCAGAAAAACGCCGTCCCTGCACCCATCGCAATCAGCGTGTCCATGTTCGTGCCACCACGTCGCAATGCTCCCAGCGGCGATCGCAGAAACTCCGAACCCACCCCGAATACCACTGCAGCTGAACCGGCCGCCATCAACCATGGCAGCCATGCAGGATGCAGATGTGCCAGCGACAGGCCCCAGTGACAAAGTTCCAGCGGCAGCCAGAGAATCAGTCCGCGGATCGCACGGCGACGCCACAACAGTTCCGCAGCCGCCTGACGCTGCTCCACCTCCGAATACAACACCCCTCCACTCGCCAGCTCAGCGCCAAATCCCTGCCTGCGAATCACATCCAGCACCCGCGGCAGAACGTCTTCAGCACACCTCACCGACGCCATTCCCGTCGTAATGCTCACCGTGGCAGACGCCGTCAGCCCCGACTGTTCCAGTGCCCGCTGCAGTCCCGCCGCACAGCCCGCACACGTCATTCCGGACACCCGCAAGGCAAAACCTCTTGTGGCCGCTTCAGCATTCAGCATGCTCTCACCTCATCGCCTCATTCCACCCGGCAGACTCCCATGCTCCGCAAGACGACGCCGGAAAAATTCAGCCCGGTCTGTCAGTTCCCGCAGTGCCAGATCCTCGCGTTCTATCCGCCGACATTCCTCTTCAATTCCAGGAAATAAGCCCTCGGAAAATCGCTGCACTGCCAGCTGCTCCGCCAGTTTCCGAATGCGAACACCCAAACCACTCTGCAGACGCCGGACAAACAACAGCAGCAACACTCCTGACCAGAACAAAAAGAAAAACACAGCCGGGATGTAAAAGTCAATCGTGAACAACGGCTCGGCAGCTCTCGTCGTGCCAACAATCGGCGCAAGGAACGAACTCCAGAAGAAATTATGCCCCATTCGCAGGATCACAAACAGCGGATAAGTCAGAAACGCAACCTCGGCAATCACCCGCACTCCACGACCTGAATGCTGAGTTGCCAGGTCTGCGATGACAACGTCCACCGCGCGTCGCGCATCGCTGAGAAATCGCCACTCAACCAGCCGTGCCTGCTTACGAAGCTCCTGCAGATCCCGCCCCTGCAGTGACTCACCGGCATCTACCTGAGCACTGCGCACGAAACCCGCCAGCTTCAGTCGCGATTCCTGCAGCTGACTGTCGTCCGGACCCAGCTCCGCTGCCCGCTCCAAACCCGACTCCGCTGTTTGCTCCTCCGCACGCGCACGTAACCAGCGGGCTCCCTGAGTGGCTCCGATCAGAGCCGCCTGAGCCGATGTGCGGGCACGGAAAAAACTCAGCGATGCCGCCAAACTTCCAAATCCTGTGTACAGCCTGCGTACTCCCGCTACTGGCCTTCAACCCCCGCGTTCCGTAACCTCCTCCATCCGCCTCCGCTCCCACAGACTGCGACTCTGCAGCAACTCGCCAGCCAGCAGGCCACTCATCCGCTGCAACTGCTCCCGCCGCAAGTCCTGCAGTACTCCCCGTAATCGCTCCACCTCCGGAAGCACACGGTCATACTCCTGCCGACTCAAACGCAGCGTTTCCTCCAGCAGATCCAGCAGATTTGCCCGGCGTACGGAAACCCGCCGCGCTGCACCCAGCTGACTGCTCAGTAACTGCTGCAAACGACCGAACTCGCCACCGCAAACAAGCCCCCGCTGCTGCTCCTGAAATGCCTGTCGCGAGTCCACGAAAAACATGTCCGCGACCTCGTAACGCTCCAGCAAAACACGCCTCCAGTCCTCCCGAATGTCCACATCATGGTCCGCATGTGTCTGCACAAACACAATCCGACACCCTGCAGCCGCCTCCAGCAGCTCCTCGGAAATCCGCGCACTGCGATATTTCTGCTGCGTCGATACATACAGCAGCACATCACAGTGCGGCAGAATCGCTCGCAGCCGCGACAGATTGCTGCCGGGCTCGGAGCCCTCACTCGTGTCCGGGTCCGGACAGTCAATGAGAATCAGCTCCCGCAGCACAGGCGCGTCCACTCGCTTCACCAGAAAGTCACCGCCCTCGAAACCCGTCCCCCGCAGCTCGAAGCCCGGATGCACCAGCAACACCGGTGTCACCGTCGTCGGCCGCTGACGACCACTCGGTGTCGCCTCCTGGCCAACAAGAGCGTTCACCAAAGTGCTCTTGCCAGTTCCCGTTCCCCCAAATGTTGCCACAACAAGCGGAGTCTCCAGACGCACTCGCAGCGTCTGTACACGCTCAAGAATCTGCTGAGCAAGTCCGCGGGCACGCACAGCCGGCTCCCAGCCGACCCGATCATCCACCCAGCGCCGCACCCGCGCTGTCAAATCGTCAACGTCATGCAGCAGCGACAGATGCTGCAGCTCACCGGAACATGCCGCCCACTCGTTGCCTGCACTCATCACTGCTCCCCCGTCTCCCTGTCCACCGAAACCTCGCGTAACGCTCCCTCCAGCCCCGCCACATGCGCCTGCGTCTCGCGCCACTCAGCACTCTCCCGCAGTCCGGCAGCTTCCCGCAATTCTTCCGGCAAACTTCCCAGCAATTCCCGCTGCAGCCGCTCCATCAGCCACCCACCCCGCCGCGCAAGATACTCATGCTGCAGCCGCTGAAACCACACCTGCAGAATGCTGGCACCGGAACCCGCCGCCGTCGAAACCGCCGCCTCACCCGCAAACGCCGCCGCCGCTCCTCCTGCAACGTCCGCCGCCACATGCACCAGCGCCGATGCTGCCACATTCCCGATCGCCTGCGCTGCCAGTTCTCCGGCAGGACCAAACCCCAGCGAAAACATCAACACACTCGTCACCGGCCGCAATGCCGCCGATACGTTTCCTGCGTGACGACACAACGCAAAAATATCCGGTCGCTCCCGCTGCATTCGCAGCATCTGATCGTCAATCACGCCCCGCAACTCGCCATCAAAATCCACCTCCTCGTGCTCACGACGCAGCAATTCCAGAAGTCCGCTTCGCACCTCACCCCTAAGCAGCCGGCCGGCACGCTCACGAATCACCGGATGCCCGGACTCCGCCAGCCACAACAGCCGCTCGAAGACGTTCTCCAGCACCCGCAGAATCGCTGACCATTCCCGCTGGCGATAAACGTCCACCTGCTCCGCCTGCGGCCCCTGAACCACTCCCCGCAATGCCGTAATCGGCCGCAGGACCAATCGCCCCGCAGCACTGTAGGCACTGTTGATCGCTCGCGCCCAACCCGTCTGATGCTCACGCCACCAGTCTCTGATCCCCGCACTCAGAACCCCCGTTCCCGGCGATGGCCAGTCCCGCACTGAAATTAAGCCGTCCGCCGTCAGACGCTGTGATGCCCGTCGCAAGTCTTCACTCGCCGAACTCAGCTCCTGCAGCCAGCCTCGAACCCCCCGAACCTCATGAAGTAACTCTTCAAGCGATCCCCGCAGCGATCGAATTCGCAGTTCACCAAAACGCAGCCGCGATAACTCGTCTCCAGGACGCACGACTCGCTCCGGATCATACGGACGGTCAGACTCGCCACCAACTCCCGCTGACAACGGCTGACGCTCATAAAATGGCAGCCGTAAAGCCTCCGCCGCACGACGGTCCGACGGCGCCACATAAACCGCCTCCGGACGAAGACCCGTCTCCCGCGAAAACGTCTCCAGCCAGACAGGCCAGTATGGCTCGTCCTCCGGCAAATGCACCTGATTGAAAATCACAAACGCCGTGCGACCCTCCCGCGCTCCCCGCCGAAAAAATTCCTTCACTGCCGCGTCGTTGTACTTCTGCTGAGTCAGCACCGCGATCAGAACGTCCGCACTCCGCCGTACCGCGTCCGCTCGCTGCCAGTTCACTCGAGCGTCGCTGTCGATGTCAGGAGTGTCCAGCACCAGCAGCCAGTCCGGTAACTCCGCCGCTGTCCGCCAAAACAACAAATCACGGTCCGTGTTCTCCAAAGCCCCCTCCGCAACCTCCCAACGCCGCAGTTCAAAGTCCGGAAAGATCTGCTGCAGCTGCTCCGCGTCCCCAAATCGCTCCGGAACAAGAACCGTCGGATGCCGCGTCCCCGAAGCCAGTGGACTCACCGCACTCGCGCGGCTTCCCACTATGTGATTGAACACCACGCTCTTGCCAATGTTCGTGCCACCCACCACCGCCGCCACCAGCCAGCCCGATGTCCCCAGCTGAGGCACCAGCTTCTGCCGCAGCAGCTCGTACCACTCCCGACCAGACAGCCCCGACAGTCCCAGCAAACCACTCCGACGCTCCAGTGACTGCACGCCCGATAACAGTCCTCGCACGTGCAACGAACATTCCTGCATCCGCTGCGATTGCTCCGCCTGCTCTGACATCAGACACCCAATTTCATTCATCCTGTGCTGGTGCAGAGATCACAATCCTCCGCAGAACGGCGTAATATTACTGACCGTGAGGCTCACCACCCACTGCGAATTGTAAAAAATGGCGAAGATTCGAAGCCGCACGCTCCATGACCGCCAAGCCAGAGCAGGGCTGTCACGTCAGCCCCAGCCACACTCGCGCCCGGGGAAGTCGTCGCAGCACCGCCCATTCAAGTATCAGCACTGCCGCCAGCGAGGCTGCGAAGAGCGGAAAACATAAGCCCAGCACGACAATTGACAGCACCAGCCCCCCACCCGCACGATCAGCGCTCGCTGCAGGGGCTCCAAGGACTCCGGGCTCACGACGACGCCACCACATGATCACACCGCTGACTGACAACAACACCAGGCCAGCCGCTGTCAACAGCCCCAGCAGCATATTCGGCCACCCAAACAGCTGACCCTCGTGCGCTGCGATCCCGTAACCCACCATGCGGTCAATCCAGTGACGGTCGGCGAAGTTCTCCCGCCTGACGATCGCGCCTGTCTTCGCATCCAGCTCAACCGTCACCCGCCGCGGACGGTTCTGAGTCTCCGATTTGCCCGACCACGTTCGTGATCGACCGCCAGGTGCTGCCAGCAGCACCGGAGGTTCCAGCTGCAACCGCCCCAACGTCGCCACCATCGCATCAAGCACCTGCGGCGCAGGCAACTTCGACGACGTCACTCCAGCTGCCCCACCGCCACCATGCCCCGCATGACCGCCAACTGCTGACGGACCTCCTCCTGCCTTCGCACCGCTGCTGTTCGCCCAGTCCTGACGCGCTGCCGACAGTCCGGTTAACTGCCGCACCTGTTTAAAGTAATCTCCCCAGAACTTCGCCCACGGCAGACCAGTCAACAGCAGAAACAACGCCAGACCCGTGATCCACATTCCCGTCACGGCGTGAAGGTCCCGCCAGAATACCCGCTGGCCCGATCGCAGCCGAGGATACAGTACCCCCGCCAGACCCCGCCGATTCCGCGGCCACCACAGAAACAAACCCGTCACCAGCAGCACGATCGTCCAGCACGCTGCCGTCTCCACCAGATTCGATCCCCGGTCGCCCATCAGCAACTCACCGTGCAGGCGAAAAAAGATTCGCATCACACGCTCGTCCTCAGGCACCCATCCCAGTACCCGCAGTGTTTCCGGATGCACAAATGCTCGCAGTGATCGGTCACCGTGCCGCACTGTCACACGAACCGCACTGTCCGGTGCCTGAGGGAGCTCGTAATTGACGAACGAAGACCCCGGAAAAGCCGATAATGCAGCCGCAATCTGTCGCGAGGCAGGTTCCGGCTTTCCCTGCACATCGAGTCTGTCATAATTCCGCTCCGTCCACGATTCAATCTGTGGCTTGAAAAGGTAGACGCTGCCCGTCAGCGAAAGAACAACGACAAACGGCAGACAGACGAGGCCTGCGTAGAAGTGCCATCGCCAGACTGCTCGATAATGCGGCCAGAAATTGCGAAACACGCTGGAATGTCCTTGACAAGTCATCACACGAACCGCTGCCGGCGAATCCACGGAGAACGCCCGGACAGACATGAGCGAGCCCCGCAATCCGCTCGGCAGCGGCCGTGTGTTTCACTTAGAAATCACCCACAACTTCACCGCCATTGCGGCTGTGAACGGCCCGGTGCACAAACGCATCCATGTTGTCACTCAACATCCTTACCGAGCCATCCGACAGCAGCACCTGTGCGGCCCCCGTGTGCCAGCTTCGCGGTCCAAAGAAGCCTGTAAAGTGCACTACCACATCCGGGATTTTGCTGTTCGGTGTTGTATAACCGTTCGTCAGCGTACTGACAGCTCCCGAATGTGCCCACGAAACACCACGTCCACGCAGCGCGGCACTGGAGGCGCCCCGCCAGGCGGTCTTCTGCGGCCAGATCAGCGACAAATCCGGATTCATGATCACGCCTCCAGGACCATTCACCCAGCCACCGCCAGAACCCGAAAGCCCCGGAATACTCAGCAAATTCGCGCTCACTCCGGAAGATCCGTTCAACGTCATCTGATAGTTGAATTTCGGCAGCACGCCACCAGGCAAAGTAATGTCCGGCCCCACGCTCCGAATGGACTCGCTCATGCACACCGTATTCGATGTCCCGTCCGTTACATCACGCAGTCGCACACTGGAGTTTTCGAAGACAAGCCCGTCCGTGGGCCAGCGCAGGTCGTAATTGGCGTCCTTGCCACTTCCGTAACTCAGCATGTAGTTCACACCTGCATATAACGCTCCGCCTGCTCCCTGATTCAGCGTTGGAGCAGGGTCGCTGGGGCACAGCATCACCTGCAGCGGCGTTGCAAATGCCGCCGCAAAACTCGGATTGGCAACCAGGTTATTAAATGGTCCGGTGAATGCCGGTTGAGTGAAATCAAGGAGATTCTGGAGATTCACCTGTTCCATATAGGGAAGTAATCGAGCCTGCGGTGAAAAACCCTGAACGTTCGGACGATAGTTCTGAGCATTTGTCAGCGGAAACATCCCAAATGTTCCCTCATAATTATGCAGCGCCAGCCCGAACTGCTTTAAATTATTGCGGCAGGATGTTCGCCGCGCCGCTTCACGCGCCTGCTGGACTGCCGGTAACAACAACGCCACCAGAATTGCTATAATCGCGATCACCACCAATAACTCAATTAACGTAAATCCACGCGATCGACGCATCACAGACATCTTTATCTCTCTGAATAAACAGCGGTCCGCTGAACCGTCCACGGCAGATGCCGCGCGGTTGCTCGTTCCCCGCCGAATGAACACGAATCAGAACGTCCCTGCAGCCGCAAAAATCAGGGACCCAAAGTGTTCAGCCGCAACCGCTGCCGGAAACCCCAGAAGCCGGGATTACAGTGAAGGCCCGCAACCTGATCTGCCGCCAAACTTGAAGGCAGGGCAGGGCAGCGCAGGGCTGGGCAAATGTCGCAACGGATTGCTCTGAACAGTCAACAAGCCTTCAAACGCCGCAGAGTCGCGGCGGAGGCTCAGGCGGTCCCGGAGTGGTGTCCGGGAGCGATTCTGACGTGGGAGCGTGCAGGTAGTCCGGCGCCGCGAACTGTGATTGCAGTCGCGGACCTTGGGTAACCAGCATCGAGGACATCACCGCCAGGGTCATCGTGAGCCCGCGGCACTGCAGAGCACAAATCGTCGAGACCAGTCGCAGAGAAAACTGTTCGGAGTCTGCGGGAGCCGCTGCTGATGGTTCATCGCAG
>JBJTOP010000363.1:0-10454 GCA_046074645.1 Planctomycetaceae bacterium | reverse complement strand
TCCCCGGTCCGGGGAGAGGGGAGCCAGATTCTCTTTCTGCCAGAAAGTCAACGCCATTGGGCTGCCGCCATGCGGCTGATCTCTGAGCAAGTTGAACTCTGAGTCCCGTCTCAGCAGAACACCAGCAACGGGTCCCCTTTGCGGTACGACGGACTTCCAGTCCGTCGGCCTGGCAACCGACCGATGAGAAGAGGACATCCCGTGGTTCACGGCACCCAATCCGGTCCGCATCGCTCGATTTTACCCGGCACAGCTGTCCGGCAAAAAATGCACCCAAACGGGCAAATATCATACTGGCAACTATGAAAATATTCAGTAGTTATTTGTCCTAAATGAATACGTGGAAGTTCCGCTGTTGTTTCTTCGGGTATTTGCTGATAAACAGGTGCGGGTTTGCCACGCCGCAGCCCAATGGTCGGAGCTTCGAAAACAGCCATCAGGACGGTGCCTCCAGGGACGCTCGCATGATTATGCTAAAGTATCAGGGGCAGATTGAGAGTCTGATTTTGGTGGAGGAGTTCGAAGACCATGTGCTGCAGACCGCACTTGCTCTTGGGAGTCGAGTTCATCTGTGGCGCAGTTCCACCAAGTATTCACCGGGGAGGCTGGTGCGAGGACTGCTACTGCAGTTGTGCCCGGGTCAGTCACCTGTGAGTTTGCTGTTGTCACCGGAGGGGCTGCTGATTCCGGAGCATTCTGCGGAGGAAGCGACATTTGCACCGTTGCTGGAACAGCCATGGTGCGAGGTGCGGACTCACTGTGGAGGTATGGACGGGCATACCGCACTGACTGAACTGCTGGAATTCATGAAGCGATCATGGTTTCCGAATCTGATAGTACAGGATGCGACCGGCTACTGGGAGCATCGCAATCCCCAGCGACTGCAGCAGCGATTCCGGGAAGCGGAAGCAGAGCCACACCCTGGCTACACGGCGTCTGTCGGGATCTGGCAACCGCCGGGATCCACGGAGGATCCGTCGCTGCTGCTGAGGCGTCTGGAGCAGCTGACACAGCTTGTTCGCGGTCCCTACAGGACGGAGATGCCTCAGCCGTGTGCTGTACCACCGCGGTCGGAATTTGAGCGCATGTCACTTGATGAGGCCGTACTTTGGGCAGACTTCGCGCTGCGGCAGCAGGAACTTCGGAGTGACCGCATTCGGAGGATTATTGAAGAGAGTCTGGCGATCGGAATGACAGCAGATGAAGCAGCAGCGGCTGCTGTCAGGAGCGAAGGCCATCTGTCAGATCTTTCAGGCCTGACTGAGGATGCAGCATCGGAGTCTGCGTCGATGATCAGCGATGACGCAAGCCCCGGGAGTGAAGCGTATGAGGGTTGCAGCGCGGAATGGTGGCAGTCAGAGGACCCTGACGGAATTGCGCATACGGATGACATCTGTCACGACCACGACGATGAAGATGGTGGACGTATCATTCTCGACCTGCTCGACGACGGTGCATCGCAGCTGTTGCACACGGCGCGACAGCTGATGCTGGAGATTGTTTCTCAGACATCTCGGATGAGCAACCAGTCCGGCTACCTGAATGTGCTTCACCAGGGGCTGCTGGAACTTGTTGGTGAGCTGGGGCAGGATGTCAGCAGTGACCGCGAGCGGCGTGGCGACCGCTATCAGATGGGTTTCTCAATTGTGCACCTGAGACGCGCGACCGAGAGAGCAGCCTACGTGACGGGCGCAATTACGGGGTTGCTGGCAGAAGGTCAATTGTCAGCCGATCAGGGCAGCCGATGGATGGCGCAGGTGATGGAAATCCGCAGCGCGCTGCAGCAGCAGGTTCGCGTTTTGTGGGGATCGGCGTTTGTCTGAGTTCGTGAAGCAGCATCGGGGCGTTGGCGGCCGATGTTCCTGAAGCCTGCTGCTCAGGAGATTTCGTAGGTGACCACGCCATGCCGCTGTGCACGGCTGATGCGTTCAGTGGCATACAGCCCGGCAAGAATAAATTCGACGCACGACGCCCGCATCGCTGCGCTTTGCGATGCGTTGACCTCAAATGCTTTATCCCAGACCGGGGGAACGCGTTTGAGCAGGGTTTCGTAGTGCGAGCTTGGAAGCATGTCACCGACTTCGATCTTCACACCTTTGGCAAAGATCTGCGAGATCTGATCGAGCCCATGCTGTTCGACATATTCCTCGAAGACCGTTTTGATGGCTTCCGCGGTGACTGCGTCGAGAACCTGCTGTTCGCTCATTTGGTGACTGCTCATCAGGTCCACTTCAAGTTTTCCGAGTGCCGAGGCGTAGAGGTGCCCGAGATCACTGATGCGGGGAACGGCGGGTTTTTCGCCGAGCACAGCACCGCGGCGGCGGGCACTGGCGATCATTGTGCGGTAGTTGGCAAGGCTGAAACGGGCGCTGACACCGGACTGCTGATCGATGTACTTGCTCTTCCGGGCACGCCGGCTGATTTCTTCGATAATTTGTTTCATGAACCAGGGCACAACAACAGGGAAGTCACCGTCAAGAGGCAGATCACATTCCTGTTCGAGAATCCGAATCCCTGTATCGCGCTCGTGAGGGTAGTGTGTGCGAATCAGACTGCCAATTCGGTCTTTCAGCTGGGGGATGACTTTGCCGCTGCGATTGTAGGTGGCGGGATTTGCTGAGAACAGGATCATCACATCGAGGTCGAACTGAATGGGGTAACCGCGAATCTGGACATCGCGTTCTTCGAGAATATTAAACAGGCCGACCTGAACCAGTTCATCCAGTTCGGGCAGTTCGTTCATGGCGAACAGGCCGCGGTGCATTCGGGGAATCAGCCCGAAGTGCAGGGCGTCTTCCGCGGACATACTGGCACCCGCGGCAAGTTTTGCGGGGTCAATCTCACCGACGATGTCGGCGAAGCGTGTGCCGGGGGCCAGTCGTTCGGCGTAGCGTTGTTCGCGCGGCCACCAGCGGATTGGTATCCGGTCTTCCGCACGTTCGGCGACGCAGGCCTTGCCCTGACTGGTGATTGGGGCATAGGGATCTTCGTGGACTGGGCAGCCGGGGAGATCGAGGTAAGGGAGGAGGGGGTCGAGGAATCGCGGGAGCATCCGCATCAGACGACTTTTTCCCTGACCTTTTTCCCCGAGAAAGAGGATGTCGTGACCGGCCAGCAGTGCGAGGCTGATGTCGGGAACCACGGTATTTTCGTAGCCGATCATTCCCGGGAACAGGTCTTCACCGGCGGCAAGCATCGCGAGGAAGTTTTCCCGGATCTCCTGTTTCACGGTGCGGGTTTTCCACCCGGAATTGCGAAGTTCGGCAAGGTTTTCCGGGAGTTTTGTGGTGTTCATCTGCGAGCGATTCCTGTTCGACGCCATTGCGGCGGTGGTGTTTTGCGGAATTATTGACGGTCTCGGGGATTGGAACACTGCAGGCCCGGCAAATCGGTGGACAAAAATCGTAAATTCCTGGTTTACCATCTGCACCGCCCCTTTTGCAGGAATTTTTGAGCCTCCGATCCGTTGGGACGCGTTCAGCTTGAAACTCCGGCCGCAGATCCATAGACTTCCCGGCCCGTTGATGCCGCAGAGGGCATCAGACGGAACTTCGCGGTAGTGGCGAAATTGGCAGACGCGCACGCTTGAGGGGCGTGTGGAGCAATCCGTGCAGGTTCAAGTCCTGTCTACCGCACTTGAGGGGCTGTGATTTCAATCACGGCCCTTTTTTTTGCGCCGACCCCGGGATCAGGCTCTGGAGCAACAGGCATGAAGGATGACTTGTTCCTCATGGATCGGTTTCTGCAGGACACCGCAGGGCGACTGCAGGTGCGTCCGGAACAGGTGGAAGGAGCCGTGCGGCTGCTGGAGGATGGCAACACCATCCCGTTCATTGCACGCTACCGCCGCGAAGCCACTCGAGGACTGGATGAACGTCAGCTTCGGCAGATTGAGGATCTGCTTGGCAAATCGCGCGACCTTGCTGCACGGAAGTCCACGATCCTCAGCACCATCGCCGAACAGGGGAAGCTCACGCCACAGCTGCAGCAGGAAATCACATCCTGCAGCGACCCGGCACGGCTGGAGGATCTGTACCTGCCCTATCGTCCTCGACGTCGCACGCGTGCGGCTGCTGCGCGGGAACGAGGCCTGCAACCGCTCGCCGACATCCTGCTCAGCAATGCGCCTTTCCCGGAGCCGCGTACACAACTGCTGAGACGCTTTCTTTCTGCCGACAAGGGTGTGCCGGACGAAGCCGCAGCGCTCCAGGGGGCCTGCGACATTGCCGCGGAACTCTGGGCGGACGATCCCGAAAACCGCCGTCGTGCTGCCGCGCGGATTCGTCAGGGAGAACTGCGTTCAGACGTGAAACCAGGCAAATCCGAAGAAGGCACTCGATTTCGCGATTACTTCGACTGCCGTCAGCGCGTTGCGGGGCTTCCCGGACATCGCTTTCTGGCACTCCAACGCGGTGAAACCGAAGGGGTGCTGAGGCTGCGTTTCGAAACGGACGACGAGGCGGCCACACGCGAACTGTCGCACCACGTGCTGCGAAACACCAACCCGGCATTTGCCGCTGAGTTGCAGGCAGCGGCGGAAGACTGCTATTCGCGACTGCTGCGTCCGAGCGCTGAGAATGCGGTGCTGGGCGAACTGCGGGAAAAGGCCGATCTCGAAGCGGTCGAAGTCTTCGCCAAAAATCTCCACGATCTGCTCATGGCTGCTCCGGCAGGTCCCCGGACAACAATCGGCGTTGATCCGGGTTTTCGGACCGGCTGCAAGCTGGCGGTCGTCGATGGCACAGGAAAATTCCTCGCCGCCGAAACCATCTATCCCACTCCACCCCGCAACGATCTGGAACAGTCCGAGCGAGTGCTGCTGCGACTGATCCGCGAGCAGCATGTGGAACTCATCGCCATCGGCAACGGCACCGCCTCCCGAGAAGCCGACAAATTCGTCGCAGATGTGCTTCGAAAACACTCGATTGAAGTGACGCGGGTGATGGTCAGCGAAGCAGGCGCTTCCGTATATTCGGCCAGTGAATCAGCGATCGAAGAATACCCGGAACTGGATGTGACAATCCGCGGAGCAATCAGCATCGCGCACCGTCTGCAGGACCCGCTCGCCGAACTTGTCAAAATCGATCCCAAATCGATCGGAGTGGGCCAGTATCAGCACGACGTGGATCAGCCGCTCCTGCAAAAGGCTCTCGAACGTGAAGTTGAATCCTGCGTGAACGCTGTGGGCGTGGACCTGAATACGGCCAGTGCAGCACTGTTGTCGCGAGTCGCGGGGATTGGTTCGGTGCTGGCAAAACGAATCGTCGGCTGGCGAGATGAACACGGCCGGTTCATGACGCGCCGAGAACTTTTGAAGGTCCCTCGGCTGGGGCAGAAAGCCTTCCAGCAGGCTGCCGGATTCCTCCGCATTCGCGGCGGACAGGAACCACTGGATGCGTCCGCGGTTCACCCGGAACAATACCCGCTGGTGCAGCAGATCTCTGTAACGCTGCACGTCCCGGTAACTGAGCTGGTGGGCAATGAACGGCTTGTGAGCGGTTTGAAGGCCGAGCAGTTTGTATCGAGTGAATTCGGGGGCTTCACGGTCCGGGATGTCCTGGCAGAGCTGGCTCGCCCGGGCCGCGATCCACGACGGGAATTTCGCACTGCACGATTCACGGAATCTGTGAGCGAACTGGAACAGCTGCAGCCGGGAATGGTGCTGGAAGGCGTGGTCACGAACGTCACGAAATTCGGAGCGTTTGTGGATATTGGAGTGCATCAGGATGGGCTTGTGCACATCAGTCAGCTGGCTGACCGTTTTATTCGCGATCCTGCGGAAGTCGTTTCAGCCGGCGATATCATCCGGGTCACCGTATTGGAAGTGGACACGAATCGCAGGCGGATTGCGCTCACGTGTCGAGCCCAGTCCGGCCAGCAAAAATGAGCGCACTTCCTGTTGATATCGCGACAGATCACACGGTGTCCGCGGCTGCGGCAAGAGTAATCAGCGAGGCCTGTTCATGGCCGACAGTGACCAGAGTTCGGTCTGACAGCAGTACGAAATCATGCAGGTGGCTGCCAACTTTTTCCTGTGCAAGCAGCTTGCCGTTTTCCATCGACCAGATGCTCAGGAAACCGCTGTGATCGCCGCCGGCGGCCATCAGCCACTTCCTGTCGCCGCTGAATTGCAGTTTTTCGACGAGTCCTTTGTATTTGCTGTCTTCGATCTCATGCAGCCGCTCACCTGTATCGATGCGGAAGACTTCCAGCCGTGATTTGCCTTCAAGGTGATCGATATTGCCGACCTGGCCCATGCCACCGACAGCCAGCAGCGCGCCATCCGGAGAAAAGGCGAGCGAGCGGATTCCGCCGATGGAATGTCGCCGCGCCTTTGGATCCCATGTGTACATCACGGGTGTTTCGATCGTCTGCTGAATCTGGCCGGTGTGCGCATCGCGAATGAGCACTTTTCCGGTTTTGTTGCCGGTAGCGATCCGGCTGCCGTCAGCAGAAAAGACCACGGCATACAGCATGGAGGGGAATCCGTGGGGTGTTTGAAGTTCGTAGCCATCCAGATCAAGCAGACAGTTGCCGGTCGCCACATCGTGGATTTTTGTCTTCATATCATCGCCGACGCTGGCCAGTTTTGTGCCGTCGGGACTGACGGCGATGGCACGAATCCAGCGTTCATGGGCTCCATCGATGCGACGGATCTGTTCGCCGGTTTCGGCATTCCACCAGATCAGGGATTTGTCGTAGCCTCCTGAAATCAGCACGTTGCCGGCGTTGACGAGCCCGGTCACGTAGCTGCTGTGCCGCAAGTCCGAGAGAGCCTTCGGTTCGGGCTTTTCGGCTGCCGGATCGAAATGGTGCAGCCCGGAATCTGCACCGCCGCAGAACACTCGACCTGAGGGCTGATGTCGAGCCATGCAGAAGGTGATGGAGGGAAGGCGGACGGTGCGATCAACGGTAACTTTGCCGGGCACGAACGGGGTGTCCGGTGTTGCGGGGTCAGCCGTGGCGTCCTGGCTGGCTGACGGCGTGGCAGCGGGAGCAGCGGATTCGTCGTTTTGTGGCATTTTAAATCTCCTCAGGCCAGCACTGCCTGAATGGGTTTGCTTCCAAAATCCGCAAGAGGTGTTGGGCGGGATCCAACCATATATTCGTGAGTGTGGTCAATACCGAGGGCCTGGAGGATGGTGGCGAACAGGTCAGCGGCGGAGGCTTCGCCGTCTTTGACGGTGTGTCCCTCGGCATCGGTTGCCCCATGCACGACACCGCCGCGAATCCCCATTCCGGAAAGGCTGCAGCTCCAGGCTGACGCGAAGTGATCGCGTCCGAGGCTGGCGTTGATTCCCGGGGTGCGGCCGAACTCACCGAGCGTGATGACGAGTGTTTTCTGGAGCAGGCCGCGTTCCTGGAGATCATCGAGCAATACGGACATGCAGTGATCAAGGTCGGCGCAGAGTTCGAGGTGTGTTTCGAAGTTTTGACCGTGGCTGTCCCACCAGGCACGTGCAACCTTGACGAACGGGACGCCGGCCTCGACGAGTCGGCGAGCGATCAGGCACTGTTCACCGAACTGTGTCGGACCATAGCGAGCCCGGACTTCTGCAGGTTCCTGTTCCACATTAAACAGGCCTGCGCTGGCCATCATACCCTGAACGCGCTGGTAGGCGGAATTCAGGCTGCCGACTGTGTTGCTGCGGTGCTCGGCAGCAAACCGTTTTGAGAGCAGATCGCGGAGGGCAGCCCGATCCTGATGTTCGGCGGCAGTGAGTCGTTCATGGAGGGCGCTGTTGGGCGGGGCCATGTTTTCGGCGAGGAACAGCGGAGCGTACCGGGCTCCCAGAAAACCACTCGTGCCTTTTCGGCGACCTTCGGTGGACGTGTAAAGCGAGACGTAATCGGGAACGGTGCTTTCGAGCCGGCCGAGTTCCTTTGCGGCGACGGCACCAAGGTCCGGGTAGCGGAGGCCGGGGTCATCGAGCCGACCACGTTCCATCAGATCGGCTCCTCGCCCATGGTCGGCGATTTTTGTGTTCAGTGAACGGATGACGGCTGTGAGGTGCATGCGCTGGGCGAGTTTGGGGAGCAGCTCACTGACCTGAATTCCGGCCACGTTGGTCGAAATCGCGCCAAACGGGCCACCGGTTCTGGCTCCGGGCTTGGGATCCCACGTCTCCAGCTGACTGGCACCGCCGGCGAGCCACAGAAGGATGACATGCTTTTCGCCGCGACGCAGTTCGCCGGCAATCTCCTCCGCTCGCAGGCCGTTGACGCTGCGCATGTCGGCAGCGAGTACTCCGCCCACCCCGAGGGCAGCGCCGCTGAGAAATCCGCGCCGCGACTGGATCCCTGAAAGCGGCCCCACCACTTCCACTCGCTGCAGACCACTGTGTGACATCTGACACTCCTGCTGACCGGACACAATTTAATTTTAATGGTTGAATCGAAACTCGGGACCTGCGAGCAGAGCCCAGATGAGTGCCTGCACGTCGTTCACACGCCGCTCAGGCGCCTTTGCAAACCAGCCACTTACCACTTCGATCTCTTCCGCCACAGGCTGGCGACTGCAGACGACCTTCCACAGTTCCGCTGCAGCCAGGTCGGGAGTGGCCGCGGACTTCAGCGAACCCACAAGACGATCATTGCCATCGCGGAGCAGATCATTCTGCACGCGGTCATTGTTACTGAAGAACAGGGCTTCATCGACGGCAATCTGAAAGTCAGCAGACGGCTGTTCGAACTCACGCATCCAGCCCCCCGCCTGATTTTCGAGATCGGTGCGACGTTTGAGCCATTCTTCGGGTTTGGCTGTCATCTCGTCAACGGTCGGCCATGAGTTGCTGCTGCGAGCGGCAATCTGAAGCGAAGCAGCCAGCTGACGGGGGGTCAGTGGCCGTGTTGCGGCCACGGCAAATGTCTGAGCAGCCGGGGGGGGCGATTCGGAAGTCCAGCGGCTGGAACGGGAATAGGTACGGCTGAGCACAATACCGCGAATCAGACGCCGCAGATCGTAGTCGTGCCGCACGAGATCCTCGGCGAGCATCGCGAGCAGTTCCGGGTGGCTGGCTGGATTACCCGAGTGCATTTGATCGGGCGGATCGACGAAACCGGTTCCCAGCAGTCGCGCCCAGGTACGGTTTACAATGTTGCGGGCCAGATACCGCTGCTGGTCCGCGAGCGCCGTGTCAATCAGGGCCTGACGCGGACTGAAAGAGACGGTGACGGGTTGAGCATCGTCTTCGCGTTCGAGCTTCCGGATCTGTTCTTCGACGGCTTTCTTTTCTTCATCGGACAGCGTCGGCGTGGCGTCGCTGACGACCGTACCGGTGAGGAACATGAAAGCGGCATCGCGGTCAGTGCCTGCTGTTGTTTTGAAACGCACGCTTCCATAGGGCTTTTCGAGGACTACGTTTTTCTTCGATGCGAAGGTGCGATGAAAAAAGGCCTGCATCCCGAAGTAGTGGTCCTGCTTCCAGTCTGACACAAGCGGATGGTCGTGGCATTTGGCACAACTGATATTCACGCCGAAAAACAGAACTGCCGTGTCGTTGGTCAGATCGTCAACTTCCCGGACACGCGACCTGAGGAACTGAGCGGCCCCCTTGTCGGGGCCTTCCGCAGGCTGAGCCAGGAGCATTTCGCGGAACATGCGACTCCACGGACGACGCTCCCGAATCGCAGTCAGCAGGTATTCACGGAACTCACCGTCATTCGGCCGATCCGGAAGCAGGAGTTCATCCAGACTGTTGCGCAGATGAAAGTCGAAATCCGGGAGCAGCAGGAGGCGATCAACGAGAGTTTGCTGACGGGATTCAGCGGGAAGTGAAAGGTACCATTCGCGTTCGGCAGCCGTTGGGATGCGACCGGCAAGGTCAAGTGTCGTGCGACGCAGCAGAGTGTCCGCGTCGGCCTGCTCGACAGCAGGCACTGAATCTGCTGAGTTTTTTTGGTCGATCGCTGTGTCGATCTGGAGTTCAGGGGATGCTTCGCCGGGTGACTGAGCAGCAGCAGAGGCGGATCGACCGGAAGGTACAATCGACAAGACCGCCGTGAGAACAACACAAGACAGCAGCCAGGCAAACCGAATGCGGCGAGTTCGACCGTGTGCCGTGGTCGATGTGCGCAGTCGCACAGGTGTCGAGCGGAATAGAGACATGGGGCGGGCGATCGAGGAGGGCGGAGGCCCGGAGGGAAGAGAGTGCGGAGGAGGCAGGTTGCGGGATCATCGCAATATGCCTTCGGGAAGGTTAACAGGGAATTTCAGCCGTTTCAATTGGAT
Source organism: Planctomycetaceae bacterium (assembly GCA_046074645.1). Lineage (GTDB taxonomy): Bacteria > Planctomycetota > Planctomycetia > Planctomycetales > Planctomycetaceae > SXXK01. Next base: position 223 of record JBJTOP010000363.1, on the reverse strand, counting down.
TTGTGTCCCGGAGGCTGAGGGGATGGGAAATAAGCCCGAGAGCGGTGCGGTCGCCTGACCCGGCCGTTCGCAATCGCAGCCGCATGGCGGCAGCCTGCGGGCGAAGGGCTCTGCAAACGTTTCACCGACGCACTCGACAGCGCGCGCACCTTCGGTGCGGAACATCGCCGGGGGCTTCCGCCCAGCCGCTGGTCAGCCGCTGGTCAGCCGCATGGCGGCAGCC
>JBJTOP010000362.1:0-22958 GCA_046074645.1 Planctomycetaceae bacterium | reverse complement strand
CTCCCCGGTCCGGGGAGAGGGGAGCCAGATTCTCTTTCTGCCAGAAAGTCAACGCCATTGGGCTGCCGCCATGCGGCTGAATGTATGAGCGGCTGGGCGGGAGCCCCCGGCTATGTTTCGCACCGGAGGTGCGCGCGCTGCCAAATTCTCAGCCGTCGGTGGCCTTTTAATCCGGCAGGACTTCCATGAAGAAACGCAGCCAGTTGCCGTGCATGATGCCGCTGATGTCTGCGTCAGAGTACCCGCGGCGGCTGAGCATTTCGGGCAGCCGCTGCAGATCGCGGAAGCGGTCGAAGTCGCTGGGTGTCTGTTCAACGCCATAGCCACCGTCGAGATCAGTGCCGATGGCGGCGTGGCGAGTATTTCCGGCGAGCTGGCAGACGATGTCGATATTTTCAACCACGCGGTCCATGGCGACCAGTCGCTGGCTTTGGCGACGAACGTAGCCTGGCTGAAGCATGATGATGTCGAAGGCGATCCCGATGACGCCATCACGTTCAATCACGGCTTTGTACTGTTCGTCGGAAAACTGGCGTTGCCATGGAGCAAGGCGGCGGGAGTTCTGGTGGCTGGCGTGAATTCGGCCACTGAAGTATTCGAGCACCTGCCAGAAGGCCACGTCGGAGAGGTGGGTGACGTCAACTGTCATGCCGAGATCTTCGATTTTTCGAAGGAGCGGAATGGCATCAACGGCGAGCCCGACTTCACAGGAGGTGCCGCCACCATAGCGGTTGGCTCCATAGTGTGTCAGCCCGATGGCTCGGAGGCCGTGTTCGTGAAATTCTTCCACGGTATCCGGCACAAGCAGCGGGTCTGCGCCTTCCATGGTCTGAATAAAGCCCAGCGGCGCTGTCTGGGGATGTTGTTTCCAGGCATCGAGGTGGTGTCGGAGGTCGGATTTGGTGCGGATACCCCGCAGGAATCCGGCTCGTTCCATGGCCCGGTGCCACGCGAGGTGGGCATGGGCCATGGCGTAGCAGGTCTGTGGGGACGTCCAGCCGAAGGAGTGACTGATTTCCTTTTCCTGGCGGGCGAGGAGAGTGGAGAGGCAGACGCCCAGCTCGGCGGCGCGGAGTTCGGGGAAGCTGAGCGTTGCGCCACCGCGACCGGGGTCGGTCATTCCCAGTGCGCGTTCCTGAGCGCGAAGGTCGTCCACGGTGCACCGCATATCACGGTTCCAGTCGACTCCGTTGAGCGCCAGATCGAGGTGTCCGTCGAAAAGCAGCACGGGAGGATCTCCGAAGAAACTCAGTTACCGGAACGGAAGCGATAGAGGCTTCCGAAGGGGGTTGAAAAGTACATGTCGCCGGCTTCGTCCGAACCGAACGACATGACTGGCAGGTTTTCCCCTGTCAGCGAGTAGTTGGCTTTGACGGCCTTGTTTTTGACGTCGTAGTCGAGTGCCCAGAGGCGGCCGCTGACGTAGTCAGCATAGACGTATTTGCCGACCAGCTCGGGAACCCGTTTGCCACGGTACACACCGCCACCGGTGATGGATTTGCCGATATCATGAGCGTACTCGTGGATCGGATCAATCAGTTCCGGACGAGTCGCATCATTGCCGTCGGGGCGGAACCAGTGGCGACCTTCGCGAACGTTCCAGCCGTAGTTGCCGCCGGCTTCGATCAGGTTGATTTCCTCCCAGAGGTTCTGGCCGACGTCGGCGGCCCAGAACAGTCCTGTTTCAGAATCGAACGACATCCGCCAGACGTTGCGAAGACCGTAGGCGTAGATTTCGCCGCGAGCCGGTGCGGTTTGGCCACGGGGGCCTGAAGGGACGATTTTGCCAACAAACGGGTTGTCAGCAGGAATTGCGTAGTTCTTTCCGTCTTCCTGACGGTCGATGTCAATTCGCAGAATGGACCCAAGGAGCGTGGTCAGATTCTGCCCGTGTCCCATCGGGTCATTGCCGCTGCCGCCATCGCCGAGACCGACGTACAGACAGCCATCGGGGCCGAACGCAATGGTGCCGCCGTTGTGATTCCAGAATGGCTGAGGAATTCGCAGGATTTCGACCTCAGATTTCGGGTCGGCCACATTGGGGTTGTCCTTCGACACCGTGAACCGCGAGACAACCGACAGGTGCTCACCCGCGGCCGAGGTGTAATAGACAAAGAACTGACCGTTTTCACGATACTTCGGGTGGAAGGCAAATCCCAGCAGCCCTTCTTCGTTCTGATTGTCGGCGTAGACGCAGCGTTCGTCGATGTCGAGAAATACGGTGGCCTCTTCGCATTCCTGATTGTTTGGGAAGACCTTAATAATGCCTTCCTGCTCGGCCACGAAAACACGATTGGTGCCATCGCCGGCATGAGTGATCACGATCGGGCGGTTGAAGTCGAGGTTTGGAAAGGCGCGTTCTGCGGAGACCGCAAGAGGCTTGTCCTGAGCGGCAGCAGGCAGGGCGCAGAGGCCGGCAGCCAGAAGAACGTTGAGAAAAACGCTGAGGGAACGCATCTTGAACTCCGTAAGAAAACAGGTTGCTGAAGGTCAGAACAATAATGCGTCGTCGTCGCTGGAACCAGTCCGGGAGGACGCGATTGGTTCCGTCGGGAAAGTCGCTCGGCCGTCGAATGGCTGTGTTTCCGGAGCACCCGCTGCACCAACGCGAGTGACAATCTCAATCCGCTGGGCGGCGTGATCCAGCTGCTGGTGGCAGATTCTCAGCAGCTGCATCCCGCGTTCAAAGCGGGCCAGTGACTGATCCAGTGGCTCCTGCCCGGATTCGAGCCTGCCAGCGATCTCAGCGAGTTCGGCCATCGCTGCTTCGAGCGAGACTGGCGAGGCAACTTCAGACACGGAGTCTGTGCTGGTGGCTGGGTCTTCTGCGGTTTTCCGACGTGCCATGGGAGGGTGTGATAGAAGGTGGCGGGATGGTTCCGGTGAATCACCACGGTGGATTGTCACGATTGGCAGCAGTTCTGGCAAGCGCACACACCCCCGCTGTGACGGCTGAACGCGGAACTGTTGTTGACCATGGCGACAGGAATCCAGAGTTTTCAGGCATCACCAGCACCGTTAGCCATCCGGGTGAACCCCCAAATGACTCAGAATCCATGAATGGCAGCCACGATTTTCAAAATCTCTGCTGGATTCCCAAGTGTGAGTATTGCAAAAGTCTCTCCAGTTATCCAGATTTCCGCTGGATTCTTGGCCTTTTCCCTTTTTGCTTGCAGGGTATACGAATGAATACAGTAAGACGTCGTTTGCGTGGATTCACATTGATTGAACTGCTTGTTGTGATCGCGATCATCGCGATCCTCGTGGCACTTCTTCTGCCTGCCGTTCAGCAGGCCCGCGAAGCTGCTCGCCGAACACAGTGCAAAAACAACCTGAAACAAATTGGCCTCGCACTTCACAACTATCACGATATTTTCAACGTCTTCCCACCCGGTCGCATTCGCAACACCTACTCCGGCATCACGGACGCCTGGTTCACCGGCAATATTGCCTGGCAACCCCGCATTCTGCCGCAGATGGAACAGACGAACATTTACAACACAATCGACTGGAATCTTGGCCAGGGAACCAGTGGGACTGACGGTCACGGTGGTGTGAATGGCGCTAACCCAGGTGGTGCTCGACGCCAGATCATTCCCGGATTCCGTTGTCCTTCCGACCCTGGTACAGGCGGTGTTCCGTGGATTCGTCCTGACGGTGTACCGGTGACAGGTTCTACCGCCAACACTGGCTATGCTCCGACCAACTATGCGGCCGCTGTCGGCGTGACAACTCGTCTCACCGCCAGTCCCCCCGGCCTGTTTGGCCAGAATACTCGCAAATCCATGAGAGATGTGACGGATGGCACTTCCAACACTGTTTGTGTTTCAGAAATTGTCATTGGCTTCTACCGCGTCGACCAGAACGACAACGGCAACAACACTCCCTGCAACGACGGAGCCAAGAACACAGGTTCGACAGTACAGGCGGGAATGTCATGGTTCTATTCCTACTTCCCCCAGTCTGCATTCTTCTCCTCCTACCTGCCCCCGAACGGTAAGGTGCTCGACTGTGGCGTTAACTCCGACCGCGTCAACGCTGCTTCTCGAAGCGTGCACACTGGTGGCGTCCAGTGCCTGCTGACAGATGGGAGCGTGCGGTTCGCCAGCGAGAACATTGATATCTCTACCTGGGCGCGACTTGGTGACGTTGCTGACGGCCAGGTGATTGGTGAATTCTAGGCCAGCCGACCGGCCATAATGTTTTCCTCCCCGCAAATCTCCCTGCCGACAGTTCAACCAGGCAGGGAGCTTCTTTTTCGTTGCCAACTCAAATGGAGATCCTGAAAATGACACATTACCGCTGGTTCATGATGTTGTGCGTAATGCTGGTGGTCGCTGGTTGCGGCGGAGGCGTATCTCCCGGAGTCGCCAGTGGTCCGGACACCGCCGAACCTGCTCAGACAGAGGAGGTAATTGCCAACGAAGCAGAGTCTGCAAAGAACGCTGCCTCGCAAAACGAATAGGTCCGGCAGTCGGATCGAATTGCGGTTTCTTTCTCCATCAGAGTCTTCAAAACGTGGCTTCGTCGCCCCATCTGGTTCCGGCACAACACGATCCACGCGGCCTGCTGTTGTGGCCCTCGTGCTGCCTTCTCCTGCTGGGTCTGCGACCGCTTGATCACCCCGACCTCTGGTGGACTCTCGCACGCGGCCGTGCCTCAATGGCGGGGCCTTTTTCAGTTGAAGGGCTGCTGCACCTTCCGGGTGCAGCAGCTTCCTTCTGGGCGGACGGCCTCCCCTGGATACTCATCTGGAATGCTGGAGGCTTACTGCTGCTGCAGTGGACACCGATCGTCTCGGGAATGCTCATCTTCCGTCGCCTCGGTCTGTTCTCAGTTCACCTGCCACCTCTGCATGGTGTGTTGCTGCCGGGACTGTTAATGATTCTGCTGCGACCTGCTCTGCAGCCCTGCCCGCTGCTCAACACCGTCACATGTCTGTTGTTGCTGGACGCTGTCGTCCAGACGCGTTCATCTCTGCTGCGTCGTTGTATCGCTGTCGGGTCGGTTGTGCTTCTTTGGGCGAACATCGCCCCACTGCCATCATGGGGCTTGTGCTGGCTGCTGACGCATCCGCCGCAAAGCCCAGTCCTTCAACCCCGGGCAGCCCCCGGGCAGTTCAGCCGCTCCCGGCTGTCAGTGTTTGCTGTCGCCTTTGTTGCGCTCTGCCTGAATCCTCAGGGACCACTTGTCATTCTCACGGACATGCGCCAGCTCACTGCCACTTCCTGGCCTTTCTGCCCCGACTGGCTGGCAGCAGCAGACAGCGATGGTCCTGCAATCGCTTCATTATCTGTGGGCACTCACCACGCCCCCTTTCTGCTGACGTTCAGCTGCTTCGCCGTTATCTCCGGCTTGTTGCAGCACGACCGTCTGCGCAGATTGCTGCTGATTCTGCTGCCGCTGACTCTTCTGGCATTCATCAACCTCGAACTTCTGCCGCTGTGTGCGGTGAGTGTTCTGCTGAGCGCGGGACCTCTCTCCGTGAAATCCCCTGCCGCAAGGCCGAATCTCGGTTGGAATCTGCCTGAGTTGCCAGTGTTGCCGCGAACGGCGATCACTGCACTGCTGAGCTTTTGTATGCTGACAGATGCCGCCGGGATCGGTCCGTTGTCTGCCTCACGAATTGGCTGGGGACTTTGTCACACGCTGGACTCGCGCCTGCTGGATCTGCCCACGGCTTCCGCTTCCCATCGTCCTGTCATCTGGGCGGCCGACCGACGCTCGGCCGGGCTTGCCGCATGGAGAAGCGATGCTGTCCTGCTGCTGGATCATCCGCTCACAGCCTTTCAGCAGGGGCGACAGACCGAGCACCTGCGGGTGCTTGACGATCTGCAGAACAGTCGTCGGGCAGCATACCGTCTGCCTGACGGTACAACGGGAGGCTGGTACAGAAAACTGCAGCAGTGGCAGGTTACCATGCTGATCACACCGGTCGAATGTGGCACGCTGAACGCCGCTCTGCAGCGCTCCACGTGGAAGCTTGCCGACCTGGATTCTCCCAACCTGCCATGGCTGACTTCCGAATCGGAATCTGCTTCAGCTCTGATTCAGGACCTTGCAGCACAGCAGAATTTCGTTCAGTGGGGGGCGTGGAATCCGGATGCAGGCGTGTATGATTCTGCAGGAATTCGAGTGGACCTTCCGGAGCTGGCAGGGTTTGGCATGGATCCACGGCCTGCATTTCGCCAGGCGGCTCTTTTTCGTTCACAACGATTGCCACTGGCCGCAATACGAGCACTCGGCCCGGTGCGGACTCCGCAAAGCCTGCTTTTCCCTCGTGTTCGGCATCTGCGTGCCGCCGTTTATCAATGCCAACGGGATCTGGCGGAAATGGAGTGGGATAACTTCGGAATTCCGGGACTCTGGCGGCGTGCTCTGCTGGAGCAGCTATCCGCGGCGGTCCATGATCGTTGTCCTCCGTTCCCCTGGGATGCTGATTTGGCTGCTGTTGACGGCCTGGCGAACAATCAAATCTCTGAGTTCGCGACGATCGCGGCGGCCTGCGCTGCCGGTCAACTCCAGGAAGCCCTGCAACTCGCCTCCAGCGGCAAGCCAGAAACTCTTGCCGATCGTCGCTATGCAACCGCCATGATCCTGCTCGAGATCGGCAAAGTTTCACAGGCCAGAGAAGAACTCAATCAGCTTCTGAACGAATGTTCCTTCACTCCCGCGAATGCCCGGAATTCAGCCCTGCAGACAGCGTCACGGGGCTGGCTTGCGCTGATTGCCGAATCTGCAGGACAGCAGCCATGAACAACACCGGCGGATTGCGAAGATCAGCGACGGAAATTGGGGTGCTGGTGTCGGCGGCCTTCCTGATCGCCGCAAGCGCAGCGACCTGGTGGATTTCTGGCGAACGGCGTCAGCTGTCCGCTGATTTCACTTCAGTTCCCCTCTATGACGCGGTTGCCCCCGCTCCCTCTGAGGTGCTCACTGGATCCTCCTGTGTCCATTGCCATGCCGACATCAGCGAATCCCACGCCTCTTCGCCACACGGCCGTACCCTCATGCGCCTCGACAGCACTGCTCAGAAAAATCTGCTCGCCGGTCGTTCCCGCAAACGGCCCGACACCGCAGTGCAGTTTGAGTATCAGCTGGAGGGTGACCGCCTGCTGCTCAAGTCCTCAGCAACCGCGCGTGCCCGCGAAATTACCTGGCTCTTCGGCTCCGGTCGTCATGCACAAACCCCGCTGCTGACGTGGCTGGATGCCGCGGGCCGCACCGCATCGCTAGAACACATCGTGAGCCTGTACCCAGACGGAAGCCTTGACACCACGCTGGAAATGGAAGCCGTGACCGACACACTCGGACTCCCCGCTCTCGGCAATTATCGATCCTGCGGAGAAACTGCTCACTGCTTCGGCTGCCACAGCACCTGGGTGCCAGTTGACAATAATCAGATTCAGGAGCAATCAGTTGTGCCAGGTGTCGGCTGTCTCCGCTGCCACTCAGATGCCGCCGCACATGCCGCCGCCATGGAACAGGGTATTGATCGCTCTGTCGAACGCCTCAATCAACTGTCGCCTCGCGAATCGGTGGACCGCTGCGGTGAATGTCATCGCCGTGCTGACGAAATGGGAGCACCTCTGCTGCCCGATAACCCCACGCTCGCACGATTTGCATCGGTCGGTCTCGTTCAGAGCCGCTGTTTTCTGATGCAACCCCACGGAGCAGATCAGCCCGGTGCCGGTCAGGAAGGACGTTTTGACTGCCTCAGCTGTCACAGTCCCCACGCCGCTGCATCAGCTTCCTGGCAGACGCACACTGCCGTCTGCCTGAAGTGTCATCAGCCACCTGCCGCCGGTCAGAACTTCGCCTGCCCAGAAGCCAGTGCCACCGCTGACTGTCTCGAATGCCACATGCCCAAAATCCGCAATGGCAACCGTCTGCAGTTCACTGATCACTGGATTCGAGTCCGCTGAAGACAGCTTGTCGGACAGTCAGGTTGGTGAGCGTATTGGGGGGCTTGAAAGGGGCGTTCCTGCTTTCGCACTTCGCCAGCATTTGGCGTGAGTGAACGCATAACTCACGACTGCGTCCGGTACCATGCAACCTGAAGACGATACCCGGAATTCTCCATGCAGAATTCATGGGCTGAGCTTCGCTCGACGGCTTGCCTCGCCCGCCACAACGCCACGATGCATTGTAACCCTGTGCCCATCGCCAGACGATGTGGTGGTGATCATCATGGTTTCTGCCTTTTGAGACTGAAACGCTTGCCGTACCGCTGGGAAGAACGATCCGCCGGGTTCGTCGGAGGATCCTGGCTCATCTTGCAGAAATTGCCGGAGTTCAGCTACATTTCAGCGGGTTTGCAGCGGTGTGGATGCTGAAGAACCCGCCGTTGCTGTGCATGGATAAGGGGGATGGATTCCTGCATGTTTTCCTGGTTGCGCCGACATTTATGTGCTGATCTGGCGATCGATCTGGGGACATCCTCGACTCAGATTGGCCTGCCCGGAGAGGGCATTCGTCTGGACGAGCCGTCGGTGGTGGCGGTTGCTCGCGGCGATAGTCGCGTCGTGGGTCGGGGAACGGCGGTTGGAAAGCTTGCATGGCAGATGCTGGGGCGGACGCCCGAGGGCATTCAGGCGGTGCGGCCCCTGAAGCATGGGGTGATCCAGGACTTTCGGCTCTGTGAAACCATGCTGCGGTATTTCCTGAAGAAGGCGTCCGGCGGCCGTGGCGGTCTGCGTCCGCGGGTGCTGATCACGGTCCCGGGTGGAATATCGGCCGTCGAGCGTCGAGCGGTGTTTAACAGTGCCGAGCGAGCGGGTGCGGGGCGGATCTGGCTGATTGATCAGTCTCGAGCGGCTGCCGTGGGTGCCGGTTTGCCGATTTCTGAACCGCTGGCCAGCATGATCTGTGACATTGGCGGGGGCACAACGGAGACTGCGGTGTTCAGTCTGGCTGATACGGCTGCCGCGTGTTCGATTCGCACGGCAGGTGATGCGATGGATGAGGCGATTGTTCGCTGGATGCGTCGCCGGTATTCGCTGCGTATCGGCGAGCAGTCAGCTGAACAGCTGAAGCTGAGCATCGGCAGTGCTGCAGTGCTGGAACAGGAGTTGACGACTGAGGTCAGCGGTCTGGATACGGCTGGCGGCATTCCGCGGCGGGCATTGGTGACCAGTGAAGACATCCGCGAAGCTCTCGCTGATCCACTCGCCGAAATTGTGGATGCGATTCGCCGTACCATTGAACGTTGCCAGCCCGAATTGATTGCTGATCTTGCTGACACGGGTTTGGTGCTCACGGGCGGCGGAGCACTGCTGAGGGGAATCGACCGGTATCTGCATCAGCAGCTGGGGATTCCGGTGCGAATCGCTGAAACGCCCCGGACCTCGGTCACTCGCGGCGCCATGATCTGCCTCGATCACCTCGATCGCTGGAAAGCCGCACTCGATGACGGCCTGCGAGCAGCCTGATAGCTCTCGGTTTTATTTTCCACAACCTTCATCGATAGTCTTATTCATGCGTGCATTGCCTGATCAATCCCGGAAATGGCTGGCCTCTGCGGCACTGATCGGTCTGACGATCGCAGCCGCTGGCGCTGAGCATCTGGGAGCATTCAGCAGTGTGCGGCCCTGGCTGCTGGATCTGTGCAGTCCCGGTCGTCTGATGGTACTGGCATTGTCACCATTTGAGACTGTTGAGGCACCTCAGAAAATCACATCAGAAGCGTCTCTGCCCAATTCCGTCGCTGCATCATCCGGCAGCGGTTCGTCCGCCCGTGAACTGCTGCTGCGACAGCTGCTCATCGAAAACGCGCGGCTGCGTCGGGATTTGCAGCGGGAGCGTCAGCGATCGGGACCGTTGCTGCCGGGTGTTGAGAGCAGTGAAATGGAGTCCCGACCGCCGCTGATGGATTTGCGAGTCATCCCCGCACGAGTGCTCACGCGGCAGGACGAGTTTCCGGAAGTGCTGCGGGAACTGGCGATTGATGCCGGCAGAGCTCAGGGGCTCAATCGTGCCGAGCTTGTGGTGCAGGGGGCTGGGCGAGTGATTGATGCGGGGCGTGAGCAGCGGGTGCAGGCTGGCGATCGGGTACTGGATGGTCTGACAGTGGTGGGGCGGATTGATCGTTCTGCGCGGTGGATCAGTCTGGTTCAGCCGGTCACGGCGGAAGCATTTCGCGCTCGAGTGCAGCTGCTGCGGATTTCAGAGGGGGAACGATATCCGGGAGCCACGGGGCTGCTGGAGGGGACGGGAACGAGGGAATGTCGTCTGACAGGTCTGGGACCGACCGATGCTGTTGCGGTGGGGGATGAAGTGGTGGCGGCAGGTGTCGAAGGGCTCGCTGGTCCCCCGTTGTATTTTGGTCGGGTGGTGAAGGCGGATTTTCTGGCGGGGGGCAAATGGGACGTGGCGGTTGCTCCGGCCGTGCAGCTGGATGATCTGGAATCCGTGCAGGTACTTCGCTGGGAATGGTTGAAGACGGGAGCATCGCGATGATTTTTCGGGGACTATTTGCCGCGTTGCTGCTGGTGTGGTTTGCCGAGGTGATGGAGCAGACGTTTGTGGGCTTCCTGCCACGTGGCGGAGTGGTGATTCCGGCCATCTGTGTGGTGGTTCTCTGGAATCTTTCGGCTGCTGGTTTGTTCCTTGGTGGCGGACTGCTGCTGCTGGACTGGATCGCCCGGCCAACATGTTTTCCTGCAGCTCCTCTGCTGCTGCCGCTGCTGGTGACAACATTCGTTGTGTCTGGTCACAGCGACTTGCATCTGCAGCGCGGCGGACTGCGAATCCCCCGGCCGCTGCTGCTGCCGCTTCTTGCGGTGATTCTGCTGGTCGCGCAGTCAGCAAGCGGCGAGTCGATGGCGGCCTGGAGCAATCCGCAGAACGCTGTTCAGGAATCACTGTCGCGCCTGCGACCAGCCTTGCTGGTACTGCTGCCGACCAGTGGTGTGCTTGCACTGCTGCTGCAGTTGAGTGAGGAGCTGGGTTTGCGGCGGACGGCAGCGGCTGGCTGGCGGAGGTCGTGATGCGGAATTCGCTGTTGCCCGCATTATTCTCGGGACCCGAATCTTCGCCGCGGATGCTGGGTTCGGGCAGTTCATGGCGGCTGGTTGTCCCTGGCGCAGTGTTTGTGGTGGCAACGGTGCTCATTCTGTACCGCACCGCGCAGATTCAGGCGGGATACTCCGGGGCATGGCTGAATTCGCTGCGAGCGACCAGTGTGGAAGAAGAACTGTTGCCGGCGCGGGACGGGCGCATCCTTGCAGATTCGCAGGTGCTTGCGGAAGATCTCGATCTGGCAGCCGTTCAGGTGCATTATCGCTGGCTGCAGGCGGAAGCTGATCCAAACTGGGTGAAACTGCAGCTGTGGCAGCGGCTCACGCGCGACGAACGCCGCGACTCAGCGCGTCTGCAGGTCGCTGAACAGAGACTCAGGGAAGAACGCCGCGAACTGCTGCAAAGACTTGCCGAAGCCACTCGTACACCGCTCAGCGAACTCATCGCTCGCCGCGATCGCATTGACACGAGGGTACAGCGGATGGCTGCGTCCGTGAATTCGCGGGCGGCACAGCGAAGCCGATCCAGTGAGCAAAACGGGGACGACGGAGAGCTGGCAGAACTGGAATACGCACCGGGCCTGGGCCTGCTGCTGGAATGGGCCGCAACCGTCCGCGCGGCACTCACCACACCGCCACGGCGCGACGACGATGCCCGAATTGTTGTTCGTGAGGAAGAGTCGTGGCACACGCTGCTGGAAGAAGTGGATCCGCAGACGGCTGCCATCATCAGCGAACAGCCGGAGCGGTTTCCGGGCGTGCGGATTCTGCAGACGACGCGGCGAAACTACCCGCATCCGGACACTGCGGTGCACCTCACAGGAGCCAGGACTTTGGTTCCTCGCAGTCAGGTGTCGGGCGGTGCGACCGCTGTTCTGGCAGTCGCCGGTGGACGCGTCGGGCGGTTTGGTGTCGAGAAGAGCTACGATTCGCAGCTGGTCGGAGTCCCCGGGCTTCGCCGCATCACCCGAGATCGTCGGCAGCGAGTGATTCGAACGGAAGTGGTACGTGAACCCGTGAGTGGCCGTGATGTGCTGCTGACAATCAACTGGAAGCTGCAGCTGACGGCGGAACAGCTGCTTGCTGAGGCGCTCGGAGATGCCGAGCCTGTGCTTTTGCGACGCAGCGAGGAGTCAGAGGCTGAAAGCGATCGCCCGACACCCCCCGAGCCGAATCATATTCCCGTCGGTGGTGCTGTGGTGGTGATGGAAGCAGCCACGGGGCGAATTGCGGCGCTCGCCAGCGCCCCGGAATTTGATCTGTCGCTGTTCAGTCACGGGACTGAAGAGCAGTGGCTGGCGGTAAACAGCGATGTGCGCCGCCCGTTCGTGTCGCGATTCCTTGCCATGTCCCTCCCACCTGGATCGACGTGGAAGGTGGTGACTGCTCTTGCCGGTATGGACAGCGGTGTGATCGTGCCATCGGAGCGATTCGAGTGCCAGGGCTATCTGCGGACGCCCGAAGAACACCGCTGCCTCACCTATCGGCTCTTTGGTCACGGCCACGGCCCCGTCACGCTGTCAGCAGCGCTCTCACAATCGTGTAACGTCTATTTCTTCGATGCTGCGGCACGGATGGGCATGGAACCTCAGGTGATCTGGGCGGAACGCCTGGGGTTTGGGAGTCCGACAGGGATTGATCTGCCGTGGGAGTCAGCAGGTCAGGTGCCGGGACTTCACAACGGTGTTCGTGCGAATGGTGACGGAGCCAGTGGTGAGTTGACGGAGCGGGAGTGGCGGCGGTTCGAACGCGAAGCGCTGGGGTTTTCGATTGGTCAGTCGCGTCTGACGGTGACCCCGCTGCAGCTGGCGCGGCTGATGGCCTGCATTGCAAATGGTGGCTGGCTGGTGACTCCGCATATTGCCAGTGACGATGGTCAATCGATACTGCTGGACGACGCCGATGGGGTTTCTTTACCACAGAATCGACGAGTGGAAGGCATTGATGAGGCGAGTATCGAGGCTGTCCGGGAAGGGCTGACGGCAGCGGTGAATGACCCCACGGGCACTGGTTATCAGTCGGTGAGGCTTGCCGACCTGAGAATTGCAGGGAAGACGGGCACAGCGGAAGCAGCGCCCGGCAGGCCTGATCACGCGTGGTTTGCCGGCTGGTTTCCGGCGGAGGACCCGGAATACGTGGTGGTAACGGTTCTGGAGCACGGTGGTTCGGGCGGCAGAGCGGCAGGACCGGTGGCGCGTGAGTTAGCGCGGAGCGTGATGGTGGAAGCGGGTGATCAGCCGTAGATCCTTGGATTTGCCCCTTCACCGCCGCCGGAGGAATTGCAGCGGTTGTTTTTCGTTGCGGCGCGTTCGAGTGCTTTCTGGTACAGGTGAGTCCCGGCTGCAGTTGGATACTCGCCGCAGACGCAGGCCTGGCAGAGTGAAGCGGAAGGAAGCCCGACGCAGGTGGCGAGGGATTCGACGGGGAGGTAGCGAAGGCTGTCCGCGCCAACCTCCTGAGCCATTGCCTGTTCTTCTTCCGGAGTAATGCGACGTCCCTGCATGAAGCCGGGAGCGAAGAGTTCGCTGACGGTGGACATATCGATGCCGTAGAAGCAGGGCGCGATGATTGGCGGGCAGGCGATGCGCACATGGATTTCCTTTGCGCGACCACGGGCGCGAAGGAGTGCGAGGAGTTCGCGGAGGGTGGTGGCGCGGACGATGGAGTCATCGACGAGCAGCACACGTTTGCCTTCCATGATTTCCGGGAGCGGTGTGTATTTCATGCGGACTTTATCCGCGCGGTTATTGCCTTCGATGAACGTACGCCCGATGTAGCGGTTTCGAATGAGTCCTTCGAGTGAAGGAACTCCGAGTCGGAATGCCATGCTGTCAGCAGCGGCTTTGGCGGTATCCGGGACGGGGACGACGATGACATCATCGGCAATGGGAATCGTTTCGCGGGCAGCCAGCTCTTCGCCGAGTTTCTTTCGGGAGAGGTAAACGCCGGCACCATCGAAGGTGCTGCCGGCGTTGGCAAAGTAAATCCATTCGAAAAAACAGTGCGCCTGACTGGGGCTTTCGGCGTATTTGTGAAGCGTGACGCTGTTGCCATCGATAACAAGCACGTGTCCCGGCGGCAGACTGTGCACGCTTTCGTCGGCAAAGCCCAGATGAGTGAGCGCAACGCTCTCGCTGGCTGCGGCGAAGAGTGAGCCTTCGCGGGCCCAGCAGAGCGGTCGCATGCCAAGCGGATCACGCGACACAAACATCTGCCCACGGGCATTGAGGTACACAATATTCCATGATCCGTCGACACGGGCTGCAACTTTCTGCAGCAGAGCAACGGGAGAGATCTCCGGATCCACGGACAGTTCGTGAGAAATCAGGTGATTCAGGACCTCGGTGTCGGTCTCACGAGTGAGATGAAAATCGGTGGTTTTCAGGATTTCTTCGCGGAGTTCGAGGTAGTTTGCCAGTTGCCCGTTGAATGCGAAACTGAACCATTTTGAACGCGCGATGTGGTGACGTTCAAAGGGCTGAGCATACGTGGGATCGTCCTTGCCGCAGGTGGCGTAGCGAACATGTCCGATGGCCGCCTGTCCGGCATGTTCGGCCATCAGCTGCTTGTAGCGGTCTTCGTGATTCATCCGAAAGACCTCTGCCACACCCCCGACATCCTTGTGGGTCTGAATGAGCTGCAGACGACGAGCGTTGAAGCTGGTGATTCCTGCTGCCAGTTGCCCGCGATTCTGCATGTCAAGCAGCATTCCCGGGACAAGTCTTGAGGCGCGGTTGCGAACGTCCGAAGGTTCTTCGGTCGCCGGATCGATCACCGTGCGATCAGGACCACGCAGCGTGGGAATCAGCGGGCTGAGACCTTCGGAATTGAGATGATAGACAGCAGCAATACCGCATTCGTGTTGCAGTTCGTCCATAACGGCGAAGTTCAGCCTGCGGAAGGAGAGCGACGGACGGAGTTGGCAAACCACACCAGACCGACGCGAATTGTGAAGATGCTGCGAATCATACAGACAGGCGGATGAGGAACCAACCCAGCCGGAAGGTCGGGAATGACAATCCGCCGCGAACCTCGACAAACTTTCCGGTTTGGAGCACTCCCCGGTAAAAAGTGCTGCTGATTACCCGGTTGCTTTTTTTCACCCGCTCGGCAAATTCCGATTTTCCGCTGACCATGGGCGTGAAATCTCCACAGCTCTCCTCGCGGTTCCTCTGCGCAGACTGTAAACTCCCATATTCGCGAAATTAACCGTGATTGTTCCGCTACACATCCTGACATCTGCTGCACAGGAGCGTTCTTCGTGTCGATCCGCATACGCTGCACCTGCACGTGGGAGGGCAACATCAATGACAGTCTGGCAGGAAAAAAAGTGCGCTGCCCGGACTGCCGCGGGACAATTCAGGTGCCACGCAGCGAAGAGCAGTTCAAAAGCCGCCCCTCAGTAACGGCTGCTCCCGCCACATCGCCGCCGCCAGAAACCCCGCCCCGTGTCCCGGCTGCCGCATCGCCGCCGCCGGTCGCCCCGCCCCGCGCCCCGGTCGTCACATCGCCGCCGCCAGCCGCTCCGCCCCGCGCCCCGGTCGCCGCATCGCCGCCGCCAGTGAGCCCGCCCCGCGCCCCGGCCGCCACATCGCCGCCGCCAGCCGCCCCGCCCCGCGCCCCGGTCGCCACATCGCCGCCGCCAGCCGCTCCGCCCCGCGTCCCGGTCGCCGCATCGCCGCCGCCGGTCGTGGTCGTACCGTCTGCTAAGCCTTTAAGTGCCGCAGCGGCACTGGGCGCGGCCCTTGCCGCCCCATTCAACGCTCCCGCCAGCAATTCACCGACTGCAGCACATTACTCCGGAACACCATCCCCGCAGACACGGCCTGTCCCGCCACCCAATAAGATCTTCGACACATGGGATGCAGAGATTCCCGTCGAAGAGGACATCGAGGGCAGTAAGGCAGAAAACCCGTTTGGCACACAGCTGCCTGGCAACAAAGCCGTCGGAAAAAACAGAGGTGCTCTGCCGGAACCGTTTGAGCCGTGGCGCCCTGGTACAGCGCCCAGGCAAAATCGCCTCTTCCAGACAACTGTGGAGGCCACCGCAGGACGCTTCACCAGACTGGCGACAAAGGCAGTTGAACTGCTGGTCCTGCTGGCGTTCATGCTCCCTGGCTACCTGTTGTTTGCGAACACGACATGGGCTCCCGAGTACGATATCGTTCGCCGTTCCGCCTACGGTCTGTTCATTGCCGCCTTTGTGATTCACATCGTGGTCACTCTGATTCTCTGCTGCAGCGGAAAAACCATTGGAAAGAAGATTTTTCGGCTGACCGTCCACGACCGATCCACAGGAATGCCGGCCGGAGCCCTGCGGACATCCTCGCGAGAAATCCTCTACGAGGTCGCGTTTCTGATGGTTTTTTTCCTTGTGGATCACCGTCTCGCCATTTTGATTCGATTAATCGACGTGCTGTTCATCTTCAGCTCCGACCGCCGTCGGCTCACCGACAGAATCTGCAACACCGTGGTGGTTGCCGACTAAACTCGTGCCAACATCATCTCCTGACTGGCCCGCTGACTTGTGGCCAGGGCAGTCTCACCCGATAATCCAGACGACGTCTGTTCCACGCAGGCTCCGGGACCTTCCCGGGCCGCAGACGGTGCTCGTTCTATCAGGGCAAACAAAACCATGCGAATTCTGAATGGATTGCTCACAGGAGTCTTGCTGATGACATCTGCGGTGACTGCCGCCCATGCCGGTGCGGATAACTTCGGAAAAACAAAGGACGGTGTCCCCGTCGAACTGCATACGATCGGAAACAAATCCGGCTTTTCCGCGAAAATCATGACCCGAGGGGCCACACTGGTCAGCCTGATGGTCCCCGACGCCAATGGAAAACTCGCCGATGTCCTGCTCGGTTTCGACAGCGTCACCGGCTACGAATCTGACGGCAACCAGTACTTCGGATGCACCACCGGCCGCGTCTGCAATCGCATCGCCAAAGGTCGCTTCAAACTCGACGGCCGCGAATACTCACTGGCCATCAACAACGAACCCAATCACCTCCACGGCGGACTCGATAAAGCCCTCGATAAACTCGTCTGGAAAGCCGAACCCGTGTCCTCCACCGACGGCGAGGGCGTGAAATTCAGCGTCGTCAGCCCCGATGGAGATGAAGGCTACCCAGGTAAGCTGGAAGTCACCGTGACCTATTTCATTCCCGCCAACTCAAATCGCATCACCATCAGCTACACCGCGGTCACCGACAAAGCCACTCCGGTGAACCTCACCAATCACGCCTACTTTAATCTCGGCGGCGAAGGCAGCCCCACAGTACTCAATCACGAACTCCTGCTCCACGCAGAATCCTACACTCCCACAGATGATACCCTGATCCCCACTGGAAAAATCGCTCCAGTTGCCGATACGGATCTTGATTTCACCAAACGCACTCGCATCGGCGCCCGCATTGAGGCCGTTGCCAAAACCCCCGCACTTGGTTACGACCACAACTTCGTCATCAAACGCGCCGCCGGCGATGAACTCGCACTCGCCGCAGAACTCCTCGATCCCGCCTCGAAACGCCGCATGCGAGTCTACACAGCGGAACCCGGGATCCAGTTCTATTCCGGTAACTTCCTCAAGGATCAGGCCGGCAAAGGTGGCAAAACCTACGCCCATCGCAGTGCCCTCTGTCTGGAAACTCAGCACTACCCCGATTCGGTCAATCACCCCGAATTCCCATCCACGATTCTCAAACCCGGCGCGAAGTACCAGTCCACCACCGCCTACGCTTTTGACGTTGAAAAGTAATCCAGCCGTCGTACAACCATAGAGAGCTCTCGGCATCGCGGACTCCGCATCGACCCCGTGAGCAATATTTTTGCTGCCCTGAATGTCGTGCGGGGGACGGAAGTCCCCCGTTATCGCCCCTTCTGCCCCCCCCATGAAAGCCCTGTCCCCATGTGGCCCGAATCCGAAAAAACCCTGGACCTGCTCCGGGATGTGGCTGATGGGGACGCTGCCGCCGTCAACCGCCTGATGGATCGTCATCGCGATGCCGTACGGCGGATGATTCAAATGCGACTCGACCAGGCAGTGGCTCGTCGTGTCGATGCCAGTGACGTTGTTCAGGACGTCATGCTCGAAGCCTCACAGCGACTGAATGGGTATCTCCAGAATCCCTCAATGCCCTTTCATCTCTGGCTCCGACAACTGGCCAAAGACCGCATCATTGACATGCATCGACGACATCGAGCCGCTCGGCGCCGGTCAGTCGATCGCGAACAAAATTTCTCCGGACTGGGCTCCGATGACCAATCCGCCGCCGACCTCGCCGCACTCCTGCAGGATGCTGAACTCACACCCGCTGCTGCTGCTCTCCGCAAGGAACTCCAGGACCGCTTTCTTGCCGCTATCGGGCAGATGGATGATACCGATCGAGAAATCATAATGATGCGGCACTTCGAACATCTGGGTAACAGCGAAGTCGCCGCGGCTCTCGGGCTGAGCCCGCCTGCCGCCGGCATGCGTTACCTTCGTGCCATCCGCCGACTCCGTGAACTTCTCGATGCGGATGGCCAGTCGCTTCCAGGATTCTGACCGTGCAGTTCCGCTCTGACACGGCCATCATGCAGCACGCACTCCTGCTGGCCACCCGCGGCTTCGGCTCTGTCGAACCCAACCCCTTGGTGGGGGCCGTGATCGTGTCGTCCGATCGACACCTCATCGCCGAAGGCTGGCATGCTCAGTTCGGCGGACCGCACGCCGAAATCAACGCCATCACAGCCGCCGCGGGAAACACTGCGGGAAACGATCTCTTCGTCACTCTTGAACCCTGCAGTCACCACGGCAAAACACCTCCCTGCGTTGACGCACTGCTCCACGCCGGATTCCGCCGCGTCGTTGTCGGCTGCCCCGACCCCGCTCCACACGCCGCCGGTCGTGGCCTGCAACTCCTCAGCAATGCCGGCGTTGTCGTGGAAACCGGGCTCTGCCAGGAAGCCGCAGAAGCCCTGATCGCTCCCTTCCGTCGACAGATGCTGCAACGTCTTCCCTGGGTCCACGCGAAGTGGGCCATGAGCCTTGATGGACGAATTGCCTGCGATTCCGGGCATTCCCAGTGGATCTCATCCCCCGTCTCACGCGCCGCTGTGCACAGCCTCCGCGGCCGCGTCGATGCCATTCTTACCGGTGCCGGAACCGTCCGCGCCGAT
Organism: Planctomycetaceae bacterium; assembly: GCA_046074645.1. GTDB lineage: Bacteria > Planctomycetota > Planctomycetia > Planctomycetales > Planctomycetaceae > SXXK01. Next base: position 3,777 of record JBJTOP010000362.1, on the reverse strand, counting down.
AACCCCCTGCTGACCGCTCGCCCACCAGGTCCCCGAACTCCGCTGCGAGTGATTTTTGATTCGAGCGGCACCGCTGTCACCGCAGATTCCCGCCTTGCACAGTCACTCAGCGATGCTCCCGTACTGGTGTGCGTCTCAAACCGCTGCAGCGAAAGCAATCGTCTGAAGTTGCGGAATCTGGGCGTGGATGTCTTCGCCGTTGACAGCCCCAACTCCGTTCCACCCCGCACTGTCCTTGCAGAACTGGGCCGCCGCGGCCTCACTCATGTGCTGATCGAAGCCGGCCCCGCTCTGCTTGGAGCCTTCTTCGATCAGCAGGCCATCGATGAAGTCCACATCTTCGTCGCCCCGAAAATCCTCGGCGGCACCCACGCTTGCTCCGCCGTCGCAGGTTTCGGTCAAAACTGCGTTCCCGCCACAGCCCAGCTCCAGCACATGCACGTCCGGCAGCTCGATACTGACGTGCTCATCGAAGGCCGCTGGATCCGACACGAGTGATCGCGTCCGCAGCCGGAGACGCAGACCACTGCCAAACCGCAAAGGATCCAGCCCCCAGGGCATTCGCCCAATGGCCTTGAAGTTCTCTTCATCCGGGCGAAAATCGGCCCCAATCCCCCCTCTCCCCTTCGGAGATCGTCCAGCACACCCCCGCGCCAAGTACATGCTTCACACCGGCTACCGCGAAGGCCAGGGCGGCATCCAGTACCCGTCGCTGGGATCGATCGTTTCCAGCGAGATCGGCAAGGCCGACTTCGCCATTCCCAATTTCGTCTGCGTCGGCAATCGCGCCTACGGGGCCGCCTATCTCGGGCCCCGCCACCAACCGCTCGTGGTGAACGACCCGTCCAAGGGCGTGGAAAACCTCAAGACGGCCCTCGGCATGGGACAGTTCGACAAGCGCGTCGGCCTGCTCGAGCAGATGGAGGCGGGTTTCCGCAAGGAATACCCCGTGGGCGCCGGTGTCGACCATCAGGTGAACTACCAGCGCGCCGTCACCATGATGAAAAGCCGCGAGGCTGCGGCGTTCGACCTGTCGAAGGAATCCGAGGCGATCGTGGCCAAGTACGGTTCCGGCAAGTTCGCGCAGGGGTGCCTCATGGCCCGCCGCCTTGTGGAGACGGGCGTGAAGTTCGTGGAGGTAAACCTGGGCGGTTGGGACACGCACGAGAACAACTTCGAGCGGGTGAAGAACTTGTCGGCCACCATCGATAAACCGATCGCCGCCCTGCTGGATGACCTGGCCGGCAGGGGCTTGCTCGACAGCACGCTCGTGGTGTGGATGGGCGACTTCGGCCGCACCCCGAAGATCAACCAGCGTGGCGAAAAGCCGGGCCGTGACCACTATCCCCGCGCCTGGACCTCATGGATGGCCGGCGGTGGCGTCAAGGGCGGGCAGGTGATCGGACGCACCGACAAGGAAGGCGGAACCGTGGAAGACCGCCCGATCTCGGTCTTGGATTTCATGGCCACCGTCTGCACCCTCATGGGCATCGATCACACCAAGCAGATCCAGACCAGCATTGGCCGGCCGATCCGCATTGTGGACAAGGGTGCCAAGCTCCTCGAGGTCTGCTAGTTGGCCGAATCCGCGCAAATCGAAATGGATGGGCGGGGCATTTGAAATGCCCCGCCCATCCATTTTTAGGTTTCGTTCCGGGCTTTTTTGTGCTTGGAATTGGATTCCAATTTTACCCGAATATCAAGTTTAAGATTGATAACAAAGCCCCTTAAGCATCCGCTTATTGAACCACATTGCCCAGCTAAAAAAAGCCCTAAACCAAGTGACGCATAAACTGGCATGTCACCTGAAATGGTTCGACGGCCTTGTGATTTCACGAACGAAAAATTGAATCTGGCCCCGGCCTGATCCAACCGCTACTGACCGCCGGGGCGGGCAGACCCAACCCATGATCATTCTCGAATATAACCATCGCCAGAATTCCTCTGACCTGTGGCGGGGAATGGACCGCAAGCGCTCCACAATGTTATTCTGGAGGATCAACAACATCAGGTCGGAGATGGTCGCGCTCCACGGCCGGTGGAAGTTGTTCGACATCGAACAGGCGCAGGGAAGAGGTCCGCCTGTTCGATGTCGAATCCGACCCAGCCGAATTAGTGAATGTCGCGACACGGAACCCAGGCGTGACCAAAACCTTGCGGGAGGCGATCGCCAAGTGGAACAGCACCTTGCCAAAGACTTATTCCAAATCTCAGGACAAGGACTGACTAGCCGGAATTTCGCCCTTAGAGTCTTAGGAAACAAACCGACTTCCACTTGTCGACTCAAAGCCCAGCAATCGTTCAACCTCCAAATCTTTCCGTGGAAATCCGCTTGCGTGCCGGAACAATCGCCGTGGTCTTTGCGGCCGACGGAAGGCTTGCCGATGTCCCAAGCCGCTGAAGCGTCGCGGGCGAACCGCGCCGGCCATTCCCCTGCGAAGGAGGACCGGCCATGAATTCCGGCTGGCTCGCAACCGTTTTGATTGTCATCGCAGGTCCAGCCGCCGTGCCGGCCGACACAACCGAGTTCACCAAGGAGCAGACCGACTTCTTCGAGTCGAGGATCCGTCCCGTTCTTGTGGAACATTGCCAGAAATGCCATTCCACGAACGCCGCCATCATCAAGGGTGGCCTGCGCCTCGACCATCGCGACGGGCTGCTCAAGGGCGGTGACAGCGGGCCCGCCGCCGTGCCAGGCAAGCCGGAAGACAGCCTCATCATCAAGGCGCTGAGGCATACCGAACTCCGGATGCCCCCCAAGGGAAAACTGCCCGAGCAGGTGGTCCGTGATTTCGAGCAGTGGATCAAAGACGGGATGGCGGACCCCCGGCGGGCTCATAAGCCGGTTGAAACCCGCAAGATTGACATCGAGCAGGGACGGAAGTTCTGGGCGTTCCAGCCCGTGAAGGATTCGCCCCCGCCCCGGGTATCCGACGAGTCCTGGCCGCTTGATCCCATCGACAGGTTCATCAGGCAGAAGCAGGATGAGAAAGGGATTCATCCCGTCAAGGACGCAGGGAAGCACCTCTGGCTTCGCAGGGTGACCATCGACCTCACGGGTTTGCCGCCCACGCCCGCGGATATCATTTCTTTCCTCGGGGACATCAGGCCCGGAGCGCGCGAACGCGTTGTCGACCGGTTGCTGGCTTCACGGGCCTACGGGGAGCGATGGGCTCGCCACTGGCTCGACCTCACCGGCTACGCCGACATGATGGGAACCTCCAACAATGTCTATGCCGAACATGCCTGGAGATACCGCGATTACCTGATCGGGGCGTTCCACAAGGACAAGCCGTTCAACCGTTTCATCCTCGAGCAGGTCGCAGGCGACCTGCTTCCAGCCGGATCGGCCATGGAACGGGCCGAGAACATCACGGCGACCGGCTTCCTGATGGTGGGCGATGTCGAGATCGTGGAGCCAGACAAGGCCAAGATGGAGGCTGACCATGTCGACACGCAGGTTTCCAAGATCGGCACGGCTTTCCTGGGCATGACGCTGGGTTGCGTGCGCTGCCACGACCACAAGTTCGATCCGATCGGACTGGAGGATTATTACGGCATCGCCGGGATGCTGCGAAGTTCGCCCTCGACCCACAAGATCCCGTTCGGGGTTTGGAGCCAGCTCAACGCGACCGAGTTGCCCGAAACGGCGGAACAGGTGGCGGCGCGCAAGGAAGCTGAAGCCCAGCATGAGCGGAAAATCGTGTCGATGGTTGCCGAAAGGGAAAATCTTGCGGCAAAAAAGAAAGCGGTGGAGTCGGAACTGGCGGCAACCAA
>JBJTOP010000361.1:0-25517 GCA_046074645.1 Planctomycetaceae bacterium | reverse complement strand
CCTGATTAATGGCAAGTGTTCCGCCGGTCTGGATAGTCACATTGTCGTCGGATGTGGTAATGCCAACGGTGTTAACCGTCCCGACGATCAGCCCGTTCGTATCCCGGTAAGAAATCGCTTCGGTCGTGTTTGCGGCGAGTGTTGTGAAGGAGTTGCCGCTGTTTGTCAGTGTGTAGGCACCTGCGCCGAGCAATTCAAGTCCGGCACCACTGATGGCTGCGGCTTGCGTCACGGCACCAGTGGCGTTCATGGTCGGGTTGGCTGTGTCGACCGCGACAGCCTGATTAATGGCAAGTGTTCCGCCGGTCTGGATAGTTACACTGTCGTCGGATGTGGTGATGCCAACGGTGTTAACCGTTCCGACGGTCAGCCCGTCGATGTCCCGGTAAGACACCGCTTCGGTCGTGTTCGCGGCGAGTGTTGTGAAGGAGTTGCCGCTGTTTGTCAGTGTGTAGGCACCTGCGCCGAGCAATTCAAGTCCGGCACCACTGATGGCTGCGGCTTGCGTCACGGCACCAGTGGCGTTCAGGGTCAGGTTGGCTGTGCCGACCGCGACAGCCTGATTAATGGCAAGTGTTCCGCCGGTCTGGATAGTCACATTGTCGTCGGATGTGGTAATGCCAACGGTGTTAACCGTCCCGACGATCAGCCCGTTCGTATCCCGGTAAGAAATCGCTTCGGTCGTGTTCGCGGCGAGTGTTGTGAAGGAGTTGCCGCTGTTTGTCAGAGTGTACGGACCGGCACCGAGCAGTTCGAGTCCGGCGCCCTGGATTGCGCCGGTTTGGGTTGTGGCACCGGCGTTCAGGGTCAGGTTTCCGGAGATGGAGGATGCCGCGATGATGATGGCGTTAATGTCGAGGACGGACACGTTGTTTGCGGTATTAACGGCGAAGGTGCCGAAGTTGTTGGCGGCGTTTGTGAGTGTGATGCTGTTGCCTGCGGTCCCGGTGAGACTGGTGGTGCCGGGGACGATGAGGGCGTTGGATTGGGTGATGGTTTCGGCGGTGACGGTGAGATTGCGGGTGGCGGCGAAAGTGAGGGCACTGGTCGCTCCAAATGCGACGCTGTCGCCGGTGCCGGCTTCGCCGTCGATAACGATGTTTGCATCGAAGGATGTATTCAGAGCTTTTACTCGGATAACGTCATCGCCACCGCCGCCAAGGATGTTGATTGCGGCTGTCAGGTTATTGTTCACGGACTCGATTTCGATCGTGTCAACGTCGCTTCCGCCCTGAATGGTGATGGAACCGGAGGGGTTCGGGAAGGTGACGGATTCGCCGGCAGTGGAGTCGATGAAGAGATTAGTTCCTGCGGCGCTGCCGTTGTCGGTGAGGTCGATCGTCTGAGCAACGTTGCTGAATGTAAAGACGCGATCTGTGGCGGAGAGGTTATCGATGATGGGTTCAAGGCCGAGGTAATTGATGGTGCCGGCGACAGTTCCGGCGAGCGTGATGGAGCCGTCGCTGGCGTTTGTGAAGGAATGAGTGACGGTGGTCGTCGTGGCGCCTGAGACGCTCAGTGCGTCGTCACCGGCAGCACCACCGTCGAAATTGATGGTGGGAACACTGGTAAGACCAGTGAGGTTCAGATTGAGCGTATCATCACCACCACCACCCTTGATGACGATGCCGTTTGCGAGTGTGGCGCCGAGTACGGTATTGTAAGTACCATTGGTAATCCGGAAGTTACCGCTGGAAAAGGAGAGGGTAAGTGTGTCGTTTCCGCTGGTGCCACTCACCTGTGGAGTGCCTCGGAGCACCACGTCGTTTCCGGTGCCACCGTTATAGGAAATATACCACGTCTGCCCACCGACAGTGATCGGTGAACCTTCCGTATAGCCAACGAAGTAACCGGTAGTATCAGAGCTGCTGTTGTTCTGGATGATGATGATTTCATCGCCGGCGGCAACTGTGTGGCTGTTTGTGATTGCCAGGGTGGCGACCCCGTTGCCGAGTGCCACTGAGCCGCTGTTATTGCCGGTGACGGTGACACGATCGTATGCCGACGTAGCGTCGCTGACATCGACATTAAACGTTCCGCCTGTGAACGCGAGGCTGTCAACAGTCAGCGTGCCGGTGGTGGTGCCGGGCGAGAGACTGGAGGATGCGGCGACCTGAACAGCTCCGGTGACGGTTCCGGCACCTGTAAGTGTTTGTCCCGCGTTGAGTACGAGAGTTCCTGAGGAGAGGCCGGAGACATTGAGAGTGGCTCCGGCGGCAATGGTGACAGTCGTTGATCCGCTGATGGAGTTCGTGGAACCGGAGTTGGTGAGACTGAGGGTACCGGCGCTGATGGTGGTGGGGCCGGTGTAGGTGTTGACTGCGGAGGAGCTGATTGTGGCGGCGCCCTGTTTGGTGAAGCCCCCAGCTCCGGCGATTACACCAGCGAGTGTGCCTCCAGTTGAGGCATTTGCGAGGAAGACGTTGCTGGTGGAGACCGTAACCGTTTCGGAGGCGGTGGAATTGATTGTGTTCGCGTAGACGGTCAGTCCGGCAAGTGAGATGGTGCCGTTGAGGGTGGCTGTTGCGAATGGATCGCTGGAGGTACCGAGTGTGAGGCTGGCGGCGGAGTTGAAGCGGGAAGTGTCATCGACGCGGACGGTGTCAGTAGCAGCACCGCGGTTGATAGTGAGGTTCGTGGTGGGGGCGGTCAGGTCGGTGAGTTCGAATTCGCTGTCGACACCGCTGACACGGATGAAAGTGGACGAGGGCGTGGGGTCATCGGCGATGACGAAGTCCACATTTCCTGTTGTGGGGATGTTGAAGACGGCGTTGGCGGCAGTGCCACTGTTTGTGATGGGGTCAAGTCCGGTGTAGTTGATGGTGCCAAAGCCAGAGAGGACGATGCTGCCGTCGTTCGGGTTGGTGTAGCCATAGGTTGTGGTGCTCTGGGTGCCGACGACCACGATGGCATCATCACCACCGGTACCGCCGTTAAAGGTAATGACGCCAGTGAAAGCAATACCGGTGGCCAGGGTAACAGTGAGGGTATCATTATCGTTATTTCCCCCATTGAATGTGATACCGGCATTGGGTACTGGATTACCGCCAGTGAGATTGAGCTGGAACGAGTCGTTACCGCCACCTCCATCGACGACGATGGGATTGGGGAGCACTGTGTTTGTGCTGCTGTGCTGGATAATGACGGTGTCAGCATCATTGCCGCCGACGATTTCGATGGTGGTGGATCCCGAAATCACGAGGGGCGCTCCGTTTCCGATGATCACCTGAGCGACGCCGCCGTTATTGACGATGGTGATGGTGTCACTGGCCGATCCGGATTCGACTTTGGCAACGGGCGTGGCGACGCCGTTGTCAACAACCACGGTGTTGACGAGTGTTGGGCTGAAGCCGCTGATGGCGGGGACGGTGGAGGGCGAAGTGGTGCCGCCGGTGACTGTGAGACCGATGAGTGTTGCAGCGGAGACACCGGAGTAGGTGATGGCGGATGCAGTACCACCGTTGATTTCGGTGGTGGCGGGATCACCACCGACAAGTGTCAGGTTTTTGTTGTTGATGGAGATGGTGGAGTAGGCCGAGCCGCCGCTGGCGGGCGCGAGGAGTACGCCGTGACTTGTGGGGGCAGCGGCGATGGCGGCGGCAACGCTGGCGTAGGAGCTTTGGGCTCCGAAGACGTAGAGATCGATGTCGGAGAAGCGGAGGATTTCTGTGGAGGAGACGGTGTCCGCTTCGCCGGTGGAGAGGCGAGTTACGCGGACGGTTTGCGGGGAACCGGAATAGAGGAACCGGTAGTCAGCGAGTGCCCCCGGGAAAACGGCGGTATCAGTGCCATTACCACCAACGATGGTATCGTCTCCGGTGCCGCCGGTGATTGTGTCATCGCCGTCATCGCCGGTGATTGTGTTATTTCCGGAGTTGCCGGTGAGTGTATTGTTGCTGGCGTTGCCGGTGAGGGCGATGCCGAGATTACCGGCGAGTGATGCAGAGGTGACGCCGGTACCGAGGGTGAGTCCGGTGGTGAAGGCGCTGCCATCGGTGGCGGTGACACCGGTGGAGACGTTGAGTGTCAGGTTATTAGTGGACGCAGTGAGAGTTGAATCGGGGTAGGCGCCAGACTGGACGTTGACTGTGTCCCCGGAGGCAGCGGCGTCGAGGCCGCGCTGGATGGAGGGGGTGGTGGTGGAATATGGAGAGGGCGAAAGGAAGCTGTTTGGTGTGACGAAGATACTGGCGGCTTTGAGGTAGACTCGCCCCAAGTTCGCAGCATCGACACGATCAGCGATGAGATCAGAAATAGCGTAGAGCGTGGCGTCGGTGGCACTGGAATTGAGGTCTGTTGTGCCGAAAACGTTGGGCGTGTTGTGAAGAGCCGTAAGAGTTTTACCGGCACTGCGTTGAAGGATTGCCAGGGACGAAATGGTCGAGGTGGAGTTGACGCCTGCGTTGGTGAATGTGTTACCGAAGAGAACAATGGAATCGGCATCCACGCCGCTCGTCCCGGGTTGTGCCGTCCCGGAATTGTTTGAGTCGGGTTGAATGTTGAGTCCGGCGATTGGGTTTGTGGATGTTGCAGTGTCGTTGTAGGTGATAATGTTGTTTGAAATGGTAGAACTTGCGGACTGTGCGAAGTAGGTCAGATCCTGAGAACGGCCGCCTGCAAGTACGAAGGCATTACCGGCAATCCGGCGAATTGTGTTCCCATTTGCAGTGGAGTTCACAAGGCACAGTGTGAGTCCTGTTCCAGCGGAAACGTCCTGGATCGTGTTGCTGGAAAAGACGCTGGAGGTCATTGTTGCGGCGATACTGACGCCGGACCTGCTGTTGCCGAAGGTATTGCCGGTGATGGTCATCTGGTTCAGTCTCGTGCGTAACTGAGACTGAAGCAGAGGTACATTACTGGCTAAGACGGTATTATTTGTGATGGTAAAGCCTGTATACAGGATGGATGCATTACCACCACCGGCGAGAACGCCCTGAAATTGATTTGTAAAGATAATTCCACGGGGGCCACCGCTTGCTGCAGTGTTGATCATGTTGATGTAGTTGTTGGAGATGTCCACGTTGGCCACTTCAGCATTTATCGTGGCTGTCGGGTTGTTGTTTTGGGGTGATTCGCCGAAAGTGATCCCCTGCTGTTGCCCTGTCCGCGAGCCGATGTTGGAGTAGATCCAATTGTTGCGAATATTGATGCCGGTACGATAAGCACCAATGTTTGCATCGGATGGTTTGGCTACGTGATCCGTTCGAACATTGATGGCATCGCGGGCAAATTGACTGTTGTTGGAATGAACGCGAGGGTTGATCGCAAATCCATCAATTGTGACGTTGTCAGCCCAAACGCTGACAACGTTGCGAGAAGTGAGAGCTGTTCCATCCAGAATCGTTTCGCCGCCAGAACGGGCGGTTCCAGTCGCGGCAACGCCGAATTGTGAACCGCGCAAAGTGAGAGGCTTGTTGACGTACAGGTCATACCCGGTGTACGTACCGGCAGCCACATTGATGGTGGCACCGGACGCAGCAAGGCTGATGGCGTCCTGGATTCGGGCAGTGGTGGAATTCACGTTGACGGTGCTTGCTGTTCCGGTGGCCGAGTTCGCAATCTGGGACTGCTGAGAATCAGCGTCGTAGCCGTTACGGGCCAGATTGAGGCCGCGGTTCAGATTCAGCGTGGAGATCCCTGTGAGTGTCAGGGACGTGAGTCTGGTGGCTGCCGTGCCGTCGGTACCCGAGATGTCGTTACTGCCGGAAAATGTGACTGTTTGCCCGGTGAAAGAACCGCTGTTGGAGACAACGACTGACGACACTGTGGCGGAGTGAGTCCCGTTGTAGACGTCATTACCACCATCTGTGGTGCCAACCTTGATGCCGCTGTTGAATGAGACGAAAGCGTGATCATCGTTTGCGGACAGGGTGATGGTGAGGACACCTCCCGAGAGCTCTGCCTGTACGCTGAGGAGCGTCCTGTCTTCCAGTTCTTCAGTGGCAACGGGCGTGTTGGTTGCGTGCTGGACTTCGGCGGAGAGTTGGGTGGGCTGGCGGCGGTGGCGGCGGCGGGATTTGGCGGTGGCGGGGGAGTTGGCGTTGCTGGAGGCGATTTGACGCAGGGCTTTGAACCAATCCGAATTCCGCATGGCAGGGTCCTGTGGGAAAAAAAGTTGAGCCGGATTTTCAGGAAACAACGGCCGGTGGTGGTGGCGCGGCAGCAGTGGGGTTTACGGGGGGCAATGATAATGCCGAATTTTCCTAGAGTACGGACAAGGCCTCCCGTTGCAACAAAAATCGGGCCGAAGCCAAAGAAAATTCCTCAGGACCGCAGCCCTCAAAGCATAGGGGGCTTTCCTCAGGTGAGCAGCTGTTTAGCAGTTTTGATGGGTGTCTGAGGCTGGGCAGTTTCCAGGGTGTCGCACACACCCACCCGAATTTGCCTGCTTTTGAGCGCCACACCAGCAGCTCCGCAGAGCTTTTTGGCACCGTTAATGCAGGGTTTTTGCTGGCATTCGCTGAGTAGACACGGTCCGTGGCTGGTCCATTTCGGGTTATGCAGGCTGTAATGGAGGTCGGGATCGCAGAATCTGGAGGGTTGCCGACGGATGTTTTTGGGGTGGCGCGTTGCGACGTGGTTGTAAAAGGCAATCGGAGTGGGAATGCCAGACGTTGCGGCGGTGACTGATTGTGTCAAAAAAGGAACGGTTTCCATGGGGCGCTGCGAAAATGCGACATTCGGGTTCGATGTCAATCGCAGCGAGTCGTAGTGGGGTGAGGTGGGGTGAGGCTTTGTCTGGCGTTCCGGCACTTCTGTGGCTATTCTGATGGACGGCGTCTCCACACCAGTCCCCTGCCAAATCCGAAAGACATCGTTTCCATGCACCACCTGTACCGCTGCATTTTTGTATGCCTTTCAATGGCCCTGACAATTCTGGCGATTTGTGCGGCTCCTGTACGAGCGGCTGACAGAACAGATGTGACTGCCAAAGTCGCGTCGGCGGTGCAGGGCAACCGGTTGTCGATCAGCGCGACCAACGAGACGTTTGGGGACACGGTGCCTGGGGTGCCGAAGAAGCTGCGAGTGGAGTATCGGGAGGGCGACAAGAAGCAGGTTGCGGAGGTGAGTGAGGGAGGTCAGTTGAACATAGAAGTTCCTGCGGGCAGCGAGCTGGTGATTTTGAAGGCTCAGTACTGTCCGGCTGATGGTTCAAAGCCCCTGGATTACTCGCAGCCGGCAGAATTTCTGGACACATTGCCGGGCTTTACGATCGAGCACGTTCTGCAGGCGGATGCTGCGGTGAACGGATCGTGGATCTGCATGGCGAGGGATCCGAAGGGTCGATTGCTGCTTGGTGGCCAGAACGGCCAGCCGATTACTCGCGTGACGCTGCAGAACGGCAAGGTAACAAAACAGGAGATTCTGACGATCCCGGTCAGTGAGACGATGGGGATGGTGTTCATTAACGATGCTCTGTACATCAGCGGTTCCGGCAGTCGGGGATTTGCTTTGTATCGTTGTCGAGACACGAAGGGCAACGACAGTTTCGACGACGTGGAATTTCTGCGTGAGTGGCGTGGCGGTGGTGGGGAGCATGGTTCGCACGGGCTGGTGCAGGGCCCTGACGGGATGCTCTACGCGGTCTGCGGCAATTTCACTGGCCTGCCGCAGGACCTGGCGGACAGTTCGCCGCACCGCAATTACGGCGACGATCTGGCGCTTCCGCGGATGGAGGACGGCAACGGATTTGGCGTGGGCGCAAAACCCCCGGGCGGTTACATTGCCCGGATGGATCTGGACGGGAAGAACATCGAGCTGTTTTCTTCGGGTCAGCGGAACACCTACGACATTGCATTCAACGCTGACGGCGAGTTGTTTGGCTGGGACAGTGACATGGAATGGGACTGGGGGACTCCATGGTATCGCCCGGTGCACGTCTTTCACTCCGTCCGTGGCGGGGACAACGGCTTTCGGGAGGGCAGTGCAAAGTGGCCGCAGTACTATGCGGACAGTCTGCCGCAGACAGCAACGATTGGAATCGGCTGTCCGACGGGAGTGACGTTTGGCACTGGCGCGGGTTTTCCAATGAAGTATCAGAAGGCTTTTTACATCTGTGACTGGACTTACGGCCGTCTGATGGCGGTGCATCTGCGTCCTGACGGGGCCAGTTACACGGGCAGTTTCGAGAACTTTGTGTCTCCTAAATCGCTTCGGGGCAAGGGTCCGCGGATGCCGCTGAATCTGACGGACGCCGTGATTGGCGACGACGGATCGCTCTATTTCACCATTGGTGGCCGGGGGACTCAGGCGAGTCTTTTCCGGGTAACGTGGACGGGTGGTCCCGGGGCAAGTCCGCTGCCGCCAGCAGAGCTTGCGGACACGAGCTCGCGGGACGCTCGTGAATCGCGTCGGAGGCTGGAGGCATTCAACGTGCGACCTGATCCAGCGGCGGTGCCATTTGCGTGGCCGCACCTTGGAAGTGCCGATCGTTACATCCGTTATGCAGCTCGGATGGCGATTGAGCGGAACCCGGTGAGTGAGTGGCAGGAGCGTGCCTTGAGAGAGAAGTCACCGGCGGCCGCCTTCACCGCGTTGCTGGCATTGGCGCGTCTGTGTGGTGCCGAGCATCAGCCTGAAGTGCTCAATGCGGTCACGGCGATTCCATCAGCGGGGCTGAGTGAGCAGCAGTTGCTGGAGAAGCTGCGCGTGATCCAGGTATCGATTGCGCGGCACGGCAGGCCAGCGGGCGATGTCGCCAGGCGACTGCTCACAGACATCGATCCGCTTTACCCGGCGAAGACTGAACCGCTGAATCGTGAGTTATCGCAGATTCTGATTGCGATGAATGCTCCCAACGTCGTGTCGCGGACGATCGGTCTGCTGCAGGCCGCAGGAACGCAGGAGGAGCAAATCGTCTACATAGTGTCGCTTAAAAACCAGAAGAGCGGGTGGACTGGGGAGCTCCGCCGCACCTATCTGGAATGGTGGAACGGCCGCGCCTCGACTGGCCACAGCAGTGAAACGGAGCAATGGTTCCGGGAAGCCGGCATACCGTTTAACAACGGTGCCAGCTACGGCAATTTCATGGCGAACGCTCATGAAGAGGCCAAGTTTACGCTGACGGCCGACGAGATCACTGCGATGAATGACCTGCTCACGGAGTACAGTGCCCGTCACACTCAGGAGCCTGCTCCTGCCTTATCCACGCGCAAGCTGGTTCAGGAATGGACGACGGCGGATTTGCAGTCGCAGCTGGATCAGGTGAGTCGAGGCCGCAGTTTTCAGCGTGGTCGGGAGGTGTTTTATCAGGCGCAGTGCAGTGCGTGTCATCGATATGGCGATCGGGGTGGTGCGATTGGGCCTGACCTGACTGCTGTGGCGACGCGATTTAAGCGTCAGGACCTGCTGGAATCGACGACCGAGCCATCGAAGGTGCTTTCAGAGCAGTACATGAACACGTCCATCGAAACGAAAGCGGGGCTGGTGGTGACAGGACGAGTCGTGGAAGAGACTGAGGAGAAAGTGGTGCTCCGCCCAAATCCGCTTGCCGCGGGCACGGTGACAGTGGCGAAGTCCGAAATCGAGTCACGGGAGCTTTCGAAAACTTCTCCGATGCCCACGGGGCTGCTGAACACGTTTTCGAGGGAAGAGGTGCTGGACCTGCTGGCGTATCTTGAGTCGCCTGGCGATCCGCGTCACCCCAACTTTGCTCAGTGAAGCCGCTGATTGAACGTCCTTTTGGAAGCTCTGACATGCGCACTGCAGTCTGCCTGACGCTATGGCGGGTATTCCGATGCTGCCCCTGGATTCTCACTGGGGCCTGGAGAGCCAGGTGGCATACAGGGAGGCGTCGGTGACGTGGTCGGAAGCGGAGATTTCGCGGAGCAGCGATGGCAGTGACTTTTCGGCGACGTGGTCAGCGACGCACGTGGGTGGACGATTCACGAGATCGAGTCAGGTGTAGGTTGGCAACGACGAGGCTCGGGAGGCCTGCACTTTTGACATTGAGCATCACGTGCCGCTGGGTTCATTTCGCTGGCAGTCCATTGATCCGCATGACAATTTCGTGTTTTTGAGGGGACAGTCGAATGCCGGATCCTCCGCCCTCCAAACGTCGCCCGCGAGCGACTCAGCTGAAGCCTGGTGCTGTGGTGCGGCCGTGGGAGGGAGCGGGTGCCGCGGGTGTGGCTGGGCAATCAGCGACCGCGGGTGCTGCGGGCGCGGGTGTTTCGTCTGCTGGTGCGTCGGGTGAGGTTCGATATGCCGAGTTGCACTGTCGCACGAATTATTCATTCCTTGAAGGGGCATCGCATGCGGACGAGCTTGCGGCGCGTGCGCGGGAGTTGGGATATGCGGCATTGGCGGTGACGGATCGCAATTCGCTGGCGGGGGTTGTGCGGGCTCATGTGGCAGCGAAGGAGGCGGGATTGAAGCTGCTGGTGGGTGCCGAGATTGTTCCGGAGGACGGTCCTGCGATGGTGCTGCTGGCGGTGGACCGGGCGGGTTATGGTCGATTGTCGCGATTGATCACGACGGGCCGTCGTCGAGCGGAGAAGGGTGTTTGTCGGATCTTCACGGCTGACGTGGCGGAGGCGGCGGAGGGTCTGATCTGCGGGGTACCTCTGAGTCGTGAGACGCAGCTGCGTTATGATCGTCGGTATCATCCTGGGGTGGACACGAACATATCAGACAGTGAGCTTGAGGGTCTGCAGTCGCTCTTCGGGGATCGTTGTTATGCGATTGCGGAGCTGCATCACGGACCGCGGGACAGTGAGCGTCTGGAGCAATGGCTGAGCCGTTGTGGGCAGTTGGGTGTGCCGGTGGCAGCGGCGAACGACGTTCACTTTCACGTTCCTCGTCGTCGTCCGCTGCAGGACGTGTTGACGGCGATTCGCTGCAACTCGTCGCTGCAGGAGCTGGGGCACGAGTTATTTCCGAACGGTGAGCGTCATTTGAAGTCATTTCGTCAGTTGGAGCAGTTGTTCCGGGGGCATCGCGAGCTGTTGTGTCGGACGGTGGAGATCGCGGGTCGTTGTGAATTCAATCTTGAGCAGCTGCGATATGAGTATCCGGAGGAGCTTGTACCGCGGGGTTTGCGTCCGATTGATCATTTAGCGCAGCTGGCGTGGCAGGGGGCGGCGGAGCGTTATCCGCGGGGAGTACCGGAGCGGGTGCGACAGCTGGTGCGTCACGAGCTTGAGCTGATCGAGGACTTGCAGTATGAGGCATATTTTCTGACGGTTTACGACATGGTTCGATTTGCACGGGAGCGGGGCATTTTGTGTCAGGGGCGAGGATCGGCGGCGAATTCGGTGGTGTGTTTTTGTCTGGGTGTGACGTCGGTGGATCCGGATCGGATTGACGTCTTATTTGAGCGATTTGTGAGTCGGGAGCGGAACGAGGCCCCGGACATTGACGTGGACTTTGAGCACGAGCGGCGTGAGGAGGTGCTGCAGTATTTATTTGAGCGATACGGACGTGAGCGAGCAGCGATGACGGGGGCGGTGATTACGTGGCGACCGCGGTCTGCGATTCGCGACATTGGACGGGCACTGGCGTTATCCGCGGACTGTATTGACCGTCTTGCGGGGCAGCTGGAGCACGTGGACAGTGCGGAGCAGTTTCCGGAGCGGCTGCGGGAGGGCGGCATTGATCCGCAGTCGCAGCTGGGCCGTCGGCTGCTGGAGCTGCTCAACGCGATCCTCGCATTTCCGCGACATTTATCGCAGCATCCTGGCGGGATGGTGATGTCTCGAGGCCCGCTGTGTGAAATGGTTCCGATCGAGAACGCAGCGATGGCTGGGCGAACGGTCATTCAGTGGGACAAGGACGACCTGGATGCTCTTGGGCTGCTGAAGGTGGACTGTCTGTCGCTTGGAATTCTGAGTTGCATTCGGCGAGCGTTTGATCTGGTCGCGCGATATCACGGTCATGCGTTGTCATTGGCGACGGTCCCGTCAGAGGACGCGGCGGTGTATGAGATGATCAGCCGGGCGGACACGATGGGAGTGTTTCAGATTGAGAGCCGAGCGCAGATGAGTATGCTGCCGCGGTTGCGGCCGCATTGTTTTTATGATTTGGTGATTGAGGTTGCGATAGTGCGACCGGGGCCGATTCAGGGCGACATGGTGCATCCGTATCTGCGTCGGCGCGCGGGAGAGGAGACGGTGGATTACCCGAACGCGGAAGTTCGGCAGGTGTTGCATCGAACGCTCGGCGTGCCGATTTTTCAGGAGCAGGCGATGCGTCTGGCGATTGTTGCGGCCGGGTTTACTCCGGGCGAAGCGGACCAGTTGCGGCGTGCGATGGGTGCATGGCGGAAGACGGGTGTGATCGCGAAGTTCCATCAGCAGCTGGTGGCCGGCATGACGGCGAGGGGATATGAGGGGGAGTTTGCGGAGCGAGTGTTCCGTCAGATCAGTGGTTTTGGCGAATATGGATTTCCTGAATCTCACGCGGCCAGTTTTGCGTTGCTGGTGTATGTGTCGGCGTGGCTGAAGCGACATCATCCGGCGGTGTTTGCGGCGGCACTGATCAATAGTCAGCCGATGGGTTTCTACGCACCGGCTCAGCTGGTGCGGGATGCTCGGGAGCATGGCATCGAGGTGCGGGCACCGGATGTGAATTTCAGTCACTGGGACTGTTCACTGGAGAGCAGTACCGAGCGGAAGGGGCAGGGGCCATATCGGCATCGGGACGAGTCGTTTGCATTGCGTCTGGGTTTGCGATTGCTGCGTGGGTTATCGGAGGAGCATGGGCATGTGATTGAGTCGGCTCGGACGCTGGGCGGTCGTTTTCGGGACTTTGAGGACTTTGCGCGGCGAACGGGGCTGCCTCGAACGGCATTGCAGCTGCTGTCTCGCGGCGATGCGCTGGCATCGTTGAACACGTCGCGGCGCGAGGCTTACTGGAAGGCGCTGCCAGCTCGGGAGCGGCTGCCGCTGGTGGACGCTGCGGGTGGACATCCTGACGAGGCCCCGCCGGAACTTCCACAGCTGACTGCGCAGGAGGAGGTGATTGCGGATTATTCGTCTGCCGGCCTGTCACTGCGGCAGCATCCGGTGAGTTTTCTGAGGGGTCGTCTGGAAGAGCTGCGGGCGGTGAGTGCGGAACGACTGCAGGAGCTGCAGGCGGACCGGCGCGTCAGGGTAGCTGGTCTGGTATTGATGAGGCAGCGTCCATCGACTGCAGCGGGGATTACATTTGTGACGCTGGAGGACGAGACGGGTACGGTGAATCTGGTGGTCTATCCGAATGTCTGGCAGCAGTTTCGACCAGCGGCGCGATTTGCGGGGGTGCTGCTGGCGACCGGGCGGCTGCAGCGGGAGGGTGAAATTATTCATGTGGTGTGTGAGCGACTGGACGACGTGAGTGCTCTGCTGGCGGATCTGGATTCGCGGGCAAGAAATTTTCGGTAAGAGCCTGTTGATTTCCGGCCCCGATGTGTTGCTCATTGCGGGCACTGCAGAGAGAATCTGGGTTCACCGCCACCGCGTCTGCAGCGGGGCGTCACATTTTCCTGGGAGCTTCCAGCCGATGTTCTTCTGGATTCGCGAACTCGCCGGCTGGGCACTTGTGGGCGGTTCCCTCTTTGTGCTCAAACTGGCGCTTGGCCTTGCGATGAATACGGTTGAGCCCCGTATAGTGGAAGCGGCAGTGGTGCTTTCGGCTGCGCTGGGACTCATGCGGGCCGGCATACTTCTGATTCGCATGTCCACCGCCGCCCGGCTGGCACGTGCTGAACGCGACGGCGGGACAAGCAGCTGAAACTCCATGTCCGAAACACCATTGCCGTCCGATCCATCATCGACAGTTTCAACCACGCATGCAGCGGCAGCGGGTTCCATGGGTGAGCTCTTTCGCGTGGCTGCTCCGCTGATGATCAGTTCCGGCTCTCAGGCGCTCATGAATTCCGTGGACCGGATGATGCTGGCGGGGTGTTCAGAACAGGCGCTGGCGGCCGTCACGCCAGCATCCCTGCTGCACTGGACTGTGATCTGCATACCGCTTGGCACGGTGCTCTACGCCAACACCTTCATCGCTCAGTTTGCCGGAGCGAGGCAGCCCGATCGGATGCTGGCCTCATTCTGGCAGTCTGTCTGGCTGGCACTTGTTGCGGGGATTCTGCTGCTGGCCTGTCTTCCGCTGACTCGCACTGTTCTGTCTGCAGCCGGGCATCCGCCCGATGTGACGGAATTGGAATCGCAGTATTTCAACACGCTGTGTGCGGGCAATCCGATCCAGTTGCTGGCGGCGGCCTGCAGTTGTTTTTTCAGTGGTCAGCAGCGAACCGGGATTGTGATGTGCGTGAGTATGCTGGCGGTGGTGGTGAACTTTGTGGTGGATTATTTCCTGATTTACGGGAGTGGTCCGATTCCGGCGCTGGGAATACGGGGCGCGGCGCTTGCGACCGTCTTTGCGCGATGCTGTGAACTGGCGATTTACATTTATCTGCTGACGGCGGAAGCGCGTCGCCACAACCTGCCGATTCGCCGCGAGTGTCGTCCGGACGCTGTGCTCATTCGCCGTTTTTTAAAATTCGGGGTTCCCAGCGGGCTGCACTACTTCGTGGATAATTCCGGGTTTACAGCGTTTCTGATGCTGGTTGGAAAGTTGTCCAGCACAGCATTGGCGGCGACGAATCTTGCATTCAGCGTGAATGGTCTGATCTTTGTGCCTTTGCTGGGCTTTGGCACGGCCATTCAAACGCTGGTCGGGCATCATGTGGGAGCGGGCATGATGCATCATGCCCGTCAGACGGTTCGCAACGCGGTTCTGCTGGGGGGGCTGTGGACCGGTGGAACGGGCATCCTGCTGGTGCTCTTTCCCAACCAGTCACTGTATCCTTTCTTTCTGTTTGCGGACGAGCAGGACAGGGGCGCGGGCGGGATCACGGCGCTGGCAGCGCAGGCCAGCCTGCTGCTGCAGTTTGTCGCGGTGTATTCATTTTTTGATTCCCTTGCGGTGGTTTTTTCGTCGGCACTTCGTGGCGCGGGGGACACGGTTTACCCGATGCTGTTAACGCTGGCCTGCAGCTGGCTGGTGATGGTGCTGCCGGCGTGGGCTGTTGTGCACTCTGCCAACCCATCGCTCAGCAGTCTGTGGACTGCCGCATCGGCCAACATCATTTTCACGGGTCTGCTGATGTGGGCGCGATTTGCGGCAGGCCGCTGGATGCGAATTCGGCTGACCGGCGACAGGAGAGATTAAGAATCTGTGAATTTCTGCTGCTGCAGCGATTTCCATTCACAATATCTTAGCCAATCGATCACAAAGTCCGGGTGTTGTCCACGACGTGACCTGCATGGTCGTGGCGGACATCAGGTCCGTCGTCAGGTCGCTGGGGGTCCGTGTTTCGACATGGGCGCGACGAAGAGTTCTGCGGGGGTTGTCCGGTTTGATGGCTGCGCGCATCCTGATTATCGACGAAGACTCAGAGTTGTACGGGCTGGCGGTAACTGGTCTGAGCGGGAAGTCCTACGAGCTGCACTGGGAGGCTGATCCTTGTCGCGCGGTGCAGACGGCCTGTGATCTGCAGCCTCAGCTGATTCTGCTGGAACTTTCGCTGCGGGAAGCGGATGGACTTGAGCTTTGCCGAGCACTGAAGCGTGATGCGCGGCTTCCGCGGACGGACTTGATGATTGTCTCCAGCCGCGCGACGGAGCTGGACCAGTCGCTGGCATTCAGCATGGGAGCTGATGATTACCTGCCGCGTCCGTTTGGTTTGCCGCTTCTGCAGCAGCGGATCAGTATACTGCTGCGGGGGCGTTCGCAGGAGGCTTCTGCGAGTGGCGACGGAGCAGGCACGATTGAGCTGCATGGGATTGAAATGAATCGCAGGTGGCGTTCGGTTACTGTGGGAGGACAGCTTGTGGAGTTAACGCCGACTGAATTTGAGATTCTGTGGGTGTTGTGTGCGCAGCCGGGTCGGCCATTTTCCCGAAGCGAGCTGCTGACGGCGGCTCGTGGAATCAATGCGGCAGCGCTTGAGCGAACGATTGATGTCCATTTGCGGGCACTGCGGCAAAAAATCGGGGACCGCGGTGATCTCCTTGAGACCGTCAGGGGGATTGGATACCGAGCAGCTCGGCCAACATGAACCGCTTGCGGTATTCACGGTTGTTTTTCCGTGTTTTTTCCAGGGAATTGTGATAGACTTTGGCGGTTTACCGGCAGGCATTGGCCGCAACACGCTCACTTTGAGCTGCATCCGGTTTTTTCTTACACATTTGCCAAAGCCGACCATGTTTCAGCTGGAATCTGTTTCACTTCGTGGAAACGATCACTGGCGGCTGCACGGGATCAGTCACAGGTTTGAAGGATCTGCCACGGCGATCATTGGCTATTCCGGAGCGGGAAAGTCATCGCTGTTGAATATTCTGGCGGGTTACGAGCAACCTGATCTGGGGCGTATTCAGCGTCCCGTGATGACTGGGACCGGCGATCCTCGTCTGCCTTTTTTCTGGGTTCCGCAGACGGGCGGGCTCTGGCCTCACCTGACGGTGCATCAGCACCTGCTGGCGGTGCAGCCTGAATCCCGGACGATCCCCGAAAATTCTCCATTTTCTGCAGACGAAATCCTCGCGCAATTCGCTCTGTCTCACCTGCGGAACGCGCGTCCATCCGCACTGTCACTCGGCGAATCCTCACGACTGGCCACAGCACGGGGTCTTGCCGCCCGCCCGGAATGGCTCATTATGGACGAACCCCTTTCTCACGTTGATCCGGTCCGCAAGCCGGCCTTCTGGAACGCCATACGATCGTTGGCGGGGGCGGCGGGAATCTGTCTGATTTTTTCCTGTCACGAGCCCGAGGTGGTGTTGCGGCAGGCGGACCTTGTGGTGTGTCTGCAGCAGGGCGCGATTTCCTTCAGCGGCACGGTCCGCAACCTTTACTCGCAGCCTCCCACAGCCGAACTGGGCAGATTCCTCGGACCGCTCAACTGGTGGACTTCTCCGCAGGCGGCTGCGTTGTCTGCTGGTGCGCACGCCTGTTCCTCAGGCGTCTGCATTCCTGCGGACCGCTGTGTGCGTTCTTCGCAGGTGCAGTTGCATCCTGAGGCTGCGTCCGGGCTGCGGGTTGTGGAATCACAGCACTGCGGACTGCACCATGAGACGCTGCTGCAGCCCCCGACTGGTCCACCGATCATGGTGTTTCATCAGCACGCTCAGGCCGATCTTTCAGCGGGTACTGGTGTGACGATCAGTCTGCGGGGTGAGGCATGACTGGTGGGTATCGGGCGTCGGGTACAGGGCGGGTGCAGTCGCGTCGGCGGGCCATTGGTTCCTGTGTGGGGGGAACGGGTATTCTTGCGGGGTTGTTGAGTGGTTGCGGATCAGAGTCAGCGTCGCCTGAGCTGTACTTTTCGCGACTGCGAGTCTGGAAGATTCCTTCGGCGGACCGCTTTCTGCCGGCGCCTCGTGGCCTGTATTCAGACGCTCAGAACACGGTCTATGTGCTGGACAACGCCGGGCGGGTGCTGGTGTATGACAGCGACGGCAATCTCAGCAAACGCTGGAACATGCCGGACTCCCGCATTGGCAAGCCGGAGGGCATCTGGCGGCTTCAGGACGGGCGAATAGTGGTGGCGGACACTCATTATCACCGCGTGGTATTTTTCACCTCGGAGGGCGAGGTGGACGGGATGTTTGGGACGCAGGGTCGGGGCCCTGGCGAGTTCGTATTTCCGGTCGCGATTGCTCAGGACGTTTCCGGCTGCCTGTACGTCGGCGAATATGGAGCGCATCAGCGTGTGCAGAAGTTCGATATTTCGGGGAAGTTCATGCTGCAGTTTGGCAGTCACGGCACGGGTCCCGGGCAGTTCCAGCGTCCCAGCGGTCTGGCGCTGCACAATTCTGAGGTCTATGTGGTGGATGCCTTCAACGACCGGATTCAGGTATTCAGCGAAGACGGCGAGCTGCGTCGCATCATCGCTCCGCCGGCCACCTCGGAAGCTCTGGCCTACCCTTACGATTTGCGTGTTGCTGCGGACGGCCGGATTTATGTGATTGAAAACAAGACTGCTCGCCTGACATTGCTCAACGCTGACGGCAGCATCGTCGGACGATTTGGCCGACCGGGCCGAAATTTGCAGGAATTCTACCAGCCCTGGGACCTGACATACCTCACCGATGGTCGTATACTTGTGGCTGACACCGGCAACCATCGCCTAGTGGAGCTGACGCCGTGAGCCGCATTCAAAAGTTCCTGCGACGCATTTTCCCGCGTCCTCACCGACCGGTGGGGTTTGCTGCTGCATGGCCGCTGGTCGCCTTTGTCATTCTGTTTTCGCTCGTGGCTTTCGCCATCATTCCCACTCCGGTCTTTACGGCGTCCAGCCCGCAGCGCTGGAGTGCACCGGGTTTTCCGCGTCTGCCGATACTCACCCGTTTCAACGTCTCATATCCTCAACCCGAGCTTGTGCGGGAACTGGAATTTGCCAGCCCGTGGATGCTGCTGTTGCTGCTGCTGGCTCCCTGGGTCTGGTGGCTGCAGGCGGCGGGGCACGCGGGACTCCCGGTTCGCCGCGGAGCGTGGGCCGGCTTCATTCGCCTGCTGCTTCTGGGACTGCTCATTCTGGTGCTTGCCGAACCCAGGGCCGTTCGCACCAGCGACCGCGTCTCTGTGGTTTACAACGTCGATGTATCCGATTCTGTGCGTCCCTGGCGCAACGAGGCGCTGGATTTCGTGGCCCAGACGGCTGCAGAAAAGCCCGCCGCGGACGAAGCCGGGATGGTGGTCTTCGGCCGCAATCCGGCGGTCGAATATCCGCCGCGTTCCACGTTCCCCTATGAACGCTATATCAATTCACAGGTGGGTGGCGACGCGACCAACCTCGAACAATCGCTGGCGCTCAGTGCCGCCATGCTTCCGGAAGACAATGCCGGGCGCATCGTGTTGATAAGCGATGGCACTGAGACCGTCGGGCAGGTTCGGGATGTGATCGACGACCTGCAGTCGCGGGGGATCGAAGTGAGTGTCGTGCCGATGGACTACCAGTACGACTCCGAAGTCCTTTTGGAAAGGCTCGATCTTCCCAGGTTGGTGAGAGTGGGCGAAACCTACGAAGCCTCGGTGGTTCTCAATTCGCTGAAAGCCTCCTCCGGCACGCTTGTTTTCAGCGACGGCGACAGGGTGATTTCCCGGGAAGAAATCCAGTTCCCTGCTGGCAAGACGCGATTTTCCATCCCGATCAAGGTGGACCAGCCTGGCTACTATGAATATTCCGCACGCATCGAACCTGCTCCGGGCACTGACAGCCGGGACGAAAACAACGAAGTCCGCAATTATATTTTTCTGGACGGTCCGGGTCGCATTCTGATTGTGACCGACCCGGCCAGCAGCAGTCCGGAAGAGATTCGTTTCCTTGAGCTGGCGTTGAAACAGGGCGAGCGTCAGGTTGATGTGATGACCAGTGGCGAAGTCCCGTTCGACCCACTCCAGCTGATGCCTTACGACGCGATTATATTCGCCGATGTCCCGGCCGATGCGCTCCTTGCGGCCCAGATTCAGGCGGTTCACGATGCGATTCGAGATCTTGGCATTGGGTTCCTGATGGTCGGGGGCCCCAACAGTTTCGGTCCGGGTGGCTGGCAGGGCTCGCCCATCGCCGATGCACTCCCGATTTCGCTTGAAATCACCAACAAGAAAATCCTCCCTAAAGGTGCGGTGGCCATTATTCTGCACACCTGCGAATTCGCGGCCGGGAATGCGTGGGCCAAACGCATCACCAAGCGTGCCATCCAGGTGCTCAACCCTGAAGATCTCGTCGGAGTGCTTGCACAGACCAGCAGTGGCGACGGCTGGATCTTTGACCTGACGCCCGCATCCGAGTACCCCAATCTGGTCCCGCAGATCAACAACGCTCAGATTGGCGACATGGGCACGTTTTCTACGACCATGCAGCTCGGATATAACTCCCTTTCAAAATCCGACGCCGCCTCAAAGCACATGATCATCATTTCTGACGGCGACCCTCAGGCTCCTCCACCAGCACTCCTGCAGCAATTCGTCGACAGTCAGATCTCCGTCTCCACCGTCGCCGTGTTTCCCCACAACGGAGACACTCAGCTGATGGCCGACATTGCCAGCGTCACCAAGGGGCGACTTTACGTTCCTTCGGACCCTGCCCAGCTGCCCTCCATCTTCGTCAAGGAAGCCAAGACGCTGCGACGATCGCAAATCCAGACTCGCAGCTTCACTCCTCAGCTTGTCGGCAGCGACCCCATGCTCCGCGGCATCACCCAGTCCCCGGAGCTGCACGGCTATGTGCTGACGTCACCGAAGGAAGACCCCCGCGCCTCCATTCTGCTCGCTGCACCGCTCACTGATTCCGAAAAAGCGGCCGGCGAAGAAGACCCCGACCCTGTGCTTGCCGTGTGGCGGTATGGTCTGGGAGTCACCGCGGCATGGACATCGGACTTCACGGAACGCTGGGGCCGCGACTATGTTCAGTGGGAACAGTTCCAGCAGCTTGTCAATCAAATCGCCACCCGCATCGGACGCTCGCGCCGGGAACAGTTCCTGCGAGTGTACACCTATGTCAACGGCAACGACGGAGTGGTTGTTGTCGAAGATTTTCACCCCGAAGAAACACTCCTCGACGTCAACGTCTCCGTCAAGGGCCCTGGCGATTTTGAAGCATCCCAGCCGGTCCGCCAGATCGCACCGCGACGCTACCAGACCACGCTGCCGCTCCAGGGCGAAGGCCGCTATCAGGTGATGGTCTCTGCCACCGATGGCACGCGCAACGAGATGGCCAACGCCGGCTTCATCGTCTCCTACTCCCCCGAATACCTCCGCTTCCGCGCCAATCCGCTCGCACTCCGCGACATCGCAGAATCCACCGGCGGAAAAGAGCTGGATATCGAGGGCAATGCTACGGAAGTCGCTCAACAGCTCTTCGGGGACCGCCAGCCCAGACGCAGCAGTCGCCCGATCTTCGACTGGTATCTGATGCTCATCGCAGCCCTGCTTCCGCTCGATGTCGCTGTCCGCCGTGTACAGCTCGATGCCGGCTGGATCAAACGACTCTTCACCCGCGAAAAACGAAGCTCCGGACAAACGCTGGGGACACTCCTGCAACGCACCGGCGAAGTCCGCTCCACGCTCGCCAGCCTCCGCAAAGCCCCCGGCACCCCAACCGAAACCCCACGCCCCTCAAATCAGGCTCCCCCGATCTGGAGCAACACGCCACCAGCCACCAGCTCCTCCAGCCAGGCATCTCAGCATTCCATTCCCGGAGAATCCAGTTCATCCACACCATCGCCTCCCAGTACCTCGCATTCACAGTCTCCCGCAGACGATACAGGCACGACGTCCCGCCTGCTGGCACTCAAGAAAAAACGCGATCAGCCGGATAAGTGAACGGTTGGTTTTCAGTTTTCCGTTTTCAGTTTTCAGTGCTCCGTGTTCCCTGCTCAGCTCAGCTCAGCTCAGGTGGTGCTAAGATCACCCCGCCGCGCGTGAGTTGCCCGATCAGAGTCACCCCCTAATCTCAACGTTCACCCAATCCCCATACCCCATACCCATTCCCATTCCCATTCCCAAAAGGTCTTTCGAATGTCCGACGACCAGGCAGCACAATTGCAGTCAGAAGCAACTCAGTTCCGGCAGGAATTTGAAACGGTTCGTGAGGCAGTTGGGCGGGTGATAGTTGGTCAGCAGCGTGTGGTGGAGGCGACGTTAACGGCGCTTCTGTGCGGGGGGAACGTGCTTCTGGAGGGCGTTCCGGGGCTGGGAAAGACGGAGCTTGTCAAGGCACTGAGCGGGGTGCTGCGGCTGAATTTTCGTCGCATCCAGTTCACTCCGGACCTGATGCCGGCGGACGTGATTGGCACCAACATGATGACGACGGACGAAGCGGGCAAGTATCGCTTTGAATTTCGTCAGGGGCCAATATTCACACAGCTGTTGCTGGCGGACGAAATCAACCGTGCGACGCCCAAAACGCAGTCTGCGCTTCTGGAAACGATGCAGGAGGGCACGGTGACCACGGGCGGGGTCACTTATCGGCTGGATCCTCCATTCTTTGTGCTGGCGACTCAGAACCCGATCGAGCAGGAGGGTACGTTTCCGCTTCCTGAGGCGCAGCTGGACCGATTCATGTTCAAGGTGGTCGTTCCGTTCCTGTCCCGTGAAGAGCTCAACGAAGTCGTGAGTCGCACGATTCTTCGCCAGCGATACGAAGCTGTACCGGTGCTGGACGGTGCGCGAATTCTGCATTTGCGTACGGTTCTTGACCGGGTGGTTGTGAGCGATCCGATGCGCGACTATGCCTGTCGGCTTGTGCTGGCCACCCACCCTGATTCTCCGCTTTCGACCGAGCGAGTGAAGCAGTTTCTCCGGTGGGGTGCCAGCCCTCGTGCTGCGCAGGCATTGATTCGGGCGGCTCGCGTTCGCGCACTCAGCCAGGGCCGTGCCTACGTTTCCTTCCAGGACATCCGGTTCTTCGCGATGGAGGTGCTCCAGCATCGAGTACTGCTGAACTACGACGGTCAGGCCGAAAACGTATCCGTCAAGGCGCTCATCGAAGAAGTCATCCAGAAGCTGCCGACGGAAGGGTAAATCACGTGGACGCATCAGCGACTCGCAATTTCACGACGCTCTTCGACAACGCGCTGCTGGCTCAGATCGAGCGGATGCGTCTGAGGCCCCTGCGTCGGCTCACCAACCGCAGCCGGGGTGAGCATCTTTCGGGCAAGGGCGGGAGCAGCACGGATTTCGCGGACTACCGCGACTACGCGGCTGGCGACGATCTGCGTTACGTGGACTGGAACATCTTCGCCCGTCTGCAGCGTCCCTACATCAAGCAGTTTCAGCATGAAGAAGAGCTTCACGTGGTTCTGCTGGTCGATGCATCCACGTCGATGCTGTTCGGCGACAAACTGCTGACGGCCAAACGGGCGGCCGCGGCGCTCGGCATCATGGGACTGCTCAATTCTGAAAAAGTGAGTGTCTACGCGGTGCACGCGCAGGAATCGCAACCGTGGATGCTCCCACCCGGCTCGGGACGCACGCGTATCCGTGCGCTCCTGCAATTTCTTGAAAACGTCGCTGGTGGTGGCGATATCCCTGTCGAGGACGCCGTTGAGCGGATGCTGCGGTTTCACCGTGGGCGCGGAGTGGCGATACTGGCCAGCGACTTTCTGACGCTCGGTGATCTCAGCCGGCCCATGAATATGCTGTACAGCGCGGGACTCGAAGTCTGGGGCCTGCAGATTCTCAGCGATGCCGAGATTGCTCCCAACGTCGAAGGTGACCTGCGGTTTGTCGACAGTGAAACCGGATACACTCTGGACATCACCAACGCCGGAGAACTGCTCAGCATCTATCACGATCAGCGGCTCAGGCTGCAGGCAACACTGGACAACATGTGTCGCCGGCGCCAGGGTCGCTTCCTGTCGGTCAGTTCTGCAGTTCCCTTCAGTGACCTGCTGTTTGACTGCCTTTGTCGGCAGGGTTGGGTGCAGCGATGAACTTTCTGAACTTTGTGAACCTGTACGGCGCGTGGTTTTTTCTTGCGGTGATCCCGCTTGTCATACTCTATTTTCTGAAGCTGCGGCGGCCCAAAGTTGACGTGCCCTCACTGGCACTCTGGCAAAGCGTTCTCAACGACCAGCGAGTCAACTCGCCGTTCCAGAAATTCCGCCGCAACCTGCTGCTGCTGCTCCAGCTGCTGCTGCTCGCACTTGTCATCCTCGCCCTGATGCAGCCCTTTGTCCCTGCCGACGCCGGCACATCCGAATACCTGCCACTGCTCATCGATAACTCCGCCAGCATGGGAGCGATCGACGAAGGTTCCGGCAAGTCGCGTCTGGACAGCGTTCGTGAACGTGTCCGCGAACAGATCGAAAATCTCAGCGGCAGCCAGCAGATCGCTCTGTTCACATTTTCTTCCACTGGACGCAGGCTGACTGAATTCACCAACGACCGCCGTCAGCTTCTGAAGGCACTCGATGAAATCCGGCCGACTGATCTCCCCGCGAAGCTCGATGATGTGCTCCGCATGACGGCAGCCTACACCACTTCGTTTCCGATTGACCGCGTCACGGTGCTCACGGATGGCAACCTGCAGGAAAAGGTGGAATTCGAGCTGCCTTTTAATCTGAACATCGTCCGCATTGGCGCACCGGCAGACAATCTCGGCATCACGGAACTCAGTGCCCGTCGCAGCGGTGCTGAGGAGTGGGAAGTTTTTGTACGTGTGACCGGCTCGGCCGAACAGCTGCTGGAAGCCGAGCTGCAGCTGTTTGAGAATGGGCAGCAGACTCAGTCGTCGAAGGTGGAAGTTTCCAAAGACGATGCGGAGCGGCTTGTCTTTCCTGTCGCCGGCCAGCAAACGGTGCTCCTTGAAGCCCGACTCGTGCCCACCGGCTTTGATGCTCTGGCCGCCGACAACAGCGTCTGGCTCTCGCTGCCCGCCGTGCGTCCGCTAAAGGTGCTCTCCTCCGAATCACTCAACTCGTGGCGCCGCGCAGCCGCTGCCGTTCCCAACGTTGAATCTGGTGTCATCAGTGGCGAAACCGGGAGTGTCCCGGACGGTTCGTGGGACCTGCTGATTTCCGACAAGCCCGACGACGCAAAGCTCCCGATTCCCGTGAAAGTGCTCGTGGGAATCATTCCTGAAGACCTGAAATCCCTCGTCACCGTCAAGGAAGAGCTCGGGGCCGTCGTCGACTGGAATCGCACTGCACCGCTGTTGCGTCATGTTCAGCTGGCTGAAGTTGAATTCGCCGAACTTCCGGCCTACGCCGAAGGTGCCTCCACGAAGGATCTTGAGGACCGCGGCTACGAAGTGCTGGTTGACGGCAAAGCCGGTCCGCTGCTGCTGCAAAAACGCGAAGGGCTGCAGACAACCTGGTGGTTCACCTTCCACACCGATCGCTCCACACTTCCTTTCCGAGTTGGATTCCCGATCCTTGCTGCGAACGCCGTGGACACAGCGATGAAACAGTCATCGCTGGCGGAAGTCAACGCGGCTCCCACCGGAGTGCTTCCGGCACAAAATCTGGATCCCGAAACGGAATACCGCGTTCGCAGCCCCGACGGTACTTTCACGACGCTGCGGTCCAACGGGGCCGGGATGCTTGTCGGAGCCTCCGCCGGACGTGTGGGACTCTACGAAATCCTCGATGGCGAAGAAACGGTCGCTGCCGTTGGTACCGGGCTCCTGAATATTCATGAAACTTCGCTCGCCGACGTCGAGGAACTCAAGTTTACCGAAGCAGCCGTGGCCACTCAGGCCGCAGAAAAGCTGGCCACCGATCAACCCCTCTGGTGGATTCTCGCCTTCGCAGGACTCGGAATGCTGCTGTTCGAGTGGTGGTACTTCCAGCGAGCAAGAAACGCGGAGTGAGGCGACGGCGGGCAGTTCCGCCTGGCTGCTCAGCATCCGTCACGGACTGCCGCTGCATTTCACGGCCGGTGACAAGGCACCGGATTCCCAAACCGGCTTCTGAAGTCGATAAGCCGGCTTGAAGGCCACGTCCCGGAAAGGTTCCTGGTAGAGCACGGTGGCTGAGGACGAGAAGGGTGGCACCAGCCACATCCATTTCCCGGCCGGTTCGCGGCCA
>JBJTOP010000360.1:0-4615 GCA_046074645.1 Planctomycetaceae bacterium | reverse complement strand
ATACGCTCAATATCCGCCTCAGGGATGCCATCGAGGAAAGTGCGGACCTGAAGGCGGCTCGAGACACCGACCCTGTGGCCCGTAAGCTCCTGGAATTTGCGATCGCCGTCGAAGGCCTTGCCCGGAGCGCCGGCACCCATGCGGCCGGCGTCGTCATCGCCGACGTCCCGCTGGATACCGTGCTGCCGCTGCAGACCATCACGGGCAAGGAAGACATCATCACTCAATGGGACGGTCCCACAGTGGAAAAAGTGGGACTCCTTAAAATGGACTTCCTCGGACTCCGCAACCTGACCATCCTCGACAAGGCCGTC
Source organism: Planctomycetaceae bacterium (assembly GCA_046074645.1). Lineage (GTDB taxonomy): Bacteria > Planctomycetota > Planctomycetia > Planctomycetales > Planctomycetaceae > SXXK01. The sequence continues at coordinate 4,301 of JBJTOP010000360.1, read as the reverse complement.
CAGAACGTCAAACGCAGCCACCCCGATTTTGACCTTGAACAAGTCAAAACCAACCTTACCGACGCTCGCACTTTTGCCCTGCTGCAGCGAGGCGAAACCAAGGGCGTATTCCAGCTCGAATCCGGCGGTATGCGCGACCTGCTCACCAAAATGAAGCCGGACTGTTTCGCCGACATCATCGCCACCTCCGCACTTTACCGCCCCGGTCCGCTGGAAGGCGGCATGGTGATGGAATACGTGGACGTCAAGCACGGACGCAAACCGCCCCGCAAGGTGCATCCCACCGTCGATGAAGTGCTGTCCGAGACCTACGGTGTGATGGTCTACCAGGAACAAGTGATGCGGATTCTGAACCGCGTCGGTAACATTGAACTCTCCCAAGCCTACAAGTGCATCAAGGCGATCAGCAAGAAGCAGGAGAAGGTGATCACCGGGTTCCACTCGGACTACATCTCCGGCGCTGTCAGCAATGGCATCCCGGAACAAGTCGCCCAGGAACTCTGGAACCTGATCGTGGCCTTCGCCGGTTACGGATTCAACAAGTCTCACTCCACCGCCTACGGACTCATCGCCTGGGAAACGGCCTTTCTCAAGGCCCACTATCCTGTTGAATTCATGGCGGCCCTGCTCAGCTGTGAAATGGAGAGCACCGAGCGGATCAGCGAGCACGTGGATGATGCCCGGCGGATGAAGATCGAAATCCTGCCGCCCGACATCAACCGCTCCGAAGTCGATTTCGGTTTCCTCGACGGCAGGATCACCTTCGGGCTCGGTGCCATTCGCGGCGTTGGGGAAGCGGCTGTCAGAGCGATCGTCGATGAACGCATTGCCCGCGGTCCGTTTCGTGACGTCTTCGACCTTGCCGAACGCGTCGATCCCAAACTGCTCACGAAGGGCGCCATCGAAACACTGATCAAAGCCGGTGCCCTCGATTCACTCCCCGGCAATCGTGCGCAGCAGCAGGCAGTCGTGGAGCGTGCCGTGCAGTCCGCCGCCTCCAGACAAAAAGACAAAGCCCGGGGTCAAAAAAGTCTCTTCGGCGGCGATGACGACGATCAGCCCACAACCGGACAAACGGGCACTGCGTCCACCGCATCACTCCCGGACGTCCCCGACTGGACGCACGCCATCAAACTGCAGAACGAAAAGGACACCATCGGCTTCTATCTCACCTCCCATCCACTCACCCAGCACGCCCGCCGCGTGGAACGCTACGCCGTCAATCGCAACTCAGAACTGGCGGACCTTGAAGACGGCGTCCAGGTCGTGGTCGGTGGCATGATCTCTTCGATCAAACTCGCCACTGCCAAAAAACCAAGTCGCAACAATCACACGCGTTACGCCAACTTCGACCTTGAAGATCCCTCCGGCATCATCCGCTGCATTGCCTGGCCCGAAGACTACGCCCGCTATGAAGACGTGATCAAGACGGAAAACGTGGTCATTGTCTCGGGCAAGGTCGATCGCCGCAGCCGAGAACCGAATCTGGTTGTCAATCGCATTCACACGCTCGATCAGGCCGATCGCGAATTCACAGCTCAGATTGCCATTCGCTTCGAAAAAGGGCTTCACACCCCTGGCGAAATCCAGCGAGTTCGCGGATTGCTCTCACGCTTTCCGGGCAATACCGACGTCGTGCTGCTGGTGGATTCGTGGGCCGAAGACAGCCGGAAAAATGCCGGTGCCGAACTGTCAGCAGGTGACATGACGGCATCCGGCAGACTCCGCTACGTGCTCACCACGGGCACCGACTGCCGCGTTAATATCGGACCGGAATTCCTGCAGGCACTCTCCGATATCATCGGCGAATCCAACTACGACCTCAAAGCCGCCAAAACTCGAAAGCCGGCTGCTCAGGGCGTCGGCAGGTAATTCACCAGTTGCGGAAATGGTGATGACAGTTGCCGCACTTGAAATGTTTTGTCAGGAGTCCCTTTGCCACCGGCATGGCCGCCTTCAGGGCCACGCCCAGCAGCGTCCTTGGTGGGAAAGCACGCATGGACGCCATTGTAATGGTCCGCTCCTCCGGCGACTGCGACCAGCTGGAGACTTCAGACACATTTGAGGAATGACACTTGGGGCAGGGCATGACAGCAACTCCTTTCCTGAGGAAACGATCATCATCGACAATTTCAGTTCTTCGGTGACGTCACCGGGAACAGCTCTCCTTTCGCCTTGAGCAGGGATTCATCAAATTTATCAAGGTCTTTTCTGAATTTGTCGCGGTTCTGGAACCAGTCATTGTTGTCCCCGGAGCCCCGCTTCAATTCCAGTATGATCTCATCCACCGGATCCCGGTTTTCTTTTTGGAAACTGGTGAGTTTCTTTCTGAAGGGCGTCGGTTGATTGCTGCCGCTCTCTGTCAGCAGTTGCCGCCAGTCTTGTCGGCTTGAAATTAGGTGAGCATTTTTCTTACTTACCTGCGCAGAATTCACACTCCCCAGCGTGTAATATCGTCCGCCAACTTCGACTTTCAGGGTTTCACAATGCAACAATTCCAGCACATCGAATGACTGTTCTTTCGACTCAATCTGCGTATCCCCGAACCTCTCTGGCGCTATGGTCTCGACTGTGAGTTGCAGTTTTGCGATCAACACTTGATCCAGAACCTGCAGCAGCAACTGAAACTGGTCAATGGAACGAAACAGAGCCTCTGGCTTCCCGTTGCCAAAATCCTGAAGGACTGTGAATGCAACGGGCAGGTCCTCGGGCGTGGCGACTTTCTGCCAGCCTGCACTCGCTGACTGACTGTCGGCAGTGCCTGTCGATCGGGCCGGCACCGCCACATCCAGCGAAATCATTTTTGTGAGAACAATGTCCTGCCGAGTTCCGTACCGAAAAATCTTCGCCGAGTGGTTGATGAGGCGACTTTCCCGAGCCGATTTCAAAGCGAGAAACAGGTCCTGATGAAAACGCGTTCGGACCGTGGAAATTTTTGAGGCAACTCCGGTTGCTCCGCTGAAACTCTGCAGATTTGCAACTTTGGAAAGTTGAATGAGCCTCGATGCTGCCGCCTTCCACTCAGCCTCCATGTCTCCATCGGCCCCCGCCGTCGGCTGTGGCCACCACAGACTCGCCAGCCAGTCTGCGATCTGCTGTTTGTCGACGCTGTTCTTTTCAGCGTCGCTTCGAGCGCTCCAGGCTGCATCGAGATTCTTAATCGCAGCCTCCACTGGCATTGGTTTCGCTTGCCATTCTTTCAGCAACTCAGACAGATTCTTCCTGCGTTTTTTTGTCTGAGTATCCGGTTGCGGATCATTGTTGAAACTCAGTTCCCGGAGCTGCTGCGGCGCATTCTGCTGGGGACTTTGAGGAGCGTCGGGTTCAGCCGATGCAGTGGCAGCCGTGTTGCCACTGTCGGCAGCGACGTCCTGGGGTTTACCGGCTCCTCCAGCAATCCAGTACCCCAGCAGGCAAAGCGCGCCGATGACGAGGGCCACGTATTTCCCGCTTCCGTGAGGCTCAACTGGCGTTGCAACCTGTGTCACTTCCCGCAGCTCCTGTGCGGCCGGCAGCTGCGCGACTTTCAATTCTTCTTCCCACTCCTTCAGCCGGACCGACACAACCGGTCCACAGTCGCGTCCTGTGAGCCGCGGGACGTCCGGCAGCAGGGCATCGAGGTTGTCGAGCAGCATACCCAGCTTCCACAGCAAACGCTCCTGACGGTCCGCATCCAGTTGGGTCAGATCCACATTTGCCAGCACCAGCCGCGCGGAACCCAGGCGGCCGGTGTCTTCCTGTGACACATCCCGACAGACGAGAATATTCGTATCATCGGCTCCGGTGCCACTGCGTGGGACCGCGTTCTGAGCAGCTTCGGCGAGAGACTTTCGCTGTCGCGAAACCTCTGACAGAAGCAGCGTGAATCCATTTCCGCCGTATGGCACTTCGGCCATTAAAAATGCACCGCTCACAGCAGCTCCTCATCGAGCAGTTCCGGGGGATCGCCGGGTGCCTGCAGCTGGACCGCTGAAACTCCGGCGTCACTTTCAGCCTGCACCTGAAGCTCCACGACGTTTTTCACAGCACCATCGTCGCCACCGCGATGCGATGGACTGAATGGCCCGGTATTGGCGACATCACAGAGCCGGCCTGTCCAGACAAATTCGCCCAGAGCTGTGATGGAACTGTCCGTCCAGTACTCCACGAGGAACGCTACTCGCAGCGTAATCGTCTCTTCCGGTGCCCGTCCCTGCAGGCGACTGGACAGTCCCGTGATGGCCGTGCCAGCGGGAATATCCTTAACTTTGCTGCTGGTGAGGAACCCGGTTTCCGTCAGTAATCGCGCCGTTACGTCAGGG
>JBJTOP010000359.1:0-4139 GCA_046074645.1 Planctomycetaceae bacterium | reverse complement strand
CAACATCCCAGCCTCGCCCTCCCGGGCCTTCACCCGTCTGTTCACAGGATTCCAGAGAACTTCAAGGCCATTGGGGGGGGGCTGAGGGCTGGCCCGCAGCATCTCTGCAAACGGTTCCCACGAGTTTCCTGTCTGCTTTTCAGGATTTCTTTACAGGCAGAGCTCTGAGTCCCGTCTGACCAGCATCTTCAGGATGCCTTCTCCAGAACTGACCCCGGAAAACGAATCGCTCTGTGAACGTTTACCATCCATTACCTGCTCGCGTTTTTTATGACGACGAGCAGAACGCCACTGCGGCGATGAACCACGCAAGGGCTGCTGAACGACGGGATTCGCGAAATTTTCGATAATCGAGCAGACAGCTGATTCGCAACCTGCAGGATTCCCACTTCGGCTGCTTTTCCGTTTACTGGCAATCGGGCGAAAGGTGGTCGGCGCGCTGAGTATTCATACTTTGCGGAGGGCTTTCTTCACATTTTCGCAGGATAGTGCGTCGTGAATAACACAGAGTGCTGTTGAGTGACATCAGACAGCCACAGTGGCGAGGGACTGGTGATGCGGGGAAACACAAGGATCAAGACGATGTCCGTCCGTGCAAGTATTTACCGGGCAATGTTTGTCTGTTCTCTTGCCTTTCTGCCTGCAGGCTGCGGCGGGAATGCGGGGGTACCAGTTTATCCGGTGTCCGGATCCATACATTTCAAAGGGAAACCGGCCGAGGGCGTGCGGGTGATTTTTCATCCTGAGACCGCGGCCGTTCCGGGGAAGCCGGTCCTGCGACCAAGTGGGGAAACGGGGGCGGACGGCGGTTTCTATCTGACAAGTCGCGAGCCGAAGGATGGAGCTCCGGTTGGTAAATACCGCGTAACGCTGACGTGGCGGAAGGCTGCTGGCACTGCAGGGCCTCTGGGAATGGGAGGCGGCGAGGCGCGTGAGAGTGGCGCTGATCAGTTCGGCGGGCGTTACGCAGAGCCAACAATATCAGGGCTCGAATTTGAAGTCCGCGAGGGCGAGAACACAGTTCCGAAGTTTGATCTGGGTCGTGGTTAAGTGAGTTCGTGAGGAAGTGAAGGGAATGCGGTGCGGGACTGCATTCCATTGTCTCTGATGATTTCTGCGGCGACGGCTGCAGCGGCGGGAGATTCTGATGAACAGGCTTCGCAAATCCGGCTTTACGCTGATAGAATTGTTGGTGGTGATCGCAATTATTGCCATTTTGGTGGCCCTGCTGCTGCCTGCGGTTCAGCAGGCCCGCGAGGCGGCTCGTCGAACGCAGTGCAAAAATAATCTGAAGCAAATCGGACTGGCGCTGCACAACTATGCTGACGTGCATCGCTGTTTCCCGCCTGCCGGGATCTACAACCCGGCTCGCGCGGATCTGGCATGGCATTCCTGCTTCACCTACATCCTGCCCTACATTGAACAGGCCAATGTGTACAATGAATTCCGCATAGACCTGACCATCTTTGCCAATCTTCCCGCGCCAGTGTCCCCTTTGAATGTGCTCGCTGCCACCCGTGATATCCCGGTCTACCGCTGTCCGTCTGCCACCGGCAACGAGAAAGCCGACTATGGTGCTGCGGGGTTCCTGCCTGTGCCTGCAGGGCTGGTGGTCCTGGGGACACTGGACTATGGTGTCGTTGACGGCATTGGTTCTGAATTTGCTGATCTGGTTGGTCCGGGCACTCCCAGTGGCGACACCGGGCTCATGCAGTTCAACCGCGCCCGTCGATTTTCTGACTGTACGGACGGCACCAGCAATACGGCAGTGATCTGGGAGGACGCCGGTCGACCTAATCGGTTTGAGCTTGGAAAACGAGTACAGGGCAGGTTCAGCAGTGGTGCCGCCTGGGCGGACCTCCAGAGCGAGTATTATATCCACGGTGCCAACCTCGACGGCAGTGGGGGACGCTGTGCCAGCAACTGCACCAACGACAACGAAGTTTACTCGTTCCACACCGGCGGTGCTCAGACCGTTCTTGCGGATGGATCCGTTCAGTTCATCTCTGCCAACGCTGACTTCGCAACCATCGCAGCCTACGTCAGCTGCAGCGGTGGTGAAGTGAAGAATTCTCCATTCTGACAGACAGGGGCCGTCAGCCTCGATTGAAGACCATTTGATTCCGGGCATACGGTTACAACGGTCAGACGGGACACAGTGTTTGGCCTGTTGAAAGATTCGGAGTGGCTGCCGAAGGCACCCGGAGTGCCAGGCGAAGCCCGACACTGCCTGCGTCACAGAACGTGTCGATGGCATCGATCAGACGCTCGCCGTCCCTGCCGTGCGCAGTCAATCCGGTGGAACTGCTGGTCTTGAGAGCGTTGTTCCCATTTTCTACACCTCTCATCAGTGTTTCCACCTGGGCCCGCCAGCCGCGGAAATCAAGCGTCGCGCCGGGCAAGATATTTAAGCCCGGGCCGAATGGTAGCCAACCAGGCGTTTCGAAGCTCTTCGCAACCGTCCGTTGTTGTTGCGGCTTCGTCGGCAGCAAGCACAGAGTTCACAAGTTGCTCGCCGAAAGTTTCAAAGAAACGTGGCGGAAATTTCATGTGTGAATTTTTCAGTCTTGTCAGCACAGTGGGTTCAAAGCCATCCTCATATGCACGGTATGCGAACAGTAACAAAATTCCCTCTCGCAGCATGTTGAACTGTGCAGACCATTTCGCCGTGGCAGCCGGAATTCCATCTTTCGTTCGCGGCCGCAAGCCACGCTTCTCAAACGCGGCTTGAATCTCAGGGTCTCCGGACAGCAGATTTTTGTAAAAGATCCGGAAAAACGATTCTCCGCGTTCATCGGAACTTGTGATTCGCTGAAAGCTCTCTCTCGCAAGCTCCAGCGTTTGATTTCCACCGGAGATCGAATTTAAAGCCGCCTGTATTGAGGGGAAACGATCGTGACAACTTAACCGTAGCATTCTCGAAACCGCGTCTTTCACAGAGCGCGGACAGGAAATGCCGGTGTGAAGGCCGATGTCTGGCCAGATTACATGCCCGTCCTGTTGTTCAACCTCCTTTTCAGCACGAAGGAAGGCAGACTTTCCAACCAGTAGACGATAGGCAAGCTTTCCCAGCTGATACTGGTAGTCTGCATCGGCAGAGTCGGAGTGGCTCAGTTGTTCACGCTCGTTGTGCGGCCAGGCGCAGACCTTGACGTCAGCAGTTGTTATACCAGAAACGCGTTGGTACCTCGCTGACTTCCGAATAAAGATGCTATTAGGTCTCAGACACAAGTCCTCGATTTGCTGCGCAACGGCAAATGCCGTGAGGCTGCCAACTCCCTGCAGGATAACACGAACGAAATCCACCGGAAACCCACTCTCCCTCGCATCAATATGCTGTTCCAGTGAATCACCTTTTATGTACTCCCGAACATAGAAGTAGGGCCTCTGAGAAAACGAGGCGGAATAGACTGGCACAGCATTTGGATGACAACTTAAAACAGACATTCGCCTGACATCATCACGAAACTTATCCGAATCTGTGTCGCGTCGCAGTGATTTAATCACAACCATACGGTCCAACGCAGTATCGTTGGCGAAAACAATCCGAGTCGATTTTCCTGTTTCGGAGGGAACATCATTTAGAATTTCGAGGTTGGGAGGCAGCACTTTGCGCAACCTCAGGATGTCCGGGGCATCCATGCTTTCGATCACCAGTCTGCTGACCTTCTGCAGCACTGCGTCGCTGGCATCTTTGGGATCTGCGGGCAGTTCCTCCCAGTCAACGATTGACAGCAGATGTCTCACGTCGGACAGTCCCAGTTTTTCTGCAATCATCTTTCGTACAGACATTTTTGGATTCCCGACCGGCAGTAACAGCAGTTTAAAGCTATCCCTGGTGGACTGGGGTTGGCTGCGCATCCGCATGATTGCGGGTAGCTCCTGTTCCAGCACTGCGGAAGATTTCTCTAATTGATTACTGACGATCAGGACAGCTCCACTTGATTTGCAAATAGCCTCCTCGACCTTGTTCGTCCAGACTTCTCCGGCCATCATCTGTTCATCATCGATCCAGAATTCAGCCGGGTTCCCGAAGTCTGGATTGGCAAGGAACCTGAGTGCCCGCACCCAGGCTCGGTCTTTTCGGGAATAACTGACGAATAATTGCCTTTGATTCTGCACTGTCTGCCCTCGCGGCC
>JBJTOP010000358.1:0-12681 GCA_046074645.1 Planctomycetaceae bacterium | reverse complement strand
CCGGTATTGGCGACATCACAGAGCTGGCCAGTCCAGACAAATTCGCCCAGAGCTGTGCTGGAAGTGCCCCTCGCGTACTCCACGAGGAACTCTACTCGCAGCGTAATCATCTCTTCCGGTGCGCGTCCCTGCAGGCGACTGGACAGGCCAGTGATGGCCGTGCCAGCGGGAATATCCTCAACTTTGCTGCTGGTGAGGAACCCGGTTTCCGTCAGTAATCGCGCCGTTACATCAGGGTTATTGACAAAACTTCCGCTGTGGTAATTGATCACAAGGCGACTCACTTCCACCTTCCAGTCGCGTGGTTCCTTCATCCATGCGAGGTATTTCAGCTGCTTCTGGATGACAGCCGCACGGAAACCGGCGGAACCTGTTTGAGTCAGATACTCTGTCAAAGTGGCGACGTTCTCCGGATTCCGCATACACTGACCATAGTAATAATAGTCTCGCAGTTCGCTGATGTGCTTATCCCACAGGCCGCAGAGCGCTTCCAGTTGGTCTGGGTCCAGCAGTCCTCCCAGCTGTGTGCGGTAGTTCTGCACCAGATTGACTGCTGCGGTGAAATCGGGAATCGACCGCTGCAGAAAATTTCGCACGGCACCGCTCATCACTCGCGGAGCGTGGCTGGAGAAACGACTCCGTAACTGCGTCTGCTGAGCCTTGTCGGGGCATCTTGTCACCACTCGTCCTGCTTCCACCACGGAACTTTGCTGCAGCAGACGATCAAGCTCTGCCTGGAGCTTCAGATACTCTTCCCCATGTTTCAACAGCATCACGCGATTTTCAACGGCGGCAATTGACTGCTGCTGACGTTCAAGAGCCTGTTTGAAGGAGGTCGGAACCTGCAGTTCCCTGAGGTCGGCCAGCTTGCCGTCTGCAAGGGTCCATTCCGTGAGCTCACCGGCTTGTTTTTCCAGCTCGGTAATTCGTTCCACCAGCCGCTCTTCTGACTCCATCGCCTGCAGCCGCTCTTTCACGGACGCATGAAATTTCGCTGCGTCCGCCTGAGGCTGCACCAGCAGATAGGACAGAAATCGTTTCCAGCCGGGATACGCATAAACGCCAACCCATGACTCAGCCTCCAGCAGTCCGGCTTTGGAAACCGGAGTCGCGGACTGAGTATCCGCAGCATCCAGCAGTGGCCCAAATCGGGACCACTGACGGCTGTCCAGCCAGGCAGTGAGCAGCATGACGGACAGCATGAGCAGGACTGTGGCGGAACTGAGAGCGATCGCGGAGACTCCCGCAAACCACTGGAGCAGTCGCGATCGCAGGCCAGCCAGACGTGCGGGAAACTTATGAGGTGCGGAGTACAGGCGAGCTAACCGTTCGTGCTGGCGAACGAGCCGCGGCAGCGTGCCGTCAGCGAGAGCCTGCACGTGCCAGGGACGCAGGTTATCGGCCGCACTCTCGATACGCTGCAGGCCCAGTGTGTCGCTTACCTGAGCAAGCCAGACGAAGGGATCTTCAAGGCCGTAAGATCCGAGCGGGTACAGTTCCACAGGCCGCTCACTGACAGATCCATCGCGTGCCGTGTGACTGACGCAGGGCCCCAGAGCACTCACGCAAAACGTTCGGAACCAGGCCTTCCCTCCAGCGACTGCCTCCAGCTCACTTGCCAGAGCAAGCTGTGGAACGGGTGGCGACTGACGAAAGAAGCGATCAAGGCTGGCGTCCAGAATACCGGCAATCTCCTGCCGTGTCCGTCCGCGTTCTGATTCCGAGAGATCGGGACGGGCAGCATCCCGCATCAGGGGGGTCAGCTGCGATGCATCAACCATGCGGTCCCACTTATTCAGCAGCAGCGCGATGGGAAACGGTCCGGCATTCTGCTTTCGCCTGCGTTCAGCAACTGCCGGCAGCACTTGTCGCAGGAGTTCCAGATGGCTGTGCAGTCGCTCGTTCTGCTCCACCGTCGTCGTTGCTTCCGCCAGAATCAACAATCCATCACAATCCTGCAGATGTGCCATCAGCGTGTCTGCAAACGACGTGTCATTATCAGGATTAATCAGCTCGCCGCTGTAGTCGATGAGCTCCGTGAAGAATGTGGCGGCCTCAGCAGTCCATTCACCCGACACATCACCTTCACCTTCAGACTTTGTGAACTGATACAGCAGTCGCAAGGGCTGCCGCAGTTCCGTTGCGACCGGCAGCTCACCCCTCCGCAGTCGCTCACACTGTTCCACCAGCATCTCCTTGCCGCGCCAGCGCGCGAGCAGAGGATCATCCGGCGATCGGCCCGCATCCCCGTCCATCTGGGGACAGTTTGCGTGGTCCGAAATCCAGAGACAGCTGTAGCCACGGGGATTGGCAAGACGCGACATGGCAAGAGCCGTGAGGATGCAGGTCTTGCCTGACGAACGTCGGCCGTAAACCGCCAGTTTCCGTAATTTGGGGCTGCCTGGCGGAAGTGTCATCTGGGGGCGATTTGCTTTTGGCTTATTCATCACTTTGCTTCCTGTATGGTTGTCTCTGATTCCACAAACCCGGCTGCTTCGGGGTGCTGCAGCAGCAGCCATGCAAACAGCAGCTGGTCCGTCAGAACTCGCCGGTCCTGCGGCTTCAGTTCTGGTCCAGACTCTGTCAACTTCTGCACCAGCTCTGCCATCAGATTCTGGTACCCAGCATCCGCCAGTGGTCGCTGCAGCTGTGGCACACAGCAACGGAATCCATCCTGAAAACGCAGGCACAGAAAATTGGCATCCGTTTTCAGAGCCACTCGACCTTCGCGGGGCTGCAGACTGGCGGCGGCAAAAAATCTTCGTACGTGCTGCGTATCAAAGACTCGCTCGTGACGCTGCAGGTCGATGCTTTGCTGTACGCCCCGCCAGATCAGCACGAAGGCCTTCACAACGTCCCTGGGACTCTGAAACGCCTTTCGCAGCTCGGACGAAGTCACCTGTGCACCACCATCGCGTTTGAGTTTTTCAAGCAGCGCAGCGCGGGCTTCCTGAATAGCCTCGTCGCCCGCTTCGAGCCCGGCTTTGAAGCCTTCAAGAATCGGTACCACTGCCGTGGATGCTCCCATCGTTGCCAGCGTAGCTGCATCCTTCAGTCCCTGGATCGCCACCCGAGCCCATTCGTCCGGGTAAACTCGTTCGCCGGAAATGGCCTTCCAGCCAATCTTCACATACACCACTGGCGTTCTGTCAAGAAACCCCGGCGGTGGCTGACTCAGCTCACGGCGAATCAGATCGTCATCCAGCGACGACAGCCGATCGGCAGCCCTTTCGGCAAAGCCGTCACTTTTTTCGAGCATCAGCAGAGAGCACAGTGCGGACAGCTCATTTGCCGTGAGTTGTCGGCTGAGCAGTCGCCCGAAGTTGGCATTTCGTCGCAGTGCGGGCTGTTTCAGGCACTCCACAGCCGCAGCTCGACGTTCGATGAGCAAATCCGCGGCTGCAGCATGGGCGGCGACCGGGAGTGCTGAATCGCCCACAAACACTTCGCAGATATTCGGAGAATAAAGTTCCAGCAGCTCGCGGCCACGGTCCAGCTTCAACATTTCCCAGCAGCCATCCACACCATAAAACTCATATCGCCGCTCAGTGTCCCGCAGCCGGTAGGTCAGATCGCGAAAATCCGGCCAGATCCTGATCAGAAAGTCCCGCCGAAAGAGTTCATCGCGCTGCAGCAGCGGCAGAATCGTACTTTGGCCGTGCATCAGCGACACCGCCAGCATTTCCAGACACTGCTCCGGATCGCTGATCTGCAGCACCTGCTGCAGCCATTCACCGTACAGCCTGCCAACATCACCATCCGGCAGCTGACACAGCAGCTGCTCGGCACCCACCCAGTCCTGCTCATGCATACTTCGCAGCACCGGACGAAACTCATCCAGCAGCCGCACGAGTTCCGGCAGCAGGTCAGGATCGGCAAAACGCACCAGCAGTTCATCGGTCAGCCCTGCGTCCTGCTCATCCGCGAGGATCCGCAGCCACTGTGCCTGATTCCTGTCGGCGAAAAATGACGGCTGAATCAAAGCCCCCGCCAGATAGGGCCGCTGCCGCAGATTCGCGTCAGGAACTCGCTTCTGCAACTGTTCCAGACGCTGCCACGTTCGTGCAGCAAGATTCGGGTCGCCTTGTTCGACAACCGCCAGAACCGGTTCGGTAATGGCTGCCAGAGCCCGCGCCGTCTCCTCGCGCCAGCCGGCCTTCAACAGCCTCGCTGCACCCGCTGATAACTCCATTTTCCCGGCCGTCGGACCTTCCCCTTCTCCAATCGACCCATTTCCGCCAGTGTGGCCTCTGCCGCTGGTCCCCCAGGCCGTTAATCCGACGAACAGCAGCAGCGACAGAGCGGCCGTTCCTGCGACCGCCCACGGGCTTTTGTACCAGCGGGAGGATTCGGATTTCGCATTCGATCGTAACTCCGAAACCTTGCTGCTTCCCGCATTCGAGGGCTCACTCGGAATGACCTCGCGGGAATTTGAAGCCACCCATTTTTCCAGCTCGTCTGCCAGCTCCAGCACAGATGAAAAACGACTTCGCGGATCCCGTCGAATCGCTCTCATGCAAATCGCATCAAGTACAGTATCCACACGAACAAGCTCCCGCGGACGCTGCGCCTCACGACGCAGCACCCCATCAATCTCCAGCGGTCCCTCACCCGTCTGATACGGTAATCGCCCCGTCAGACACTGATACAATGTCACACCCAGTGAAAACACATCGGCGCGCTTCCAGACCTGCAGGTCGTCCTCGCCTGGAATCGCCAGTGCCTCATCGAGTATCTCGGGGGCGATATAGCCACGTGTCCCCAGCACCGGTCGCTTTCGCTCCAGACCGCGGTGCACCAGATCGTGATCCACTCGCCGCGCCAAGCCAAAATCTCCCAGCGCCGGTCGACCGTCCTCCGGAAAGAAAATGTTCGCCGGCTTGATGTCACGATGGACCAGCCCATGCTGCCGATGCACCTGATGCAGACTTCGCGCGATCACGCTGATCTGTTCGGCCGCCTGTACCTGAGATAACGGACCTTCCACCAGCCGCTCCGCCAGACTTCCGCCCGGACAATACTCCATCGTGAAATATGGCCAGCCCTCCGACTCATCACAGTCAATTACCCGCACGATCCCAGGGCCCGCAGCCTGCAGCAACAGCCGCGCCTCTGTTCGAAACTGATTCACCGCCAGCGGATTCTCTCGCAGCTCAGGATGCAGCGCTTTCAGCACCTGCAGCTGTTCCAGTCGCCGATGACGCACCAGCACCACCAGCGCCATCCCCCGCGCGTTCAACTGGCGGACAAATTCAAAACGGTCGCCGGGAATCACAAACGTTCGGCGACCTTTGTCGAGGCGTGCAGCCAGATCTGTTGGCATCAGTCCCCGGAAAGGCTGCGGCAAATCCTTCAGCCCCAGCTCCACAACCCAGCCCCAGATCTCAGCGGCCAGATCCGCATCATCAAGCACAAATCCCAGCACGTCATGGACAGCCTGCGACTCCGACAGATCCACTCCCCCAACACCAGACAGACGCTCCAGCCATAACTTCATGCCATGCACGGCCACCAGAGTGCGCAGTGTTCCCGACTTTGACAGCAGTTCCGCCAGCATATGCTGATTCAGGCCCACCGCCCCGAAACATTCACGCTCCAGAACCCCGCAATACTGCTCGTACTCCGCACGAGCCCCGTCACTCAGTTCAGCCACCCGGTCCCCGTATTTTCCCGCCATATCCCAGAGTCCTTACCGTGTCCTTCAGGAAAGTTCCGCATCCTGCCCATGCAGTTTTCTCACCACATCCCGAAATCGGGCCTCGATCCGCTGCACCGCAGCGCGATGCAGACCGGTCCTCAGGGCCGTCTCCTGCTGAGTCAGGCCTTCAAATCGATACCCCATCACACGCTGCTCCGGCTCCGGGAGTCCCTGCAACACAAAGTCAACGACATTCCGAATCTGCGCAGGAAATTCTGAAATTTCTTCCGCCGCGAACTGTTCCAGCAGATTCTGACCGTCTCGCCCAATGCCCCGCGCTGCCTCGGACTGCAGCCGCTGCTGACGCCGCCGCTGTCGCTGCATCCGATTGTAAGCCACCCGCACAAGGCCCATCGCCAGTTCCCAGGGTCCGTTCGGCACACCCCCTCGCTGCTGCCGCTCCTGTCGCTCAAATTCAGTAATCGCCGACGCCACCGCCCCCAGAACGGCAGCGGAATCGTTGTCGTTGAACCGCTTCAGGGCGACCAGCTGAGCAGCACAGGCCCGCATCGACACGGCCTGCTCCCGAGGTTCCCGGTCTGCCATCGCCTCCAGAGCCTGCCCGACCAGCGGCAGCACCTGAGACACAATCTTTTCACATGTCCACCGCTCGTTGCTCATGCTTCCTTCCACCTGAAAATGACGCCTTTTCCATTCCTTACGACGCAAATCCACACGTGTCAGCCTTCGACACCCGCCGATCGCTCAACCTCTGCCGCCGTTTTACTCGTAATCCTCCGCTTTCGCTGTTAGACTTCCCCATAGGAACGGCGCATCCCGCCAGGCCCGTTCCGTTCGCTCGCTCCTGCCAACTCTCTCACCGTCCACGGATCCATCCGATGCTCGATGACGGCCCCGCCACCAGCGGTTCACTGCTGGATCGACTGCACACCTGGAGCGATCGCTCTGCATGGCAGCAGTTCTTCACCAACTACAATCCACTCCTCGAAGCCTGGACCCGACGACGGCTGCAGAACCCGGCCGATGCTCAGGAACTGGTACAGAATCTCTGGTGCGAACTTTCCCGCCGGCTTCGGTCCTTCAAATACAACCGCGACCGCTCATTTCGCGGCTGGCTCCGCTGCCTGCATTCCTGCCGACTCAGTGACTTCCGCAAAATCGAACGCCGTCGACTCGCACGCGAACTCCAGTACGCCACCGAAGCTGCCCCACCCCTGACTCATCCCACCGCCACAGCCACCCCCGAGTGTCCGCGCCAACGACAACAGCTTGAACGCGCCCACAGAATTCAGGTCGCGGTTCGCCAACGGGTCAGCTCAAAGTCCTGGGATATTTTTCATGACGTGGCCATCCTTGGAATGGAAATCTCAGAGACAGCCAACCGACATCAAATGCGTTATGCCTCTGCCTGGGCCGCCTTCTCGCGCGTTCACAAAATGCTCCAGCAGGAAGCTGCCCGCGAGGATTTGGCATGAACTCCGCCAGCGCCCCATGTCCCCGCACCAGCGAACTTCCACAGCTGGATGATGACGGTCCCGATCCCCAATATCGCGAGGAGCTTGAACTGCATGTCGAAAACTGCGCTGCCTGCCGCTCTGAACTGCAACTGGCTGCTGCCGCCCGCTGCAAAGCACTCTCACCGGAACTGCTGCTGACGCCGCAAGTCACCAGCAGTACCACTGTCCCACAGCCGGGCCACGAGATCGCCGGCTGCCGACTGCTCAAAGTCCTCGGGACCGGAGCCGCATCCGCTGTCTGGCTGGCACTCGAACTCTCCACACACCGCGAAATCGCCCTCAAGCTGATTCCAGCAGACTCCCCTCAACGCGATCAACTCCGCGAACGCTGGCAATCCGAAGTCGCCATCGCAGCCCGAATGCGACATCCCAACCTCGTTCGACTCTACCGCGTCGATGAAACACCGCACTACTTCGCTCTCGTCTTCGAATACGTTCCCGGAGAAACTCTGGCCAAACGACTCCATCACGAACTGCCTGCCCCCGCGACCGCTGCCCGACTCGTCCGCATCCTCGCCACCGCAGTCCACTCCATGCACGAAGAGCACGTCCTGCATCTCGATCTCAAACCATCCAACATCCTTCTCGACTATTCCCGCGGCGACGCCTGGGAACGTACCATCCCCAGAGTGTCTGATTTCGGCATCTCAGCAGCCGCGACTGCTGCAAATTCAACACCCAGTGGTTCGTCAGGCCTCCAGGTTCGCAGACCGCCGGGCTGCGGAACCCCGCCATGGACCGCCCCCGAACAACTTCTGCTCTCCCCGGATCTGCTCTTACCCGCTGCCGATGTTCATGGACTCGGAAGCCTCCTCTACGCACTGCTCACAGGCCAGCCTCCGATCGCAAAAGTCACAGAATCCACGCTGCCCGAATCGGTCCTGCATCAGCAACCAGCCGCTCCGGAACTCCTGCAGCCTGCTGTGCCCCCTCAACTGAGCAGCATCTGTCTTCGCTGTCTCGAAAAACATCCGGCTGATCGCTACCAGACCGCCAGCGAACTGGCAACTGCTCTGGACGACTGGCTGGCCGCCAACTCCATGCGTCGCAGCACACAGCAGCCCGGGAATCTTTTCCGATTCACTGCGATTGCTGTCTCTGCTCTGATTTTCATCGCACTCCCGATTTTCCTGCTGCTCCCGCAGAAAACCGATCGCCCCGCTGTCGCTACTCGCGGAATCCCGACCGTACCAATCGAAGTGAGCCTCTCAGATCTCATCAGTCTGCTTGCAAAGCCCGCTGCGGCCCTCAATACCGACTCGGCACGGCAGCTCGCCGATATGGCCGCCCACCACACACAACAGCTGCTTGATCAGCATCCCCACGACTCCGCTGAACTCCTTCGCCTTGGGCTGCTCCTTCAGCGCACCGGTGAGCGGATCAATTCCAGTCTTCACGCGCCGCTCTATGCGTGCGCGGCTGACCTCCTGCACTGTTCAGAAAAGCTGATCGAACAGGCTCACCGCCTGCGACCTGACGACCAGCGAACACTTCAGGAACTCGCTGCTGTTCATCATTGTCTGGGCTACCTCAAAGCCGACTCGACTGGCTGCGACGCTGATCCCGATCACGAACGTCTGCGTGAACAGATTCAGCAACTTCGCCAGTGTGCTGACGCGGCCGCACGAATGACCGACAGTCGCCAGCAGGTGCACTGGCTCGGACGGGTACTCGATTCCGGACGCAACCGCAGCCTGCACATTAAATGGTCCGGACACCACGAACTGGCTGCCGAAATCCGCCGGGAAATCACGGCTTCGATTCCCGTCGGCACATCAGCGGCCGCCTCTGCAGACCTGCGATTCCGAATGCTGCTCTGGGAGCCCGCAGAAATCTCCCGTTCCTTAAATCAGGCAGATCCACAGTCAGAGACATGGGTGTTCCCGGACTCCGAACTCAGGCTGCAGCTGGAGGCCGTCTCAAATCTGATTGCCGAAGCGGTGTTTGCTGCTCCGAAAGACGCCCCCTTGTCGTCGTCCGCGGCACGGCAGTGTCTTGCCGACGCGACAGGCCTGATTGAGCTGCTGGCGCTGCAGCCCGGGCTTTTGCCTCAAATTCTGAATGAAGAACTCGTCCGCCCCATTGCCGGTCTGTCCTCCGAGTTTCGTGTCCGCAATCGACTGGACGAAGCTGAACGCGCCCAGAGAGCATGGCTGATGCTCTGCACCGAGGCTCATCAGCGATTCCCCGATCACCCTGAAATTTACCTTGCCCTCTCGGAAGCCCACCTGCAGGACTGGAAAAACCTGCTCCGCCGCGACCGCGATGACGATGCCGTCGCCGCACTCAAAAAATCTCAGGCCGCAGCCGAAGTCGCATCGCAACTCGCACCTGAGTCTGAAGTCGCCTATCAACAAATCGCTGATCGGCTGCAGCGACTGCAACGCTTCAAATCCGGACACTAGTTGTGCTGGCGAACCGCTGCTTCAGCTGGCGAATCGCTGCGACTCGATCTGGCCCAGCTTGTTGTAGAGTGTCTTCAGAGCGATGCCGAGTTCTTTAGCGGCCTGCGGTTTGTCTCCATGATGCTTTTCCAGAACGCGGAGGATCATTTCTTCTTCCATTTGCCGCAGCGTTCTGGCCTCGGTTTCGACGTTGACCGAAGGAGCCGCGGTGGTCGATATCGAGCCCGCCGATGTCCCATGGCGGCCAGCTGAAGCTTCTGCAGCGTGAACGCGACCGCGCTGAATGCTGCGAGGAAGATCCTCCGGCCGAATGCACTGGCCGTCAGAAAGAATCACGGCGTGCTCGAGCACATTCGCAAGCTCGCGAACATTTCCCGGCCACGGATGGCTTTGCAGCAGTCGAATGGTTTCCGGCGGTAGGATATTCGCGGGGACGATGTCCTTGCGGAGGTGTCTGGCAAGCAGATGTCTGGCAAGTTCGGGGATATCGTCGAGCCGTTCCCGAAGCGGTGGCAGGTAGATTTCGAAAGTATTGATGCGGAAGAACAAGTCCTCGCGAAAAGTACCGTTCTGAACCATCTGCTGGAGTTCACGATTCGTAGCGCAGACGATGCGGACATTCACGTGAAATGGCTCATTGTCACCGACGCGACGAACTTCTCCGGATTCAAGGAACCGCAAAAGCTTCACCTGCATGGATTTATCAAGCTCTCCGAGTTCGTCGAGGAACAGCGTTCCGCCATTGGCCACCTCAAACAGCCCGGCTCGATTGGAATCTGCTCCCGTAAACGCTCCCCGACGATGCCCGAAGAATTCACTTTCCACCAGATTTTCAGGGATTGCTCCGCAGTTGACGGCGACGAATGACTCCCCCCTGCGGTCACTCTGTTCATGAACACGTCTGGCAACCATTTCCTTTCCGGTTCCGGTTTCGCCCAGAATCAGCACCGCGGAATCAGTGGGTGCAATGCGGTCGATCAGACGCCGGACGCGGAGCATGGACGAGGATTCTCCGATGAGATCGGAGCGTCCTTCGGCACGCTGCAGGCGACTTTCCAGAGCGAGATTGCGATTTTCGAGCGCCTTCCGTTCGCCAATGCGGTCGAGCACATTGACGATTTCGAACAGAGAGATGGGCTTGGGGAGGAAATCGTAGGCGCCCAGGCGAAGTGCACGGATGGCATCATCACGATCTCCGTGTCCCGTGATGATCACACATACAGTTTCCGGCGAATGCTCTCGGAGATGATCAATCACGTCCCAGCCGCTTCCGCCCGGCATCTTCAGATCGACGATGGCCGCATCAAATACGTTTTTTCCCACAGCTTCAATTGCCGCCGCCGGAGATTGGCAGACCGTGGAAACATGGCCAAGCCGAGGCAGCTCGGCACGCATCAGCTGTGCGATGGAGGGGTCATCGTCAACGAACAGGATGCGAAGGCTGTGGCGTTTGCGAGTATTCAAGGCCGACTCCGTGGCGTTTGGGGCCCGGCGTCCAGCCGGGGTGCGTATTCCTGTTGAATGGTACCGGTTGCGGTGGGGAAGGGCAACGCGAAATCACCGCTCACAGACCGCTTGCCCGCACAAAAACAACAACCGGATTCTCGTGAAGAGTCCACCCCGTTTTGCCCATTGTGACAGGAATGGGCTGCATGGGTTGACTTTGCGGGCCGCAGCTCTTCAGCAGTTTTTCCAGCCTTCGCAATCGTTACAACAGGACCAAAAATCGGCGTAAGTATTTGCTGCACAAACACCTTTGCAGATTCAAGCAGACGAATTGAAGGCGACGATAGTCCGGGTGCGTTCCATGGACTGCGAGAATGCAGCCCGAGGTCATGGGAGACCCCGGAGGGACGCTTTACCGAGGCGAAATCATCGACTGGAGTGCCTGCCACCTGCGGCCGGCCGAGGCCGCAAAGGCAGGGCCGGTCAGAGATCCGCCGGGGCGGGGCGGTCGACGGAACGATGTCCTTGAGGAAGGAGAGAGATTCGTATGAAGTGGTCATGGATGTTTTCTGCAGGTCTTGCCATGTCCGGCATGATGGGTTCGGCTGACGCCGGACTCTTCGGACTCGGCGGTGGTAAGGGCTGCGGCTGTGCTGAAGATTGTCAGCCAGCACCTTGCAAACCAGCAATTGCTCGTCCGTGTCACACCAACGTGTACACGTACCAGCGGAAATGCTCCGACATCAAGCCACCGTGCTGTGATGACGGATGCGGGACGGATCCGGGCTGCTGTGCTCCCGCCGATCCAGGCTGCTGCGCTCCGGTTGATCCGGGTTGCTGCGCCCCAGTCGATCCAGGCTGCTGCGCTCCAGCCGACCCGGCCTGCGCTGCACCAGTTGATCCAGGTTGCTGTGCTCCGGCTGATCCCGGCTGTGCAGCCCCCTGCGACCCCGCCTGTGCTGCACCTGCAGCCTGCGGTGAAGGTTGTGGCGAATGCAACCGTGAAGACGCCTGCAAAGTGGCCCAGCTGATCTATGTTTCGATGACCGACTGCTACGCCAAAAATCGTCGCAACGCCATCGACAAGCTCGGCAGCTACGACTGCGGCTGCTATCCGGAAATCATGAACGCCTTCGTCTACGGTCTCAATGACACTGACGAACGCGTTCGTGCCGAAGCCGCTGACGAAATCGGTGACGCCGTTCGCTCCAATCGCTGCTGCTGCAGCCCGACCACAGTGTCTGCCCTGACCTGTGCTCTGGCCGACTGCGACCGCGGAGTTCGTCGTCAGGCTGAAGAAGCTCTCGAAGCCTGCGGCTACGAAGTTGTCGATGGCTGCTGCAACGGCTGCACCGACGGCTGCGGCAACGGTGCCTGTGGCAGCGTGCCTGCTGCTGATCCCGGCGTCAGCACCCCAGCTCAGGAAGCATCTCCTGCAGCCCCGGCAACTCCGGAACCTCAGGCCTTCTTCCCCTCCCGCCTGCACAACGCTCCTCGCAAGAGCGGCGGGCTGGCAGGTCTGTTCGGCCTGAATCGCTGATCGAATAACGGCAGAACCGAAACGCTGGCCGCTTCCTGCCATCGCTCGGAATTGCTGATGACTCATCCACCGCGGCTTCCGGAAGGCCTTCTCCCGGAAGCCGCTTTTTCGTTT
>JBJTOP010000357.1:0-4091 GCA_046074645.1 Planctomycetaceae bacterium | reverse complement strand
CGCGACGAGAATGGCGATGATCGCGATCACCACCAGCAACTCGATCAGCGTAAAGCCACGGAGTGCTTTAGGCCTTGTCATGTGGGAGACTCCTGTGAAAGCAGACATAAAATGACAACCGAGCCATCTGATAGCCCCAGTGGTACTGACAGGCGGAAGGTGGCTACGGTGATGGACATTAGTACGTTGGGGCACGTCCCTGAGAGCGCAGTTCCGCTGGATGGGACGTCAAAGCGAGTGGACCAACTGAAGACCAACCCCAAGCAGGAAAAAGATACCGGACTGCAGGAGTACGGCGGGGGGCAGCAGCGGCCATGAGGGAAGACAGGAAGCGGAGAGAGGCGTGGGTAAATGCGTGGCGCGGGTGAGAAAACGAAATGCCTCGTTTCTTAAAACTGATGATGATTCGTCATCGGCAGGTTGTCAATCGCGGAAATCAGAAAAATTTCTGTAAATCGGAGAATCGACGGACAAAAGTTCCAACGAACGTTCAATGGGTGGAATTGGGGGTG
Organism: Planctomycetaceae bacterium; assembly: GCA_046074645.1. Taxonomy (GTDB): domain Bacteria; phylum Planctomycetota; class Planctomycetia; order Planctomycetales; family Planctomycetaceae; genus SXXK01. The sequence continues at coordinate 3,579 of JBJTOP010000357.1, read as the reverse complement.
TGGTTTCAGGTTGATGTCCGTGCCACGGCCTCGGCAGACACTTTTGTGATATTCGGCCAAATTTGCACCTGCTTTTCGCTTGACCTGATTCTCAGAAGTTTCGATGTTCAGGAGCAGGAATCCGACCGGAGTCAGGCAGCATTGCTGAGGGACGCACCATGGCAAATGAGAAGCAAGACGAAAATCAGTCCTTCGGCGATGCTCCGCAGATACTCCGCACAGCACTGCAGCGGCTATTCACCAATCTGCCCCCCGATCAGCTGCAGCCACTGCTGGAACGCGTTGTTTTCCGGCAATTGCAGGCGGGCGAGATTCTGATGGCGGAGGGCGAATCGGCAACTGATTTGTTCGTTCTGCTTCGCGGGCGGTGTGGGATTTACGCTCAGGATGCAGAGCGGCGTCTGCGTGTGATTGAAACGGTTGGAACCCCGGGGCAACTGCTTGGTGAACAGGCTTTTCTCGAGGGTCGACAATTCCGCAGTGCATCGGTGCTGATGCTGGAAGCATCCGCTGTTGCGGTGCTGCCGGGTACAGAATTTCGAAAGTTGCTGGCAGCAGATACTCAGGCTTCAGAGCGGCTGTCATCGCAGGCTGTCCGTTATGCACTGAACAAACTGGGAGTGCTGGCCACTGAACTCAGACACCTCGCAGATCCCTCAGTGGCGATGCAGGGCACGGTCCGGCAATTCTCTGCGGGCTCTGTCATCTACCGGTCCGGAGACGAGGCTGGCTGCGCGTGGTTTCTGCTTGCCGGAGAAGTGTCGCTGACGGCCATGGGGAGTACGCAGCCATCCGAAACCATTCGCGCAGGTCTGCTCTTCGGCCAGCAGGAAGTGCTCAGCAGAGAACCACGTCGCGAGACGGCGACCGCAGTGGTTTCCGCGGAGGTGCTGACAATCGACCCCGCGGTGCTCCGGTCCTGCCAGCAGCAGGGTGGCGAGCTGGGAACCATCCTGACTGCCCTTGCCTCTGCCCACCGCCTGCCACAACTCGGCACGGTCTACCGCTATCTTGCTCATGTCGATCACCAGCCCTGTATTGTCAGCGATTACTCATTGTCTTCAGGTGTCAGGGTACGGGTCCGGTATTTTCCGCAACTGCCGCGGCTGGAAGCGGCCAGGCAGGAATCTTCCGGCGACGTAATCACCCTCGCCTCCCCCGACCGCAGCCGACTGCTGCTGCTGACAGCGCGGGGCAGGCTGACTGGGTTTACGGCGACTGGCGACTGGCCGGAACTTCCTGCCGCAATGTCGCTTGTGCTTCGTGGCGGTGCGCTGGCGGAATGGCAGCAGCGGGCTTTTCAGTCCACCGGTGAACTCCTCCTGGAAAACGCCGCTTCCCGAACGCCGGCTGGGGCGGAGGTCATCTGTACGTGCACGAATGCGACCGCCCAGAAACTTCGCGCGGCCGCGCGGACCGCCACGACCGTGGAAGAACTGACTCGCATGACCGGGGCAGGTGGAATCTGTGGCGGCTGCAAGGCTCGACTGCCACTGTTTTTGGGTGAACTCGAACTCCATCTCTGCCGCCTGCGTCGCGAGTCCCTGGCAGCCGGAGCAATCCGCGTTCGTCTTGAATCGATCGCCGATAAAGCCCTGCCAGCGGCACGGGCCGGGCAATTCATTCGGATTGAGGCTCTCATTGAGGGCACCTGGATCGGTCGCCCCTATACTCTGATCGGCTGGACACCGGATGAATACGAGCTGGGCGTCAAACTGGAGCACAACGGTTTCTTTTCCAACTGGCTCAGCACCGCTCCCTCAGGCAACCTGCTCCGAGTCTTCCCGCCGACGGGCGATGTCTGCCCGGCACCCGACGATTCCCGGCCGCTGGTCTACATCGTCGCCGGGATTGGCGTGACTCCCGCCATTGCCGGTGTACGGTCACTGGCAGTGACCAGAAGAATCCACGTTCTTTACAGCTTCCGCACACCGCAAACGGCTGCCTGTCTTGACGAACTGCATCATGCCGCAGCTGGCGGACGGATTCAGTTCCACGCACATTCAACCGCCGAACATGGACGGCTCACCGCCGCTGCACTGCAAGCTTTCGTCGCACCACTGGGGCCGGCAGAAGTCATTGTCTGCGGACCGGGGGACTTTAACCGGATGGCCACGGATGCGCTCGCACTGCTCCCTGAAGTGCTCATTCGAGCCGACAGCTTTGATCACCCGCAGCGCGGTGAAGGCCCGCGAACAGGGCCGGGAACATGGCGGAAGAAAGGCTTCGTTCCGACCTGCCCGGCGGGGCCTCCGATTCCGCTCAAAACCAAACTCCCCGCGGAAGCTCAGGCTGAACAATTCCTGCGGGAATTCGACGCAGAATACCCCGGCAGATGCAGTCTGGAAGAACGCATGGCCGCGGCCCGTGACGAAATTGCCGGATCCGGTGTCTGGCACAAAACCCCGGAAGAACTCGGCTTCGCCGCTCAGGTCGCATGGCGAAATGCCGAACGCTGCGTCGGCCGGCTTTACTGGAAAGGCCTGCACCTGCGCGACTGCAGACACTTCACAAACCCGGATCTGATCGCTGAAGCGCTCTTCGAACACTTGCGGTTTGCATGGAATCAGGGCGATTTGAGACCTGCAATCACGGTGTTTTCGCCCGGTACGCGGGATGTCCCCGGCCCGCGGATCTGGAACCCGCAACTGCTCAGGTATGCTGGTTATCGTCTGCGCTCCGGTCGCCAGGTCGGCGATCCGGCACAGAACGCGGTGACGGAGCGGATCAGGCAGCTGGGCTGGGAACCGCCCGGCACAGATTTCGACCTCCTGCCACTCATTGTCGAAACCGCCGAACACGGTCCCAGGCTCTACGAACTTCCCGCCGACTGCCGCTATGAAGTGCCACTGTCGCACCCTCAGCACTCGTGGTTTGCCCAGCGATCGCTGAAGTGGTACGCAATCCCCGCCGTCTCCGATATGGCGCTCGATGCCGGTGGTGTCATGTATCGCTTCGCCCCTTTCAACGGCTGGTATCTGAATACCGAAATTGCCGCCCGAAATCTGACCGACACCAACCGCTACGATCTGCTCCCGGAACTTGCCGAACGACTTGGACTGGACATTTCCAGCGACCGAACGCTCTGGCGCGATCGCACCATGCTGATGCTGCATGAGGCTGTGCTGCATTCGTTTGACCGCGCCGGAGTCAAAATGGCGGATCACCATACGGTCTGCCACGAATTCCTGGAATTCTGTCGCAACGAACAGTCCGCTGGCCGCGAACCGGCCGGGAAATGGATGTGGCTGGTGCCACCCTTCTCGTCCTCAGCCACCGTGCTCTACCAGGAACCGTTCCGGGACGTGGCCTTCAAGCCGGCTTATCGACTTCAGAAGCCGGTGTGGGAGTCCGGTGCCTTGTCAGCGACCGTGAAATGCAGCGGCAGTCCATGACGGATGCAGAGCAGCCAGGCGGAACTGCCCGCCATCGCCTCACTCCGCGTTTCTTGCTCGCTGGAAGTACCACCACTCGAACAGCAGCATTCCAAGTCCTGCGAACGCAAGGATCCACCAGAGAGGTTGATCGGTGGCCAGCTTTTCTGCGGCCTGAGTGGCCACGGCCGCTTCGGTAAACTTG
>JBJTOP010000356.1:0-48376 GCA_046074645.1 Planctomycetaceae bacterium | reverse complement strand
TTTATTGGCAACCGCATCATTTGGTGCAACACCGGGGACAGTCCCCGCGGACACGGCGGCGGGCGTGAAACAGTGGCGGTTGGCTGGACGGTAGAATCGTCACAATCCGAAGAGTCCACAGAAACTACAACGACGGTGCCGCTACCGGGGACAGTCCCCGCAGTCGAAGACACCCGGGAAATGAGGTAGGACGGCAGTCCAGTGGCCTTGAAGTGCTCTGGAATCGTGTGAAAGGACAGGTAAAAACCCGGACGGGCGAGCCTGGGACGGTGAAACGGTGTTACGGACACCTGATTTCGTTCTTTGGATCCGCTCCACCGTGACAAGGCGTGCGGGGGATGTCAATCCCCGGTAACGGTGCGTGACAACGTGGCCAGAACTGCATCAGGAGCGCACCAAAGCCTGACCGGCCGATTGACATCGACCGCACGCCACACTGCGTTTTTGTGACTCGATCAAGCTGCAGCGAACATCGGCCCCTGTTGACCGCCAGCGGACGCGAGGCAGAGCACATCCAGCCCGAGCAGTGGCGGGAACCAGTCGCGCGGGACCGGCTTTGTTGGCGAAGATCAGAAAACTTTTCGAAAACAGCAGGGCCACCGTGACACCAGAGCAGTCACAGGTCTGCTTCTGTGCCTGTTCCTGCATTTCAATTTGGCTCGATGAAGCAGGCCTCGAGTGCCTCGGGGAGTCGGGGGTAAGAGAATACAAATCCTTCCCGCTCAAGTCGGGTGCTCCTCACGTAGCGGCCATACAGCGCAATTTCCGGGTCTGTGCGCAGCAGGAGCGGCGCACCGATTCGCACCATCCATGTGAATGCTGGCAGGGCAAGCGGCAACTTTGGCCACGGCACTGCCCGCCTCAGACTTCGCATGAACTCTGCATTACTCACCGGATTCGGACTGCTTGCCACGTAGACGCCTGCCATCCTGCCATCGGTGAGGCCGCGTTCAAAAAGTCGGTTCATATCCAGTTCGTGAATCCAGCTCATCCCCTGTCGACCGCTGCCGACCGTACCGCCAAGACCACACCGTGCAAGTGGCTCAAGTTTGGAGAGCGCACCGCCTCCGGCGCCGCGGTTCCTGCCAATCACAAAGCTTGTCCGCAACACGACGCCACGCTGCTCTGAATGCAATGCTTCCGCGAACTCTTTCTCCCACGCGATCCCGACCGCAGGGGCCAGCCCATAACCTGTCGGACTGTCCTCGTCACACCACACGCTCGGCGGATCACCATAAATATGAGCGGTGCTCATCTGCACCCATACTGGCGGAGGCGTCGTGACCGACCGACAGGCGACTCCCAGCACCCGGGTGGCCTCCACCCGAGACCGCAGAATTTCGTCGCAGTGGTCGGGCGTCTTGACACAGTCCACAGTACGCCCGACCAGATTCACAAGCCCGGCCGCGCCATCCAGACATCCAGCCCATCGGCCCAGGTTTCTGCCATCCCACGCCACATGTTCCCACGGCCCCTCCGGACGCGGCCGATTTCGAGACAGAATCGTCACGCGCCAGTCAGCAGCCGCCAGGTGCCACGCCAAAGACACTCCAAGAAATCCGCTCCCCCCCGCGATCACCACACGCTTTGCCTGAGATGTCATCATAAGAAGAGTCTGCGAGAAAACGACTGCGGGGTTAATGACTGTTGAAAACCGCTGATCAGAATGAGTCTTAACATCAAACAGACGTCGTAACCGTGTACAGAGCGATTCATTTTCCGGGGTCGGCTTTGGAGAGGGGATCCTGAAGAGCAGACAGGAAACTTGCAGGAACGGTTTGCAGGGATGTTGGGGGCCAGCCCCCGAACCCCCGGGATTTATCGCTCTGGGCCATCAACAGGCTTGTTGCTTGCCAGGCGCGCTGAATGCGTCCGGACCAGCGACGATTTCAATTCGACCTGACGGGTGGGATGTCCGTGACCTGATTGTCATTGGGTGTCCGAAACCAGCCACCTGAGGCCAAGGCGTATCTGTCACGCACCCTTTTAGCAGTCCGCTTGCTCAAGGAGCAAACGCATGGCAAACGTACTCAGGAAGTCTGCAGTCGCTGAAATCGCGATACTGATTCGGCCCGGTTATGTTGAGGGCGGCACAGGGTCGATCGACATCGGCCGCGCGTCATTCCAGTCTACTTTTCACGCGGGTGCCTGCATTCCTGCTCGGCTTTACGCAGCACTGTTGCTGTGCGGCCGATGCCATCCAGCAGCAGTCGCACCTGAGCGCGGATCTTCAGCAGGTACTCGTCTTCCACACGCTGACTCACCTGGTCGCTCCAGTCGCGTCGAGCAACCTGCCAGGAGGCTTCCAGTTGTTGCAGGGCCTCTTCCAGACGAGCTCCGGGGCTGACGAAGTCGATGCGTTTCACTGGGCGGTCTCCGAGTGGTCGTGGGGATCCGTATTCAGGGGTGGCTGAGTGAAAGCAATGAGGTCGTCGGGGATTTGCTGCAGTTGTCCCTGGCGATCAACGCAGGCCAGCATGGATGAGCCTTCAGCGAGCAGCTCATCGCCGCGGAAGAGATCGTAGCGATGTTCCAGTCTTACGGATGTGCGGCGGGTGAGTGTGGTGCGAAGTCTGAGCAGATCGTCATAGCGGGCGGGGCGACGGTAGCGAGCTTCTACTTTGACCACCACGAAGAACAGGCCCAGCTCTTCCATACGTCGATAGTCGCCGCCGTCGGCGCGAAAGAGTTCTGTGCGGCCAATTTCAAAGTAGGTGATGTACCGCGAGTGATGCAGGAAGCCCATCGCGTCCGTTTCACTGTAACGCACCCGGAGTTCGATTTCGTGTTCGGTTCGCATATCCACGGACCTGATTACTCCTGTATGACCACTCGAAGCTGATCAACAGGCTCCACTGGCACTTCCTGTCGCTGCCCACCCGGCCAGATGACCGTAATCCGCTCGGGGCGGCTGCACTCCCCAAGGCCAAACGTCACGGGCAGCTCGACCTGTGACTGATAACTGCGGGTGGGCGTAACGGTTCGACTCAGAACAATCCCGCCCGGCAGCTGGACATCAACCTGGGCACCAATCGCCTCGCGGTTGCACTGAACTCCCTGAAGACGCAGTCGCAGCCAGTGATGGCCGAGCTGCTGATCATTTCTGAGCAATCGCAGGGGTCGCCCGGAGGAGAACAGGACAAGATCAAGGTCACCGTCACCGTCAATATCGGCAAGGGATGCACCCCGTCCGACCATACGTTTTTGAAAGTCTGCGCCTGTCTGTTCGGCTGTCAGCATGACAAATTCGGTTTCCTGTTCAGCACCGCAGTTCCAGAGTAGATGCGGGGGCTGTTCGTACTGCTGACTGGACTGAACGATGCGGATGTCCTCTTCCAGGTGACCATTGTTTTCAAACAGATCCAGCCGCCCATCGAGGTCAGCATCGAGAAACAGCACGCCGAATTTCAGGTCCGTACGAGTGACCGGGCCAATCCCGTTGGACACCGCCTCATCCCGAAACACAGGCCATTCGTCGGTGGCTGATTCAGACACGTACAGAGCCGTCATCTCTGTGGCAAAGTTCCCGATCGCGATCCCGATCGCCGGTGAATTGCGGAATCGACCGAAGTCAGCTCCCATCGCACCTCGAGCCACACCAGCGTTGTCAAAAGCCACACCAGCGCCAACGGCATTCTCGCGATAGGTGCCATCCGCCTGGCTCAGAAATAACAGGTTCTGAACAGTGTCATTTGCAACCAGAATATCGGGGCGGCCATCGCCGTTGATTTCAGGGAAGATGAGTCCGAGTGATTTTGAGGCGGCCGCACCGGTATTCGGATCCCGCACCTGAACTCCGACTTTTGCAGACACCTCCGTGAAGACTCCTTTGCCGTCATTCAGGTAGAGATACGGGAAGGCACCTTTGAAATCCGTGGGCCTGCCGTAAGCCCTGAGCTGCCCATCGAGTGTGAAATTCATGCCGACATCAGTTTCACGATCCCACTGGATGTAGTTGCAGACAAACAGATCAAGGTCACTGTCCAGATCCGCATCAAAAAAACCACAACTGGTGCTCCACGCTGTCGATTCGCCCGCCACACCGGCCGCGGTTGTCACACACGTGAACCGGCCTCCGCCATCGTTAAGGAAGAGCTGGTTGGGACCAAGGCAGCTGATGAACACATCCGTGTCACCATCACTGTCCACATCGCCACAGGCCACGCCATTGCCGTACAGGGGAACATCAAGCCCCGAACCGGCAGTCACATTCGTGAATTTCCCGGTGCCGTCGTTGGCGTACAATGCCGACGTGGGCAGGACTGGCGGCTTCTTCGCTGACCAAGGCCAGATACTGGAATTCACGCAAAGCAGGTCCTGATCACCGTCGCCGTCAAAGTCGAAAAACGCGCCGCCACCGCCCATGGTCTCAGGCAACAGCTTTTCGCCTTCCGCACCGTTGGTATGCACAAAGTCGATTCCGGCCGTCTCCGTGATGTCAGTGAAGGGGATGCGAGGAATGGTCACGGTCGGAGCCGCCCGGACTTCCGCCAGTGGTGTCTCTGGAGCCGGACCGGGTTTTGGAGCATCGACGGGACGCAGGAAAAACCAGGCACCGCCGCCGCAGACCAGCAGCAGTGCGAGCACTGCGAGCGACCAGCGAATCGCGCGCCCCACAACCTCATCGCTCTGAATCTCCTCGACGTCCGTCGGCTGCCCTGAATCTGTCATGCAAACGCTCCGAAAAGCCTGTGAATCCTGGAGAACACTAAGCCCCAACCGGACTTCTGGCAACCGGAAATCAAGGGTGTTGCAAAATCGATGGCGGTTGCAGTCCGTCTGACGACAGCCAGCCGTTCACAAAAGACTGCAGATCCTCAAATTCCGCGGAAATCGCTCAATAAAGTGGGCAAAGCGAGATCGGCATGAGTTTCGCGATTGCAGGAAACAGAACAGCAGTCCTGTGGAAACGGTCTTCACGGCTGCTGAGGCTCGAACTCAAAGGTGCTCAGATGATTCGCGTCGTTGTCATTCGACTGGCATTCAGCGTGTTGTTCTGCGTCAGCGTCGGCCCGGCAGTTGCCACGGCAGCCGATGGCTGGTTTGCTCCGCCACCACGAACAAGTGCACAGCCGCCGCAGCGAGGGTTTTTAGGACTGCCAATCCCGCAGCAGTGGACTGGCCGGCCCCGATCGGCTCCCTGTCCCGGCGGAAACTGCCCGCAACCCGGAATCGCCACCAACTGCCCGAACGGCCGCTGCCCGCAGCCGCTGCCGCTGCCGCTGGAGCCAAAGCCGGCCATTACGAGGCCGAAAGCGCCCGTCACAGCACCCGTTCCCGGCGTATCACGCGCAAAAGAACATACTCAGCCGGCCGATCCATTCCGACCCGTGACAGCCCCTCTTCGCGACGCCTTCGGCTCCAGCTATGATCGCGAGCAGCTGGACTTGCGCTCTGATTACTTCCGCAGGAATAACGGCGAATTGTCGCAACCGAAAGCCGGTCCCGGCGGGCGATCGATGGAAGTCCCCGTTGAGCTGCCCAGCGGGACGGCAAGAATTTGACCGGTAACATCCCTGGTGCAACCCTGACGTAACGCTGCCCGGGCGGTTATGAACCGTGACCGGGCGATTGATATCCCCGCACGCCTTAGACGCTACGCGGAAATAAGATGTCCCAAACTATCTTGCGACGAATCGACGTGATCGGCACCAAAAGCCAATTCAACCAGCAAAGCCGGTTGATGGACAGAACCCGATAAACCTCCGACGTCCGGGACATCCCTTGTTCGCATCCCCCGCGTTTGCATCTCTGCCGATGCCCCACCCAAAACTGCCTGGAAACCAGAGATCAGTAACAATTGTTACCGAGCAACCCGGCTGCGGGGACTGTCCCCGCAGATTGGATGGTGGCGGTGGCGGTAGGATCGGTCTGTTCGTCAGAACTGCTGGAGCCCGGAAGTCAGTTACAATCGTTACTGGGCAACCCGATTGCGGGGACTGTCCCCGCGGATGGGATGGTGGCGGTGGCAGGATTGGCTTGTTCGTCAGAACCGCTGGAAGCGGTGACTCACAGCGAAATCACACTTGTTCTGCAATCACGTCCCGAGTTCCTTTCAACCTTTGACGACGCTCAGATTGCTCGCCGCTGGCCCTGCGTGTGCCCAACTCTTCGAAGTGACAGAGCGCTGTCAGATGAACCTTCAGAGGAAGAGATTCGGGCTCTGTGCGAAGACGCCTGCTGAATTGCGCAACTCCGCCATCATCTCAGCAACATCTCATGGTGGAGGAGAGTTTTGCAGCAGCGAGTCGTTCCGCTGTGTGGCTGTCGCGACGTTGGAACAAATTTGAAACGCCTGAACCGAGTACGCGAGCGGCGGCTCAAAGGGCAGATCGGGCCGAGGGACGTGAACGGGAGGTGACCTGTTTCGAACTCCTGAATGACAGGGATCCAGGGTGGAGTCAATCCACCGGTTATTCTGCGCGCCCGTTTGGCAGGTCCAGCAACCTCAGAGGGCTCTGAGTACGGCTGCGGCGCTTTGGCCCATGGCAGTGCGGTTCACCGTGATCGCGGTGCGATTTTTGAGCTTCTGTGCTTCGCCACGAGCGACGTTGAGCAGGCAGCGGGGGTCGGGGAATTCGTAGTTGAGTGTCGCTGGGAGGAACCCGTGTTTGAGCGACAGCAAGGTGCCTGCGAGTTCGACGGCGCCAGCACCGGCGTCGAAGTGACCGATGTAGCTTTTTAGTGCGGTTACGGGGATTGAAACCGCGAGGTTGCCGAAGACGCGGTGGTAGGCACGCGATTCTACGATGTCGTCCGGCTGAGTACTTTTGCCCTGTGCGTTGATGTGTCCAAGATCAGCGGGGGTGATACCGGCGATGGCAATGGCAGATTCCATGGCACGGACCAGTCCGAGTCCTGCGGATTCGTTGGCAGCACCGCGACCGTCGCAGCCGGCGCCGGTGCCCAGCACCTCGGCGTAGATGTCGGCTCCGCGACGGACCGCGTGTTCGTAGCTTTCGATCAGGAATGAAGCAGCACCTTCACCGACGACAGTTCCGTCGCGTTCAAAGTCAAATGGGCGACAGGCTCGAGTGGGGTCGTCGGTGCGTCGGGAGAGACCTTCGAAGCTGTGGAACTTGGCAATGTCAACAGGGTGAATGTTTGAACTGCAGGCGCCGACGATCATCGCATCGGCACGGCCGGCGCTGATGACGCGAGCGGCTTCGGAGAGGGCCAGCAGGGCGGAGGCATCGCGGCAGGTGATTGTGTTATTGGGACCACAGGCGTTGTGGTCGATGGATACGTGGCTGGCCGGCATGTTGGGGAGTTGTCGCAGGAGCCACAGCGGGGCGATGCGACCTACGGCTTCGGCACCCCAGCGATCGATTTGGAATTCCTGATTTTCGCGGCAGACTTCCACGACGGCGGCGAGTTCCTGGGGATGGCAGGTCATCCGACCAGCGCCAAATACGACTCCGAATCGCTGCGGGTCCACCTGTCCGGAAGCAAGCCCTGCGTCCTCAACCGCGAGCGTGGAAGATGCGACACCCAGCTGGATGTCACGGCACATGACTTTGAGGAATTTGCGATCACGAAGATAGCGGACAGGATCGAAATCACGAACTTCAGCACCAAAGGCCGAAGGAAGCCCTTCGGCTGGAACTGAAGTCAGATAGTCGATTCCCGAGCGGTTGTGGATCAGGCTGTCCCAGAATTTTTCGTTGCCGATACCGATCGGCGAAACGACTCCGACGCCTGTGACCACCACGCGGGTATGTTGAAGCCCAGCCATGGTACACCCTATGCTGAACGCGCGAATGCTTTCGTCCTGATTCGAACGTCCGACCCAGATTTAACTTCGAAGAATCCTCCTCGATGACAGCAAGCAGTGATTCCCCACGAATCACCCTTTGCAAATCCCCTGAAAATCAATCGACACAGCCCTTTTGATCGGACATCCGCCCCCGCGGAGACCCGTGAATGCCGTGTCGGTCTGAATATTCTGAGGAAACCAGAAAGAGCAGTCGACTTCCCACAGTCTACTGGCCTTTCGCGAATTTGGAATTACAAGCTGTCAAAACGGGTCTGTCAAGCGGACATCGGTACTGTCATTGATGGCAATTGAGTTTCTGTCGAATGGAAAAAACGGGCAAAATGGGGGTATCAGAGCCATCGAAGACGGCGATTACTGGGTAATTGACCGCAATTCGAACTGCTGTTCCCATCCCGCAAACAGGTGGTCAAGTGCCGGATTCCTGAGGTCTGGTGTCAGGTGAACCGGTCTGGCATCAGGATTGGCAACTTCGGTTGAACCTGCCAAATGTGCTGGTGCCTGGCGGCATTGCCCCTGGTGTTCAGTGGCTGATGTCGCTGATTCGTATGATGCAGAGGCATTTGCTTCAGGCGGTCTGGAAAACCTCGGTCGGGGATCGCTGAATTCGTCCCTGATGTTCAGATTCACCGTTTGCGGCAGCCGTGTGAGAATTGGAGCGTCCAACTGCGATTCGTGGCCACTGGAAAATGAGTTCTCTGCGATTTGAAGGTCAAATGGAGTGCTGTTGAGTATGGAGCCTGCTGAATCAACGGCAGCGAGCCAGACACGATAACGACCTGCGGCAACCGCCACGGGGATGGTTAACTGAGTGCCCGAGATATCGTTGTTGGTGAAGAGCGTGCTGTCCTGGGAATCGGTGAGTTGCAGCTGGTACCTGACAGCGCCAGCGACAGTGATCCAGCGAAGCGTAAGCGGAGAGTTCTGGCTGAGACTTGCGGGGCTGATGATGACGGAAGGCATTTGTGTGAGGATGTCAACGGCGCCGCTCCAGACATGGAGTGCTCCGGAGAGGTCGCGGGCTCTGATCCAGATGCGAAGTGCAGCTGGAAGGAGTCCAGCGATGGTCACTGAGTTTCCGCGGACACTGGGGTTGCGATACACGCTGGGAACATTTCGGGTTCGGTCATCGATCCAGACGTCGTAGGTATCTGCACCCGGGAGGCTGTTCCACTGGAGTTTCAGGTCTGAGTTGAACACGGTGCTGACCGGAACAATACCGGCGACGCGGTCGGTGATTGTGATGTTGCCGGCGGGGCTCCAGGGAGTGAACTCATTGCGAGCATTTCGGGCGCGGAACCAGTAGGTATAGCGTCCAACCGGGAGTTCCGGGAGCTGAAGCGAGGTGCCGGTGAGTCCTGAGCGACGGACGATTTGAGAAACGCGTGGATTAACGCTGTCAACCCAGACTTCCCAGTCTGCTGCACCGACCATCGAGTTCCATTTCAGGGTGGCAGCGGAGCGAAATTCGGTGCGGCCGGAGCCGACGATTGAGGGGACAGGGCGAACCTGCCAGACCGCAGGAAGGCTCCAGAAACTGCGGCGACCGTCACTGGTCATGGCGCGGACATAGAAGGTCCAGTTACCCAGGGCGAGGTCGCTGGGGGGTGTCCACGATGTACCAACAACGTTGCTTGCCGATGCAGCGCGTTTTTCACCAGTAGACGTGTTATCAGCCCAGACTTCGTAGGTGCTGGCGTTGGAAACGGGCAGCCAGGAAATCACGGGGCGGGCGGTTTGTACGATTTGTACGGCAGATGGCAGGCGGGGAAAGGTTCGATCGATTACCGAAAGCGAGGTCTGGACGGAACCGAGTCCGTAGACCAGAACGGTAATTCCGGCCTGTTGCGGCAGTTCGATGCGGTCGTCTTCCACGCCCTGCACGTTCACCGTGACGGCCAGCTGACCAGCGGGGATGACGACGGTGCCGGGAAGCTGAACTGCGTCGGAAGCCGTCGTGGAAAGATGCACTGTGATCGGAACACTTTGAGTGACAGCCTGTGTGATTGTGAGCACTGCAGTGCTGTCGGTGCCGCGTTCGCCAATGGTCGTTCGACTCAGGCTGAGCGAAAGCTGATCGGGTGTTCCGGTGGTGAAGCGTTCGAAGTCCAGCTTGACGTTGCTGGTGGAGACCTGGGCGAACCGCACGGCACGAACACTGAGCCCACCATACACGTACACGGCTTCCACGGACCATTCACCTGCTGAGACCTGCAGGGCGTAGCCACCGGATGGGCTGAGAGTGGTGCTGACTTTTTGCCCGGTGGCGAGGTGAGTTGCCGAGATGGTGCCTGAGCGGACTGCTTCGCCGATGTCGTAGAAGTCGTTGTCGGTGGTATCTGCGTAGACGACTCCGGTGATGTACTGCGCACCGTTGCGATCACCGAAATTTTCCACGGCCATGGAGGCGTTGTAAACGGAGCCACCGGCAGTGAACTGACCGTACTGCAGGCTGACGCCGCTTTCCTGCCAGTAATCCCGGAGCATGTTGCGGCGGTGCCCGGCACTTTTGAAGAGTGCCTGATGGCGATCGTAGACGTGCTGGATTCTGTCGATCGAAGTTGTGCTTCCGCCCCACGAAAGATTTTCGCCGACAGCCCCCACGTAGCCCTGGTCAGCAGCGCGGTCGGAAGCCGACTTGCCGCTGCCCTGCGACTGATGAGAGAAGTAGTCTTTCGCAAGCATGTCCGCGGCATGGCCGGCGGACGCATTATTGAGCAGTTGCACGGGGGCGAGCGGTTGTTTGGGCGTATCAGAGATTTCGCCGGGCGCGAGGTCTGCGTTGAGTCCGATACCGAACAGAGCAGCCTCAGCACCCGGATTTGATCGGGCGCGGTTGATCAGTTCGAGAAGCAGTTGTTCGTTGTCGGTCAGCGAGAACGCTGTGGTCAGAAGACAACGCGGTTCCAGCGATTGAAGTGCGCGTGTGCCGTTAAAGAGCTTTCGCCGTAGCCGACGAGGGCCAAAAAACTGTAGAAACAGGGACTTCAGCGCGTGCATGTCCATGATCCATCGCTGTGTCAAACTTAATGCGGTCGGGCAGAGAAGGGGAGATGCTGAGTGACCGCATGAGCGCAGTGTACTGTGAGCGCGTTGCAGATGGAGCGCCGCGAGTCCTGCAATTCCTGAGTGTGGCGTGGCATTCGGCGTAAGGTACTACGCCACTTGATTTTATGAACGGCATGAGCGACTGTTGCCGACACATCGAGATCGTCGGGCGTTCAGAATGATTAACGGGATATCCCCGGTGAGTGTTCGTGAAGCGAAACACTGGACATGGAATGGTTCAATTCCCGACAGCAGCCGCTATAAACCGGTGGTGTTCATCGTCTGCACCCGCGGAGCCGGCCAATGACCGTTTCGAAAGCTGATCAGTCCATCTTTCAAATTGCCGTCCTGCCGGGGGACGGGATTGGAATCGAGGTGATGCGGGCAGCGATGGAGGTGCTGGATGCGCTGCAAATCCGTGATCGGCAGCTGAAATTGCGGTGCGAAACATTCGCGGCAGGGGCAGCGGAATTTCGCCGCAATGGCGAGGCTCTGCCTGGATCGACTCTGGAGGCCTGCAGGACCGCCGATGCTGTGCTGCTGGGGGCTATGGGTCTGCCGGACGTCCGCTGGCCCGGCGGTCGTGAGCTCACGCCACAGATTGACATTCGGGAGCAGTTCGAGCTGTACCGAGGCGAGCGTCCGGCGCGGCTGTACCACGCAGCTGACTGCCCGCTCAAGGGTGTGGCCGCCGGTGACATTGATTTCGTAATTCTGCGTGAGAGCACTGAGGGGTTGTTTTCGTCGCGGCTGCAGCCCGGGCCATTTTCCACCGAAGAAGTGTCAGACCGTTTGCTGGTCTCGCGGCGAGGCAGCCTGCGGCTGTTTCATGATGCCTTCCACCTCGCCCGGCAACGTCGTGGACTGCTGACACTGGTGGATAAGGCCAACGTGCTGCCTTCAATGGTCTTTTTCCGACGGCTGTTCGATGAAGTGGCCGAGCAGTATCCGGATGTGCGAGTGGAGCGGATCTACGTGGATGCCGCGGCTTTGTTTCTGGTGCGTCGTCCGCAGACCTTTGATGTGCTGGTGACAGAGAACATGTTCGGTGACATCCTCAGCGATCTCGCCGCGGCCCTCGTAGGGGGCATGGGTATGGCCCCGTCTGCTGATATCGGCCCGAACACCGCCGTGTTTCAGCCGTGTCACGGCACCGCGCCGGATATCGCGGGGAAAGGCATTGCCAATCCCGTTGCGATGCTGCTGTCGGCTCGCATGATGCTGGACTGGCTGCACACACCTGCCAGCACTGCAGCGGCCGCGGTGCTGCAGCGAGCGGTGGAAACCGTGCTGAACGATCCCGCAGCGCGAACACCTGATCTCGGTGGCGCTTTAAGCACAGAGGAGCTGACGAACCTCGTGGTCGCCGCAATCGGTGCTGACCGAGTGGACTGACGGCCGGTTCGTTTAAACGGGGACCAGTCGCCGGATGCTGTGATTCCGGATGCGAACCTGCCGGACCGTGATGGGTCTGCCGGGAAGTTCACGAACGTGCAACCACGGGTGACGCAGCTCAACGACGCATCACCTGGTCTGACGCCGGGGACAGTCCCTGCAGACGGTGCGGCGGGACCGGCTGGGTGCCATGTACCTTGGTATTTCCGGCGAGGTGGTTTGGTGGTGCTTTCACTCCCTGACGGTCGCGGCTCGGCGGGGATGTTTGCGGTGGCGTTTGCGGAATTCTGCAACGTCAAGGTGCATGGCACCTGCAGCGAGAATCCCAGAGAATTCACTGGCATACGTTCATTTGCGGGGTGATTTACTTGATTTCAGTCTGCTTCAAGGACTTCGGGAGCTGGTCCGGGGCGACCAGTTCCGGCTGCATGGTTCGGTCGCGGCCGGCTGGAGTGATTCTGACAGCGCGGACATCCATGACAGCTCCGGCCTGTTTTCTGAGGCAGCGGACGGTCAGGATGGAATCAGAGTCTTTGGAGAGCATGACCTGGCCGAGCGACTTCCAGATGAAATTCTGGAAGTGTCCGGTTTCCACTACGGTGAGCGGCAGTTTGTGATTTTGCAGACTGACTTCCACCTGACTGCCACCATGACCGGCACCGCAGCCTTGAAGAATGTCGATTTCGTAATTGCCATCAGCCGGGACGGCGCAGTGCCATTGAGCGTAGTCTTCGGTGACGCTCCAGTATCCGACGGTGTTCTTGTGGGGCTGGGGTTCATAGCGCAGATTTTTTCCCTGCACTTCAGCTTCGCAGGCTCGGAGCAACAGGGCACCGTCCTTTGCCTGCAGGATGACCGGCGGCAGGAACAGTCGCGGTGGCTCGTCCAGTGTCAGTACGAGCACTGGGCTGGACGACGCGGGAATTCCGGACAGTCGGATGAGCCATTCCTTCGGTTCCGGCTGAACGCTGAGTTCTGTGGGGCTGCCTTCGAGCCAGCGGGCGGATCGGACGACGGAAACAAGTCGTGGGAGGCGAAGCACGAAGTCACTTGCGGGGGTCTGGCTGAACGTCAGGTACAGGCGATTTCCGTGGCTGACCGCCCGGGTATCGGGAACAGTCCAGCCGGTCATCGGTTGGGCGGTTGCGGGGATCTCTTCAGCCGGGCTGCTGTCTGCATGGAGCAGGAGAGCGGGCAGCAATCCCGCGATCCAGAGGATCAGTCTGTTCCGGGAGACGCGCGAGTGCCTGACGGCTGCAAACATGACAAGTTCCATTTGGTTCAGTTGGCGGGAGGAGGGGAAGACGGGGAGCGGTTTTGCGGGAGTATACAAGTGTGCGGAGGATGTCAATCGAAAGGTAACGATCGGGAGTCAGAAAGGAGTTGCGAGGGCTGAAGACGACCAAAAAGAAAAGCCGCTCGATTTGTATCGGGCGGCTGAGGAGGCTGAATATGGAGGATTCTGGAGCGACTCAGTTTCCGGCATTGTCGCCTGGCTGATCACCTTCAGCTTTTGGAGCATCTTCGGGTTTGGCATCTCCGGGTTCGGCGGGCTCAGGTTTGTCAGCATTTTTCGCAGCTTCTTCGGCGGCTTTTTTCAGCTTTTCGAGTTGTTCCTGAGCTTCTTTGGAGGAGGTTTCGGCGGCGGTAAGTGCCTTCTGGAGAGTTTCGGTCTTCACGGCGAGGCCATCGCGTTCAGCGAGAGCCGTTTTGAGTTCGGCTTTGGTTTTTTCGAGTGTTTCGGCGTTGCGTTTGGCGTCTTCGCGAAGTGTGGCGACTTCATCGATGGCGGCTTTGTGAGCAGCTTCTGCTTTGTCAGCGCGGTCTTTCTGGCCAGCGGTTGCAGTTTTGGCGGATTCGATCTGCTTTTTCAGATCAGCCGTCTGAGCTTCCATAGCGGCGGTGAGTTTAGCGAGTTCCTGGCGGAGCGTTTCAGTTTCGGCTTTTGCTGCGGCGAGTGCAACAGCGGCCTGTTCAGCCTGAGTTTTTACGGCGGCGAGTTCTTCCTGAGTTTGCTTGAGCGCGGGCTCGAGGGCGTCGGCGTCATCGGCGCGGTTCACGGCGTCCCAGTAGGCGCGCATTTCACGGACGGTGCCGTCTTTGGCCTTGTAATACTGGCCCCGGGGTGCGGCAGCCGTCGCGGGTGATGGTACGCAGTTGGTGGGGGCGCGTTTAGAGCTTTTCCCTGGGAAGAGGAAACAGCCCTTGTCCCCTGCGAGGCTGGCGGTGCAGGTGAAGGTCAGTGCAAGCAGGAAACAGAGAATTTGTTTCATCGGGGATACTCCGAACGGAATGATTTCTGGGACGCAGCCACGACCCGGTGATGCAGGCGTCAGCTTGCGGAAGAGTATAGATGAACAAAAATTTGACTCCAGCACAAACGTCTGCGAATTACGGCAGTGCCGGGCGGGCTGGGTGAAAGAGTAAAGTCGGGAGGAATGTGACAGCAGCGCCGATTTTACAAGGTGAGTTTGTGGCGTGCGTGAATCGCGGCGTCCAATTTCGTCCCAAAAACGGGAATTCCTCGAATTTCACCGATTGGCAGATCACACCACCGGTTGTCGAGGCGTCTGGCGAGGTGGGGAAAGAGACTTGCAGGATGGTCCTGCGTTCCAAACCCTGTCACAGCGGCAGTCCCACCGCGTCAGACTCCCGGAATTTTCCTGTTTCGGCAGGAATTTTGCTTTCCAGGCCGACCACATCTGCTATTTCTGGCCAGTATCCAGTGCTGGCTCTTATTTCTGGTCTTTTCGCAAAGCGACTGTCGCCTGACTACATCATCCTCAACCGAACGTCCCGCCGGCGAAGCAGTGTCGGCACTGCAACAGCGGTACACTGGGCTGCTGCAGCGGCCCGGCATTCAGTGGACGTCGGAGCGCGCGTTCCTGAAGCGACTGGGGACTGGCGGCCAGGGAATCGTGATGCTGGCCGAGCGTCGAGGCGCGGCCGCTTTCAGTATCCCGGTCGCGTTGAAATTCTTTTCACCTGCTGCGTTTGAATCACCGGGACAATACGACCAGGAAATGTACCGCATGGCCGAAGTGGCGGCCTTGGTTGCGCGTATTCAGGTGGACCACCTGGTCAACGTTCACTCTTTTCAGCTCGACCAGGGAATTTACGTACTTGAGATGGAGTGGATTGACGGGGTTGATCTGCTGCACATTCTCCGTCGAGACAGCCTTGAAATAGTTCAGGACGCGGTGACGGAACGTCGCTGGGCCAGCATCAATGAGCGCGTGATCACCTCCGGCGAAGTCGATTGCCGACTCAAGCCTGGCATGGCCGTAGCCATTCTGCGTGAATGTCTTGAAGGAATCGCGGCGCTCCACCGGGGAGGCCTGATTCACTGCGACCTGAAACCATCCAACATCATGGTCAAGCGGACTGGTCAGGTAAAAATCATCGATATTGGATCCGCGTTCTGGGTGGGTCGTCCTCCCGACCGCCAGCCCTGCACTTTGGAATACGCCGCCCCGGAAGTGCTCGCCGGCCAGCGCGCGACCCCCCAATCCGACCTCGCCAGCCTCGGCTATATGCTCATCGAAATGCTCTCCGGCTTCCGTCCCTTCGCCGGGCTCAGCTTTGATCAGCAGGTCCAGTCCAAGCTGCATCTGCTCGATCGCCTCCCAGGCCTGCTCCCGCTGGAAGAATTCCAGTTCAGTGAAGCCCTGATTCGCCTGCTCCGCGGCCTTGTGCATCCCAATCCGCAAAAGCGATTCAGCGGGGCCGAAGAGGCCGAGCTGTGCGACGATGGTGCTGCCGGATTTCTCAAGGATCTCGTCAAAAGTGACCTCGCCGAAGAATACGGCACCGAACTGCGTCGCTGGATCGAAGAGCTCGAAAGCAACGTCAACCGTCGGCTGTTTTCCGAAGAGGCACACATTCCCAACGGCACCACTCGCGTGATCCCCCGTCAGCCTCCGTCCACCTGAACACCCATGCGCCCGCCCAAAATCGCCTAATCCCCCCAAACATTTCCCGGCAAACAACCCCGTTCCCAAACTCGTTGCTTTCCAGGATTCACTTGCATGGTGTCGCCCTGAATCGTATTGTCTCAATATTCGCCCCGCGCGAATTCCTCTGGCAGCTCTGTCTGCAGCACAACAAGTTGACCCTACAGATAATACCCATAGGGAACCCGGTCTGATCCCGGCCGACTGTCACGCCGACCATGTCTCGGATCACATGACCCGGGCGTCGGGTGCCCACCTATTAATTCTGACCAAAGGGCGTCAACAACGTTTGCTCAGCACACCTGGCAGAGGTTTTTTTACGCGCGAGCACTGCCCCCAACCCGATTTTCTTTGATGCCCCCATGAACTTCTCCCCACCCGATCCCGGCCTGCCCGGCAGTGTCATTGACTATCCGGTCGATGACATGACGATCACTGTGCAGGCGGACCTCACCGCAGGTCAGCTCTGCTCTGTGCTTGCCCGTCACCGCCAGCAGCTGCCCATCGATGCTGCCACCGACGACCAGACAGTTGGCGAGCTCGTCATTCACGACGTTGCCGGTCCGAGGCAGTATGGCTGCGGGACACTCAGAGACTATGTCATCGGGATTGAGGCACTCGACGGGCATGGTCGCCGCTTTCATGCGGGCGGTCGTGTCGTTAAAAATGTTGCCGGCTACGATCTCTGCCGACTGCTGGTCGGTTCCCGCGGTCTGCTGGGAACAGTCACCGCTGTGACCCTGAAGGTGCGGCCATTGCCTCCTGCCACTGCAATCCTCACTGCCGCCCTGGCCGACATTCGGCAGCTCACTGCTGCCCTCGACCGACTCAACACTTCCGCCACTACGCCCGTGATTCTCGATGTGGTCAGCGGTACCGCTGCCGCAAGGCTTTTCGGTACGGCTTTTCCGGAACATGTCGCTGCGTCCGCCACTCACGTCGCCGCCGCCTCCGCACACCTCGTGATCGGTTTCGAAGGCCCGGCCGATGCCTGCCGCTGGCAGCTCAGCACCGTCACCACAGAACTTGCCCCCTTTTCCACTCATCAGCAGCCAGTCCTGCACCCCACAGGCTCAGCCGACTGGTGCCGCACAGCCCAGGTTGCTGCAGCGCCGGGTGACGACACAGCCTGGCTCGGTCGGCTCACAGTTCTTCCCTCAAAAGTCCCCGCCGCCCTTGAAAAGGCTGCGGCTATGGGCTGCGAAATCTTTGGTCGAGCCGGCAATGGGGTGCTCTTCCTTTGCCCGTCAGCGGGTCAAAATGTCAGTGAATCGGCGGCTTTCCAGGCCCTGCAGTCGCTGTTCGCGGCCCATGCCGGAAGCTGGCAGATGCTGAAAGGCGACCCTGCGTTCAATACTCCTTCAACACCAAAGGTGCAGCAGTTGTCTGCCGCACTGCAACAGGCTTTGGCGACACCTGCTTCAGCCTGAAGTCTTCACTCGTCCTGTTTCACGGATCCTGCAAGTTCAAGGGTTTTCAGGGGATTTCCACAGTGACCGCCACCAGCTCCAACCCGACCTCGGCTGCACTCCCGGTCATCGGTCAGTCCATTCCCTACGAGCGTTTTCTGGACTGCGTTCATTGCGGTCTGTGCACGGCGGCCTGTCCGACCTATGTGGAAACCGGCAACGAGAACGACGGTCCGCGGGGACGGATTTATTTGATGCGAGCTGTGGTGGATGGTCGCCTGCCGCTCACACCGGCCGTTCGCGGGCATCTCGATTCCTGCCTCGACTGCCGCAGCTGTGAAACTGCCTGCCCGAGTGGCGTGCAGTACGGCAGGCTGCTCGAACCATTCCGCGTAGAAATGCAGAATCCCTCAGCTCAAACCGGCCCTGCTTCCTCCCCAGCCCCCGCAAACCCAGGCCCGGACTGGTTTCATCGCTGGATACTTTACGGTCTGTTTCCTTATCGCAACCGTCTGCAGCTGGCGTTGATGCCTGCCCGGATCATGCAGCAACTGGGGTTGGACAGGCTGGCTCGTCGAATCGGCCTGACGCGCCTGTTGCCGCAGCGACTGCAGCGGATGGAGGCACAGCTTCCGCGGCTGCGCCCCATACCGCAGGCGCTCCCGGAGTTTCTCCCGGCAATCGGGACTCGCCGTGCCCGCGTGGCCTTGTTTGTCGGATGCGTGGCCGATGCCATGTTTCGCCACGTTCACTGGGCCACCGCCAGAGTCCTGCAGCAGAATGGCTGCGATGTGCTGATTCCCCGCGACCAGGCCTGCTGCGGCGCGATTCACTATCATTCCGGGGCAGCCGAACCAGCGCTCCAGCTCATGGATACCAACACCCGCGTGTTCAGCGATCCGGCGATCGACGCCGTGATCGTCAACGTCGCCGGCTGCGGCTCAATGCTCAAAGACTACGGTCATATTTCTCACGAACTTCAGCCACAGGCTGCCCCAAAAGCCCCGGAAGCCTTCTCGGGGAAAGTCCGCGACATTCACGAATTCCTGATGCAACTTGGCCCGGTGATTCCCAGGGGCCGAATCGACGCGGTTGTCGGATTGCAGGATGCCTGCCATCTGCAGCACGCGCAAAAGATTCGCCGAGAGCCGCGTGATCTGCTGGGGTTGATACCCGGGATTCAGCTGAAAGCCATTGCAGAACCAGAACTCTGCTGCGGCGCCGCTGGCACCTACAATCTCACCCAGCCTGAAATGGCCGATCGGCTCGGTCGCCGCAAGCTCCGCAACCTGCTCGATGTCAATCCGCAGGTAATCGCCTCCGCCAACGCCGGCTGCTCGCTGCAGCTGCAGGCCCATCTGCAGCAACAGTCGCTCAGTATCCCTGTGATGCATCCGATTGAACTGCTGGACGCCAGCTACCGCGGCGTCTCACTGGAATCGCTCTGCTGATTCCAAACCGAATTCGACATGGGCTGGCGTGAACTCGCCCGGATTGCGAGAATATGCGCGTTGTGGCTGCTCCATGCAAGACTGGCAGCCTGCATCGATCTCCACTCCGGAAGCCCCCATGTCTCGGTCGACTCTGGCAATCCCGCTGTCCCTGACTGTACTTGCAGCCTGTGTCTGGCTGCTGTCGCAGGGAGATGCTGTTCGTCCGCCAACCGGTACAACTCATGAAGTCAGGACGGCTCCCGGTGAACTGCTGGTATTCTGCGCCGCCAGCAATCGGTCCGTGGTGGAAGCCATTCGCAAGCGTTACGAAGCGGAGACTGGCCGCAGTGTGCAGTTCCAGTATGGTCCATCGCAGGCGCTGCTTTCCCAGCTGGAGCTCACGGGTGCCGGAGATTTGTTTCTGCCCGCAGACGACAGTTATCTCGATATGGCGCACCGGAAGGGATTGACAGCAGAGGTCCTGCCTTTGGGCCGGATGCGATGTGGCTTTGTCGTGCCGAAAGGCAATCCGCGTGGGATCGACGAACTCTCGGATCTGTTTTCTGAGGATTTGCGGGTGGTCCAGGCGAGTCCAGAGGCGGCGGCTGTCGGGCGGCTCGCTCGAGAGGCCCTGCAACCCCTCGGACTTTGGGAACCACTGAACGCCGCGACCGACGCCTACCGCACAACCGTGGGTGATGTGGCCAACGATGTCAAGGTGGGTGCCGCCGATGTGGGGCTGGTGTTCGATGTGGTGCTGTATCCTTTTCCCGATCTGGAATTTATCGCTGTGCCGCAGCTCGACGCCGCAGTTGCTCAGGTGTCCGTCGCCGTGACGTCGGCCACCACACAGCCGGCAGCGGCCCTGCATTTCGCCCGCTATCTGGCCGCGGGTGATCGTGGTCTGGAAGAGTATCAGCGGCAGGGGTTTCAGGTGGCAACGGGCGACATCTGGGCGGATGTCCCGGAATTGACCGTCTACGCCGGCTCGATGCTGCGTCCGGCGATTGAAGAGACTCTGACTGGATTTGAAGAACGGGAAGGAGTCCGCATCTCGAGAACCTACAACGGCTGTGGCATTCTTGTGGCACAGATGAAGGCGGGGCAGCACCCCGATGCCTATTTCGCGTGTGATGTGGAATTTATGAAGCAGATGCAGGAGCTCTTCCCAAACCCGGTGAATGTCTCAGAGAATGAGCTTGTGATCCTGGTACATAAGGGCAATCCACAAAACATTGCGTCGCTGAAGGATCTGACGAAGCCAGGACTGCGAGTGGGTATCGGTCACGAGAAGCAGTGTGCCATGGGCTGGATTACTCAAAAGACATTCGATGAAAGCGGTCTGAAGACGGAACTCATGCAGAACGTAACGGTGCAGACACCGACAGGCGATATGCTTGTGAATCAGCTCCGCACGGGTTCGCTGGACGCAGCAGTTGCCTATCTCAGCAACGCGGCCGGGGCGGCGGACTTTCTGGATGCCGTCCAGATTCAGGGCATTCCCTGTGCGGTGGCGGTACAGCCGTGGGCCGTTTCCGAAGAGACCCGCTATCCGCGGCTGGCGGGTCGGTTGTTCGATCGGATCCGTTCGGCGGAAAGTCAGGAAATCTTTGCGGCGGAAGGATTCCGCTGGCAGCTGACCAGGCCGGAACCCGTACCGGCCGAGGCAAGACAATAAGTAACGGCAGGGACGAGAAATGCGGACGCATTTGTTGCGAATAGTGCTCGATCAGGCCTGGCGGTTTTCCGCGGAGGGCAACGAGTTTTATCTGGGAGTCGGCTGGTTTGTGACCTTCTGGCTGCTGATCACTCTGCTCTGCTGGGCCTCGCTGGTTTATCGTTCAATTCACTGGCTCGAAGCAGCACTCGCAGTGAGTTTCTGGCTGTTTGTTCCTGTGGCTGCAATCGCGCTGTACTGGCTGCAGCCACAATGGGAGTCACTCGAAGATGGAATACCGATTTTTGGCTATGGCTTCATGATGTTCATCGGCTTTTCTGTGGCAGCGTGGCTGGCCAGCACTCGCGTGATGCAGATTGGTCAGCACCCGGACGTGATCTGGGACATGCTCATGTGGGCGCTGATTCCCGGCCTGATCGGCGCGCGTGTTTACTACTTGTGGAGGCACGGAAGTCCGGAATTTTCGACAGCCACGGGACTGCAGAAACTGATTGCGGCTGTTTCGCTGTGGGATGGAGGGATCGTGTTCTACGGCAGCGTCATAGGCGGCGCTGTGGGAATCGTTTCGTTCTGCCGTCTGAAGCGAATTCCCATCGTCCCCATGCTCGACGTGATGGCTCCTTCACTGCTGGTCGGTGAGGCATTTGGGCGGATCGGCTGCTTCCTGTACGGCTGCTGTTACGGTGGAGCCTGCAGCCTTCCGTGGGCCGTGCGATTTCCTCCGGACAGCCTCACGTTTCAGAAAATGCTGGAGAAGGGCCAGGTGACTCCGGACGACCCCGCCACGCCTCTGCTGCACCCGACTCAGCTCTATAGTTCGCTCGCCGCCTTTCTGCTCGCATGGGTACTCAGCAGAGCATTTCAGCGGCGTCGATTTGACGGTTTTGTGCTGTGTCTGTTTGCGATTCTCTACCCCGTCAACCGCTGGCTGCTGGAACTTCTCAGAACAGATATCGATCCCTTTCGGTCCGGTCTGAAGGATGCGCAGATTTTCAGCCTGCTGCTGTTGCTGGCAGGTGTTTCCGGGATGTACTATTTTTCACGTCATCGCAGGTTGACGCGGATTGCGGCCGACACCGCGGCTCCTGCAACTGTTACCCCCAGGGGCACGGCGGCTGCGGTGGCAGCTTCCGGACCTGCGGCAGTCGCTCCCGGCAAATCGGGGCGCCGTCGCTGAACGTTTCAATCGAGGACTCGGATTTGTGGACGAGCCGTCCGACCTGCAGCTGATTCAGGATGCTCTGCGGGGAAACTCACGCGCCTTCGATTTGCTCGTTCTGCGCTATCAGGATCGACTGGTACACAGCCTTCAGCACGGCCTGTGCGGCCGCGAGGAAGCCCTCGATGCTGCTCAGGCTGCCTTTCTGCAGGCATGGATGCGGCTGAGTACGTTTCGTGGTGAATCCGGGTTTTACGGGTGGCTTTATCGCATCGCCCGCAACGCCGCCATCACACGTCGCCGCAAAACACCCCCCACAGGTTCGCTCGATCAGCTGCACGAACACAGCGGCTTCGAACCCAGCAATCAGAACCCGCACTCGGCACCGGAAGATTTCCTCGAACGGGGTGAAGAGGTGCAGCGGGTTCGCCGAGCGTTGCAGCAGCTGCCCGATGAATTTCGACAGCCGCTGGTCCTGCGTGAGATTGACGGCATGTCTTATGAAGAAATCGGCAGCATCCTCGATATTCCGCTGGGAACCGTTCGCAGCCGCATCTTTCGAGCTCGACAGGAACTGCTGGAAAAGCTGGAACGCGATGAACAATCGCAGCGGTAGTGGCGCGGTAAAACTGATGAAATCGCCAGAATTGCCGCGTTCAGAGCGTGGAGCGTGGCCTCGGTGAGCACGAGTCGCGGGTCTGGTTCACCGTTGCCAGTTCCTGCTGCTGATTTCTCAACGCTGCTGCTCGGACCATTTATTCCGATCATTCCGCCTGGGTTGTCTGTTCCAGCGGACTGAGTTGCCCGCTCTTCCAATTCCTCTTCGTTGTCCACCGAATTTCGCCCGATCGGCTATAATTCAGAAAGAAAAGCAGAGCGATCACTTTGGATCTGTGTTTCTTTGGGGGGGCTTGCGATGAAAATTCGGAAGGCTGTCATCACTGCGGCGGGTGCTCAGCACGCTTCGCTGCCACTGCAGACGCTGGTGGACCGGGCTGGGGAGGTTCGTACGGCGCTTCGATTGACGCTGGACGAGGTGGTGGCTGCGGGGGTCGAGGAAATCGCGTTGGTGATTCGTCCCGGCCAAAGGGAATCCTACTCCACGGCGGCTGGCGGTCACGCATCGCGGCTTGTATTTTTCGAGCAGACCCATCCGCGGGGTTATGGCGACGCTATCCTGCGGGCGGCCGACTTTCTCAGCGGCGAACCATTTTTGCACCTCGTGTCTGACCACCTGTATCTCAGCCGCAGCGACCGACTGTGTGCTGAACAGCTGGTGGATGCTGCGGTACGGCACGGCTGCAGTGTCTCTGCGATTCAGCCAACGCGTGAAAACGAGATTGTGCATTTTGGAACGGTTGGTGGCACCCCCGTCTCCAACGAAGCGCGGCTCTATGAAGTCAGCACGGTGGTTGAAAAGCCGACGCCCACGGTTGCTGAACAAAAATTGATTGTTGCGGGTCAGCGGGCTGGACATTACCTGTGCCTGTTCGGGATGCATGTGCTCACGCCCACGGTCATCACCATCCTCCGAGCTGCCCTTGCTGCCGCGCCTGCGAACACGGGCATTGACCTGAGCAGTTCGCTCAACCGACTGGCCTCAACAGAACGTTATCTGGCGCTGGCCGTTCAGGGATCGCGTTACAACATCAGTGAAAAGTACGGGCTGCTGATCGCTCAGCTGGCCTTTGGACTCAGCGGAGTTGATCGGGAGCGGATACTGTCTGAACTGGTGCATCTGCTGGCATCGGGGCAGCCCCAGTCGACAGGAGGCGGACGTCTATCATGAGTAAGCTTCTGGAGGTGCTGACATCCGCTGATCCTGAAGTGCGGGACCGAAGTCTGGAATCCGTCTGCCGGGAGCTTGACATCCCCGGGCTGCTGGCTGAATGTCGGGAGCTGGACGTATTCCGTCGCCACTGCGAGAATCTGTACCAGCGGGTGCGAGCGCTGTTTTTTCTGTATTCGCTGCATCGATTTCAGCTCGCTCGGCTGCTCACGGATGGCGGTCGGGAAGCGGGCCGGATTCCGTATGCTGGTTACGAGCACATGCTCAGCCGGCGCTACCCGGAGGCGCTGGATGTGTTTCTTGGCTGCATGACCGAAGCTGGTCCGTCAACGGCGCTCAGCAGTGCGCTTGCCGAGGCTTATCATCGGCTTGCATTTCAGACGCTGGCTGACCAGGTGCGTCGCAGTGTGCGAACGGTGCGTGGCAATCAGTGGATGTTTCGGACGGGGCATCCGGCGGACATGCCATTAAGGATCCGTCCGGAGCTGCTGCGCGTGGTTCCGGCGACTGGTCAGTATCCGATGCTTCGGGAACGCACGGCTGTGCGAATGGACTTTTCGCACAGCGGCTGGAGCGATATTTTCTTTCTGGGCATGGACTACCCGGAAGGCGCGAAGGTGATCAACGCCTCGATTGATTTGGCGGTGCGTGGGCGGCATGGTGAGCCCGAGCCGCCGATCGAGTGCAGTTTGCGGGTCATTGACGAACCGGTGTTAAGGCTGGTGAGCATTGATCTGGACGCGCGGGCCGAGATTCAGGATATCGGCGAGGTTTTCGATTTCGCGAAGGACTACCTTGGATTGCTCAAGGCGGCCGTGATTGCTGCCGGACTGATTCCACCGGGCATGGAAGGCTGCGGCGGCCGAATCTCGGATGTCTTCTCGCGGATGCTGGGGCCCGGCGTGGGGCTTGAAATCTGCAGTCGGGTGAACGAGATCCCCAAGGGTTCGCGGCTGGCGGTATCGACAAACCTGCTGGGCTCATTGATTTCGCTGTGCATGCGTGCCACGGGTCAGGTGTCGGCATTGACGGGTGGTCTGGAAGAGCCGGACCGGCGAATTGTCGCCGCTCGGGCGATCCTTGGGGAATGGCTGGGAGGTTCCGGCGGTGGCTGGCAGGATTCCGGTGGTTTATGGCCGGGCATCAAGCTGATCGAGGGTTGTGCGGCGGGGCCGGATGATCCGGAATACGGCATCAGCCGTGGTCGTTTGATGCCGCAGCATCACGTGTTTTCGAGAACAGAGGTGAGTGATGCTGCGCGCCAGCGGCTGCAGGACAGTCTGGTACTTGTCCACGGCGGCATGGCACAGAACGTGGGCCCGATACTCGAAATGGTGACAGAGAAATATCTGCTCCGTGGAGAACGGGAGTGGCGAGCGCGGCAGGACGCGATTGGTTTGCTGCGTGAAATGACAGCGGCGCTGCAGTCGGGTGACATCGCAGCCGTGGGTCGGGCGACGGATCGAAACTTCCGCGAACCTCTGCAGACAATTATTCCCTGGTGCAGCAACGCGTGGACGGAACGTCTGATTGAGGCTTGTCGGGCGCGTTATGGCAGCCAGTTCGAAGGCTTCTGGATGCTTGGTGGCATGGCCGGTGGGGGCATGGGTTTCATCTTCGATCCCAGCGTTCGTGACGCCGCCCGCGACTGGCTGCAGACCGAGATGGTGGAGATCAAGCAAACGCTTGAGGACGCTGTGCCGTTTGCGATGGATCCGGTGGTCTATGACTTTGCGATCAACGATTCCGGAACGACAGCGGATCTCTGCGAGATCAACGGGACGCCTCGCGGCTACCACGCACTGCTCGTTCCGGACTGGCTTCGCCGTGGTGTTGCACAGCTGAGCCCGATGACTCGAATGGAACTGCAGCGTGTGGGCACGGTGGCGAGATCACCTGGCGGAGAACAGCTGGCTGCGGGACTGCTGCAGCGAATCCTGCCATCGCAGGTGAGAGAGTCGCGTTCGGCGGGAAGTCTGGACGAGTTGCTGCGGGAGAATGGCTTCGACGTGGCGGCCCATGAGCAGCTTCGTGAAGACCTGCGTTCAGGCCGACTCAGCATGGCACAGAACCGCCTGCACGCTTCGACGCGGATCGACGATGTGCAGACGGGTGATGTGATCGAAGGTCGGCGTGAAATTTCGGCACTCGCACGGGAACGCGGCCGCGAGTCGCTGTCGCGGGGCGAGGTGGCCGTGGTGACTTTGGCCGCCGGTGCCGGCAGCCGCTGGACCCAGGGTGCCGGTGTCGTTAAAGGACTCAATCCCTTCTGTCGCATGGGCGGTCGCTGGCGTTCGTTCCTTGATATTCATCTGGCAAAGACACGAGCCGCAGGACAGCGATACGGGATTGCACCGCTGCACGTGGTGACGTCCGGTTACCTCACAGATGCTCCGCTGCGCCGGGCAGCAGCGACGCCTGACTATGCCGGGCAGCTGCGCGTTTCGAAGGGCGCCGCTGTCGGCCTGCGAATGATACCAACGCTGCGCGATCTGCAGTTTCTCTGGGAAGAAGTCGCTCAGCAGGTGCTGGATCCGCAAAAGGAGAAAATGCGTCAGAGCATTCGCGCGGCACTCATGAAGTGGGCGCAGACGATCGGGGAAGCCGCGGACTACACAGACAACCTGCCGCTTCAATGCCTGCACCCCGTCGGTCACTGGTACGAAATCCCTAACCTGCTGCGAAACGGCACGCTGCTGTCGATGCTGGAGGAACGCCCACAACTCAAATATCTGCTGCTCCACAATATCGACACGCTGGGTGCTGCTGTGGATGAAGGCTGTCTGGGCCTGCACATGGAATCGGGGGCGGATTTGACATTTGAGGTGATCTGTCGGCGGCTGGAGGATCGCGGCGGCGGGCTGGCTCGAGTGGACGGTCGGCTGCGGCTTGTGGAAGGCCTCGCAATGCCCCGCGAAGAGGACGAATTCGCGCTGACCTGGTATAATACTCTGACAACGTGGATCGACATCGATCGGTTACTGGGCCTCTTCGGGCTCAGTCGCAGTTGCCTGCAGGATTCGGCCATCGTGGATCATGCCATTCGCAGCTTCGCTCGACGGCTCCCTGCCTACATCACACTCAAGGACGTCAAGAAACGCTGGGGACACGGTCAGGAAGACGTCTTCCCGGTCTCGCAATACGAAAAGCTCTGGGGAGACATGACAGCGCTGAGTGAAGTGAAATCCGCCTTTCTGGCAGTCCGCACAGAACGTGGCCGACAGCTCAAGGACCCAGCTCAGCTGGATGGCTGGCTGCGGGACGGATCAGCCGCGTGGGTGGAATCACAGTGCAAATGGTGATCGATGAAAATCAGGGAGAACGATGATGGGTGAGGAGGATTTTCATTCGCTGCAGGGAGTGTTTCTGATGTCAGCCGGGCATCTGCGGGATCCCAACTTCTACCGCACCGTCGTGCTGATGCTGGAGCACACTCCGGATGGGGCCATGGGTCTGGTAATCAACCGTCCTTCAGCAATGACCATTCGCAAGGCTTTATCCATCGGCGGATCGGTGAACTCCGGCGACGCTCCAGTATTCGTCGGCGGTCCGGTCGAGCCCAACTCACTTTTTATCCTCCACAACTGCACCGCTCTGGCCGGCACTGACCGTGAAATCTCACCCGGTGTTTTCCTTGCGGGCAGCGAGCATTCGTTTGATGCAGTGGTGAATCCGCAGACGTCGGTTGAAAGTCCCCGATTCCGACTGCTCTCAGGCTACTCCGGCTGGTCCGGCGGTCAGCTTGAAGGTGAACTGGCTCGCGGCGACTGGCACATACTCCCTGCCGACGCCACGCTTGTACTGGAAGACGACCCCTATGGCATCTGGGAGGTCTGCCTTCGCCGCATCCAGCGGCTCAATCGCTTCCTGAACGCGGATGTCCGCAACCCGGAGTGGAATTGAGTCCGGGCAGTACCCGGCGCATTTCTCAGTGGCGGTCGCTCCACCGATCTGTCATCGCGTCCTGGATCTTTTGCGGATCACGGGGAGCTGCGGGCTGATTAGCCGGCAGCTGTTTCAGCGGGTGGTCCTGGGTCAGCAATAGAGATGGCAGCGAGCAGTTCTTCGAGGATTGCGGCGCCGTCGGTTTCGTCGGCTTCAAGTGGCCAGTAGGCATCGTGCTGATCAACGACTTTAAGGTGATTTTTGTGGAGGTGGCTGAGAATGCGAATGAGTTTTGTGTTGCGGTAGCGGAGAACGGCGTAGCCGGTTTCGAGGCGAATGTTTTCGACGTTCCACGCGAGTGCTCTGAGATTCAGTTCGCGGAGCTGCAGCATCCGGCGGGCTGGCGTGGGAATGGGGCCGAAGCGATCTCGCAGCTCGCCCTCCAGTTCCGTCAGCGCGGGCAGAGTATTGCACTGTGAAAGCCGCCGATAGACTTCGATTTTGAGTTTCTGATCGGGGACGTATTTGTCCGGGATATAGCAGGAAACGGGGAGTTCCACCTTGCAGTGTCGCTGGTAGCGGAGGGGTTCTTTTTTGAGTGAGCGAACGGCATTTTCGAGCAGCTGGCAATAGAGTTCGTAGCCGACGGCCGCGATGTTGCCGCTTTGTTCGGTGCCCAGAATATTGCCGGCTCCGCGAATTTCCAGGTCCCGCATGGCGATTCGGAACCCCGCGCCCAGTTCACTGTATTCCTCGATGGCTTTGAGTCTGCGGGAGGCCTTGGTGGTCATGGACCGACCTTCTTCAAGCAGCAGGTAACAGTAGGCGCGGTGACGGTCGCGGCCAACGCGTCCGCGGAGCTGATGAAGGTCGGCGAGTCCGTAGATGTCAGCCTGATGAATAAACATGGTGTTGGCGTTGGGTATATCAAGGCCACTCTCGATGATGGTGGTCGCCAGCAGCATGTTCGCGCGGCCGGAGACAAATTCGAGCATCGCATGTTCCAGTTCATCTTCGTGCATCTGACCGTGAGCGATCACGACCGAGGCTTCGGGAACGATTCGCTGAAGTCGCTCTGACAGTTCTTCGATGTCATAGACACGGTTATGCACGAAGTACACCTGACCGCCCCGATTGAGTTCGCGGATGATGGCGCTGCGGATGAGCATTTCATCGAAGCGGCCGACGCGAGTTTCGATCGGCTGGCGATCGCGAGGTGGCGTTGTGAGGCTGCTGATGTCGCGAATACCGAGCAGTGACATGTGGAGGGTTCGAGGAATGGGGGTGGCGGTGAGTGTGAGCACATCGACTTCGGCCCGCAGCTGTTTCAGTCGCTCCTTCACCTTCACGCCGAACTTCTGTTCCTCATCGATCACCAGCAGTCCCAGATCGTGAAACTGAACATCCTTTGAAACGAGGCGGTGCGTGCCGATCAGAATGTCGATTTGTCCCAGCGCCACTCTTTCAAGAATATCCTTTTGTTCTGCGGCGGAACGATATCGGGAGAGCATTTCCACGGTGACGGGGAATTCAGCCATCCGCTGACTGAACGTCCGGTAATGCTGTTCTGCCAGCACTGTGGTGGGCACCAGAACAGCAGCCTGGCGACCGTTATCGATGGCCTTGAAGACAGCTCGCATGGCCACTTCGGTTTTACCAAAGCCGACGTCTCCGCAGATCAGTCGATCCATAGGCCGCGAACTTTCCATATCGGCCTTGAAATCTGAAATGGCACTCACCTGATCCACAGTTTCGGTGAACGGAAATGCCTGCTCGAATTCCTGCTGCATCTTTGAATCAGCGCGGCAGGCGAGCCCCGGTTTGGAGGCGCGTTCAGCCTGCAGCCTGAGCATGTCGGAAGCCATGTCCGAAATGGCTTCGGCGACCTGCTCTTTCTTGCGCAGCCATGAAGCGCCGCCGTATTTGGTGAGTTCAGGAGTGGTCTTTGCGGGACCTATGTATTTCTGAACCAGATGAATCAGCGAGACCGGCACATAGACAACGACACCGTCTCGAAACTCCAGCAGCAGGTGTTCTTCCTGGGTGCCGGCTGTCGTCATCATCGACATGCCTCGATAACGGGCGATGCCATGTGAAATGTGCACAACCAGATCGCCGTCGCGAAGATCGAGGAAGCTGTCGATGGCGCGTGCATCAGTACGGCGCGATGCATTCACGCGCCTCGCCGGAGTTCTCGAAAACAGCTCACTGTCGCTTACCACGATCAGCCGGCAGCCGGGCAGACGGAAGCCCTGCTGCAGAGAACCCGTGATGACCCACACGCGCGTCTGCAGCTGCGTTCCATGAAGCGCGTCGGTCTCTGCCGTCAGCTCCTGCAGACGCTGCTGCTCGGCGGCGTTGTGGCAGCAGAGCAGCACGCGGTCGTCAGGGCCCATCAGCTCCGCCAGCTCGACCATCGCATCCCTTCGATGACCGGTGAATCGCTCCAGTTGCTCGATTGTCAGCTGACAGGTCGTTTCGTAACTGTCAATTCCCAGGGCATCGATCGTCACGGACGGAAAAGCGGTGATGCGGGCCAGAGTGGAATCGACGCTGTACAGACCTGCGGGGCTGGACAACCGCTGCAGATACATTCGCCCTTCCGCGACCGACTGCTGCAGGTCCGACAGAACCACGATGGTTTTCGGCGGCAGCACATCAGCAAAACTTTCAGTGGCAGCACCGAATACCGCGGCAAAGGATCGCTGCGACTTATCTGCGGTTGCGGCGGCCACCGGAGGCACTGTCAGGGAAAGTCGGCCAAGATCCTGCAGACGACGCTGGGATTCGGCGTCGAACGAGCGGATCGATTCAATTTCATCACCGAAAAATTCCAGACGCACGGGGTCCGATTCGGTAGCCGGAAAGACATCGAGGATGCCCCCGTGAATACTGAATTCACCCGGCAACTCCACTGCCGTGACACGCTCGAATTTCTGTGTGAGCAGCCAGCTGCTGAGTTCATCGAGCGAGACTTCGTCGCCAACTTTCAGCACGCGCGTGGATGCAGCAATGACAGCTCGCGAGGGCACGGGCTGAAGCAGGGCTGGAAGACTGGCAACGACAACAAGTCCCGCAGTTGTCGGATCAGTTGCCGTGAGGCGATGCACGACGCTTAGTCGCGAAGCCCCGACGACGTCGCCAGCCGCATCGCCCTCCGGAATGCTCTCCCACGCCGGCAGCTGACAAACGCGGGTTGCAGGCTGAAGAAGTCCGGAAAGCTCCGCAGCAAAATCCTCGGCGTCCCGAATTGTGGGCTGCACCACCAGCAGACATCGGGGGGGCTGGTGGCTGGCCAGAGCAGCAATGCACAGGGCGCGCGACGCCCCCCACGCACCGTTGATCGCAGCACTGTTTCCGGACCAGAGCGTCTGCAGGACCTCGGGGAATCCAGGCTGCGACGCCAGCAGCGCGGTCAGCTCGCCCGTTGTGGCGGGTACCGGAGGGTCTGCGGAGGTCATAGCGAGGGTGATTCTAGCCGGACGGACAACCGATTCCACTCGAAATTCCGTGTGCGGCAGAGTCGTTGAAAGTGGCGGACTTGCGGTTCTTCCATGAAAATTCCTGCAAAAACTCCCCACTGAACTCAACCTGACACCGCTTTCTGCCGAACTTCCCACGGAAGCCCCTCTGCAGCCTCTGCGATTCCCTGTTGAAGACAGCGTTGCGTTCGAGCAGTTTGAGGCAGGCCGCGCCGGGTGGGATCCGGCTGGCAGATGTTCACGGACGGTTTCCGACTCGGCGTCTTTCTTCGGATCCGGCTGACATGCGTCTGTTCCCCCTTCGCCCAACTGTCCCGGGCTTCCCTGATTTCCGGTTTGCCATTCGCTGGCTGATCGTCCTCGCGTGCCTTTTTTCGGTTCCAGCCTTTGCAGATGATTCTGCCTGGAGCCCGGAGCGAGTGGCCGGGCTGCAGGTTGAAATTCCAGGTGCCGCGCCGACGGAAGCTGTGCCGATCGACAGCGGCTACTGGATCGTCAGTACCGAAAACTCGCCTCAGTCCTTCGATGACTCACTGCCACAGTTCTGCGCGGTCGTGCGACGCTACGAACACTGTCACGGCGTGCGTGCAGCCAGTCTCGGTGAAATGCTGGCATCGCTCACACCCGGAATTCCCGTGTGCGTGATGGTCCACGGCAGCTTTATGGATTCACCGAGCGTTGTTCCGGAATCGGCAAAGACGTGGCAGTGGCTGAAGCACGGAGCCGGTGGCCGACCGTTCCACATGATCTATTTCCGCTGGCCCAGCTGGAAACTGCCAACCGCGCTGATCAATATCGACATCGCAATCCTCGGCCGCCGTGCCAGCCGAAATGGCTTTTATCTGGCTTCCTTGCTGCAGCAGTTGCCCTCGGAGTCGCCCGTGAGTCTGCTCGGTCACAGCCACGGTACGCGGGTGATTTCTGCGGCCGCGCATTTGCTTGCGGGGGGCAGCGTTGAAGGCTTTTGCCTTGCGAATCGGGCGACGAATCCCACGGGGCAGCGGCTTCGGGCGGTTTTCGCCGCTTCCGCGATTGACCATGACTGGCTGAATCCCGGCGAACGCTTCGACAGAGCACTGTACTCGCTGCAATGCGTGCTGAATCTGCAGAACCGAAACGATCCGGCGCTGTGGCTTTATCCCATGCGACACCCCGGGTCCCGCCGCGCACTCGGACTCACTGGACTCACTCAAAAAGACCGCAAGGTACTCGGACCTCGCAGCTCTCAGGTCCGTGATCTGGATGTTTCGGAATCAATCGGATGCCGTCATATCTGGCCATCATGGACTGCTGAAACGTCAATTGCCCACCGCGCCTCCAGCTATCTCTTCTGGCCGGAATAAAGCCCGATAGAAATCGCCGGTCGCGACGCGGTGGACAGCGATTCCTGAGATCCCGTGGCTGCAAAGCCAGAATTTGTTTGACTTTCTCACGGGGACTGCGGTAATTCGAGGTTTTGGCGCGTAACCTGCGCGGGGCTTTCCGGAGGTCGGCATGTTCGATAAGTTCTTCTCCAAAAAACCTGCACACGCTCAGACCGATATTTCACGCAGATTCAATCTCATCGGTCGCGTCGGCCAGGGCAGCATGTCCAAAGTCTGGAAAGCAGTCGATCTGCAGTCCGGCCGCACCGTCGCACTCAAAGTGCTCGACAAGGAAAAAACACAGCGCTTCGAAGAACGCTTCAAAGGGCTCAATAAACCCTCCGAAGGCGAAATCGCGCTCACCCTGAATCACCCGAATATCGTCCGCACCTTCGAATTCGGGTGGACCACCGAAGACGAAATGTTTCTCGTGATGGAGTTCGTCGAAGGCGTCGGACTGGCACTGCTGGTGGACCTGCAGAACGAGGAAATGAAGCGCTATCGACTCCGCTACATGATCCAGATCGGCGAAGCCCTCAATCACTTTCACCAGCAAAACTGGATCCACCGCGACATCTGCCCTCGAAATATTATGGTCTCAGACGAAAAGTCCATCAGGCTCATCGACTTCGGACTCGTCGTCCCCAGCACCCCCGAATTCCGACGTCCCGGAAATCGCACCGGTACCGCCAGCTATATGGCTCCGGAACTGATCAAGCGGCAGGCCACCGATCAGCGGCTGGACATTTTCTCGTATGCCGTGACCTGCTTCGAAATGTACACCAAACGGTTTCCCTGGGATGCCGCTCTCACCATCGACGCTGTCCTTCAGCACATCAACAAGCCGCCCGTTGAAATCACCACGCTGGTTCAGGGGATCGATAAACAGATCGCAGCCGCCATCATGAAAGGGCTCAAAGCGAACCCCGACGAACGGTGGCAGAAGGTGAGCGAAATGGTGGCGGAAATCCGCGATGCGGAAGCGCGGCTGGTGAAACTCGCCCGCGAGGCGGCTGCTAAGGCTGCCGCCTCCAAACCTGCCGGCGCTCAGCCTGCGGCAACCACGGCAAACCCTGCAAATCCATCGCCCGCCCCACCACCCGCAAAACCACCCGCCGCCGCCAATCCTGCCGCACCTGCCACACCCGCAGCCGGCGAAAAAAAATCACCGCCTGCCAAACGGCCCCGAAAATCGTCGCCCGACGACGACATCGATCTCACCGCCATGTTCGCCGAATAACAGCCGTCGGTTGAGAATTCCCGGTGGCCATGACAGAATTGGGCCATGCAGCATCCCTACGCCCACATCCCGGAACTCGCACAAAGCAGCAATTCCATCGGCGTGCTCCGCATCCCTGTCGAACAGGATGTGCCCTTCACACCCCGCGTGCGGGCTCTCGTCGACACCCCTCAGTTCCAACGACTGCGGCACGTCACACAGCTGGCTCTCGCTTCACGCGTTTACCCAGGTGCAACACACACGCGCTTCGAACATGCTCTCGGCGTCTACCACAATGCCCTGCACTACCTCTGGCAGCTCGGTCGCGATCCCGGATTTGTGTCCATTGTCTCCGAGCACGACGCAGAAGTGCTCATCGCAGCCGCACTCCTGCATGACATCGGACACTGGCCATTCTGTCACCCCATCGAAGACATGGCGCTGCCCCAGATGCCGCCCCATGAGGCCTTCGCCGCTGAATTTCTCGGACCAGACACCGAACTCGCACAGGTGCTCCAGCACGAATGGGGCATCACGGCACAGGAAATCCTTGATGTGCTGATCGGCCACAGCAATTCAGGCTCCAGCCGCCTCAGGCGCTCTATCCTCTCCGGACCCATCGATATCGATAAGATGGATTACCTCGTGCGCGACAGCCAGCACTGTGGGGTGCCCTATGGACGTCACTTCGATCGGCACCGCCTGATGAACTCCCTGATCGTCAATGCCGGCGGCGATGGGCTGGCCATCACTTCCAAAGGTCGCACCGCCGCCGAAATGATGGTCTTCGCACGCTATGTCATGTTCACCGAAGTCTACTGGCATCACGCCGTTCGCAGCGCCACAACCATGTTCGCCCGCGCCTTCCTCGAACTCCTCCCTCTGCTCGACCTGACTGCTTTGTTTCGTATGGAAGAACCCGAACTGATTCGCACACTCCGCAATACCGCCCGAACTGCAGACTCACCCGCCGCGGGGCTCACCGAAGGAGTCTTTGGGAGCCGTCGCTGTCTTTATAAACGCGTCGCCGAATACAGCATTTTTAACCACGAAGACCTCTATCGCAGGCTGCGGCAGCAAAGCTTTCCAGCCATCGCTGCCTGCGCCGAGTTTGTCTGCTGCGAACTCCGCAGTAAACTCGGACGCCCCGTCGGACGACTCGATCTGATCATCGATGCTCCTCCACTCCACCGCGAAGTCGAATTTCGCGTCGATGTCTGGTCGGCTGCAGACCGACGCTTCCGACCACTCCGAGAAATCTCTCCCATCGTCGATTCGATGGCCCGTACTCAGTTCGATGACTGCGTCAAGAAAGTCCGACTCTTCGCCACCGCAGAACTTCGCGCCGATATTCGCAGCCAAACCCCAGCTGGATGGCTCGACGACCTCCTCCGCGATGCGATCACTCACACGTCGAATCACAGTTCAAACGCTTCACCCAGCTGAGGAATGGTGACGCCCTCGTCCGCTGCGTCCTCCGCGATCTTCGCCAGCGCCTGCGCCGCCTTCGCTTCACCGTGCACCAGAAACACGCGACCCACGCCACCGGACTTCTGCAAAGCCCCAAACCACCATGCAAAGTCCTCAGCATCGGCATGTGCGGAGAGGCCGTTGAGCACCTCCACGCGGGCACGCAGGGGCAATGTTCGCCCCAGTATTCGCAGTTCCGGACGACGCTCCACTATCCGTCGCCCCAGAGTATGCGCTGCCTGAAAGCCAATGATTAATACCGTATTCCGATCGTCTGTTACCGCATGCTTCAAATGATGAACCACCCGGCCATTCTCACACATCCCACCCGCTGAGATCACCACGCGCGGTCCGTCCATGCGATTCAACGCCACACTCTCATCCTGAGAACGCACGTAAGTCAGCCCCGGGAAATCAAAAATGTCGTCGTCCGATTTCAAGGCACGCTGAACGTCGGCGTCCATGTCGTCCGTGTGTGCGCGGTGCACTTCCGTCAGCCGAGTCGCCAGAGGGCTGTCAATAAACACCGGCACCCGACACATCGACTCAGAGTTACGCAGTTCATTCAACAGATACACCAGCATCTGCGTGCGACCCAGACTGAAGGCTGGAATAATCACCCGGCCGCCCCGCGCTGCAGTCTCGCAGATCACCCGACCCAGCTCCGCCTTCACATCGGACGTCTCTGGATGGATCCGATCACCATAGGTGCTCTCACAAATCAGCACATCACATCGCTCAATCAACTCAGGATCTTCCAGCAATGGCTGATTTCGCCGACCCAGGTCACCCGAAAATACCAGCCTCCGCAGCTCCCCGCCGTCCTGCACTTCCAACTCCGTAATCGCAGCGCCCAGCACGTGTCCCGCGTGCAGAAACCTCGCACGCACACCGGCAGCCACGTCGAACCACTTGTGAAAATCCACCGGCTCGAACTCCCGAATCGCCCGCCACGCATCATCCTCCGTGTAGAGCGGGCGCGAATCAGCCCCCTTTCCGCCAACTCCGACATCACCACGACGCTTCCGCGACACGTATCGCGCATCCTCCTCCTGAATGCGCGCACTGTCACGCAGCATGATGGCAGCGATGTCCGCGGTCGGGGGAGTGCAGTAAATCGGCCCCTGATAGCCGGCTCGCACCAACCCGGGAAGATTCCCGCAGTGGTCAATGTGGGCGTGCGAGAGAATCACGGCATCCAGCTTTCCCGGACGACAGCGAAAGCGGGAATTGCGAGCATCCATCTCCGCTTCATCGCCCTGGTATAATCCACAATCGAAGAGCACTCGACACTGGTCTGTTTCCAGCAGATGCTGGCTGCCGGTCACCTCTCCCGCTCCGCCCAGAAAAGAAAGCTTCATGCCACAGTCCTTAAAAAACGAAATTCGCGTGGATGCATCACTTTTGGGGCGCCCAGCTGTCACTCAGGGCGGAAAAATTGCCCGTTATGCCGGCGCACGGGCATTTACGTCCATGCTGAGGGCACTATAAGAACGCCAACGCCCTCGCTCGGGGGAACTTTTTCAAAAAATGTCAAAAATAACTCCGGATTCGCCAGAACACCACCGCCACACATCACGTTAAGCTACGCTGTGTCCGGGTCACCTCTCGCAAGGTATCCGTTCCAGCCCGTCTTCTGCCACCTGTGTCGCTCCCAAGGGGCTTCTCACATGCCGTTCAACAAATTCCCCAAATTCCGCAGCCTGCCTGTCCTGACGACTCTGGGTATACTCACGTTTTCCCTCTGCTCGCTCGACCTCTGCTCCACGGCTGTCGCTGACGAGCCAAAAACTCAGGGTGGTGCTGACGGCGTCGGTGCCGCCTCTGCCGACGTTCCACTCAGCCAGTTCATCGACCAGCAAATCCGTCAGGGCTGGGCGGACAACGAAATCGAACCGTCCGTCGCCGCTACCGACGAAGAATGGATCCGCCGCGTCCACCTCGACCTCGTGGGCCGCATCCCCACTCTCGCCGAAGTTAAATCCTTTCTGGACGACAAAAATCCCCGCAAGCGTGCCATTCTGATCGATTCGCTCCTCGAACACGAAGACTACGTTCGCAACTTCACCACGATTTGGACAAACAATTGCATCGGTCGCGGCACACCACAGCGGGTCAGCCGTACCGGAATGGAAAAATTCTTCCGCGAAGCGTTTGCAAAAAACCGTCCGTGGAACGAAATCGTTGTCGAACTTGTGACGGCTTCCGGGCACTTCGAAGAGAATGGAGCTGTCAACTACATTCTTGCACAGATGCAGATGCCTGACGACGGCGTGCAGCTGACCGCCATGACCACCCGCCTGTTTCTCGGTCTCCAGGTTCAGTGTACTCAGTGTCACAATCACCCATTCAACAAATGGCAGCAGGACCAGTTCTGGGAGTTCAACAGCTTTTTCCGCCAGGTCGGCAAGGAAGATCATCGCAAGCTCGATCCCAAAACCGGCCGTCAGGTCGATGACTACTCTGAAGTCGTCTGGAGGGATTTCTCGGGGCCTGTGTTCTTCGAAAAACGCAGCGGGGTGATGCAGGTTGCCTTCCCCAGGTACGAGGGCCAGGAAGTTGATCCCGGTCCGGAAGTTGACCGCCGCGCTGAACTGGCCAGACTGATCACTCAGCCCGCCACAAGCGGCTCACCCCAGCTTGCCCAGGCGATGGTCAATCGCATGTGGAGCCATTTCTTTGGCTACGGATTCACTCGACCAGTCGATGATATGGGGCCCCATAACCCCGCAAGTCACCCGGAACTGCTGGAGCGACTTGCCAGCGAATTCGTTGCGGCAAAATATGATGTCAAATCGCTGATTCGCTGGATCGTCAACACAGAGGCTTACGCTCTCTCCAGCCAGTTCGGCGACAAAAACAAGGTTGATGATCCTGCCGCCGGCGAAATGCCTTTGTTCAGCCACATGTACCTGAAATCTATGCAGGCCGAGCAGATGTACGATTCACTGATCGTTGCCAGCAACGCCCACCAGTCCGGCAACGGCAACTGGTCCGCTCAGGAAGAACAACGCCGTCGCTGGATGCAACAGTTCGTCGTCGCCTTCGAGAATGACGAAAATGACGAATCCACGACGTTCAATGGCACGATTCCCCAGGCACTCATGATGATGAACAGCGAATTGATCGAGAAAGCCTGCAGCGTTGACCGCGGCAGCTTCCTGTTTGAAGAAATGAGCAGTCCGGGGAACGAGATGCAGAAAATCAGCGATCTCTACCTCGCCGCTCTCAGCCGCAAACCGTCCAAGGTCGAACTTGGTAAGATGCAAAAAGCGCTCGGCAAGTACGGCCCGGCAAAGCTTCAAGGATACCAGGACCTCTTCTGGGCGCTGCTGAACTCCAACGAATTCGTCTTTATCCACTAAATACCCTTCAATCCTCTCTGTTGTCACTTCCCTGTTTCTTCTCAACTGAACCTCTCGGGAGACTCCCATGGCACTCTGGAATCACTACGGCATGAATCGCCGTCACTTCATGCAGCACCTCGCAACGGCTGCGGCTACTGTCCCGGCGATGAACTTCCTGTCGCACGTACAGGCCAATGCCGATGTGCTCAAGAGCAGCCAGAAGGCCTGCATCCTGATGTGGATGGGTGGCGGTCCTCCGACAATTGATATCTGGGACCTCAAACCCGAATCCAAGAACGGTGGTGAATTTAAGCCCATCGATACGGCGGCCCCGGGCGTGCAGATCTCTGAGCACATGCCGGAAACCGCAAAGGTCTTCGGCGATCTGTCCATCGTGCGTTCCATGAGCACCCGTGAGGCTGACCATGGACGTGGCCGTTACTACATGCAGACCGCTTACGTGCCCAACCCCACTGTGGTCCACCCGACCTTCGGTTCAGTCGTCAGCTACGAACTCGGCCGCAACCGAAAAGCACTCGAAATTCCCGCCTTCGTCTCTGTCGGCGGTGGTTCCGGTCAGGCTGGATTCCTCGGCATGACCCACGCTCCCTTTGTCGTCGACAGCTCAGGCCGCATCCGCAACGAACCCTCCGAAGAAGGCAAGAAGCGACTCGGTGCCCGCCTGACCATGCTTGAAGAAATTGAATCCAACTTTATGAACTCCCGTCGCGGCGAACTTCCCCGCGCCCACAAAGACGTGTACCGCAACGCCGTCAACCTTATGACCTCACGGCAAATGGCGGCCTTCGATGTTGCCAAGGCCGATGCAGGCCTGGGACTCGATGCCGAATCCGACGCAACCAAAGATGCCTACGGTCGTAACGGCTTCGGCCAGGGACTGCTCATGGCCCGTCGCCTCGTCCAGGTCGGTGTGCCCTTCGTCGAAGTCAACATGGGCGGCTGGGACCTCCATGCCGGCGTGTTTGACACCCTGAAGAACCAGCGGCTGCCGCAACTGGACAAAGGGATCGCAGCCATCACCGCAGACCTCAAAGCTCGCGGTATGCTCGACAACACTGTCCTCGTGTGGATGGGCGAATTCGGACGTACTCCCCGCATCAACCAGGACGTTGGTCGCGATCACTGGGCTGCCTCATGGTCAGTCATGATGGGTGGTGGCGGGCTGAAAAATGGCCAGGCCGTCGGTGCAACCGACAAAGATGGCGTGCAGATTGCCGACGGCAGCAAGGCTTACCTGCCCGGCGATATCTGGGCAACCGTCGCACATGCGATGGGCATCCCCGTCAGCACTGTCCACACATCCAAGCGTGGTCGCCCAATGAAACTGGCCAACGGCGGGACTCCGATCCAGGAACTGATCGG
Source organism: Planctomycetaceae bacterium (assembly GCA_046074645.1). Taxonomy (GTDB): domain Bacteria; phylum Planctomycetota; class Planctomycetia; order Planctomycetales; family Planctomycetaceae; genus SXXK01. The sequence goes on along the minus strand of JBJTOP010000356.1, from coordinate 8,588 downwards.
CTGATTCTGACTCCCTGACAACGCTGCAACGGCAATCGCAGCAGTGTCCGTGTCTTTGGAAGCCCGGTCCCTCCGCAGGGCCGGGCTTTCTTTTCGCCTGGGGCAAGGGCAAATGGCAAGTCCTCAGCCAGATCCAAATTCCCCGACAACCCCGTCCGGGCCGGACGAAGAGTTTGTGCGGTTGTTCACCCAGGCACAACGCGCACTCTACCTCAGCATCCTTCCACTTGTGCATTCCCCCGCAGACGCCGAAGAGGTGCTGCAGGAAACGAATATCGTGATTCTCAGCAAGTGGTCGCAGTTTACACCCGGGTCCAACTTTCTGGCATGGTGCCGAGCGATCGCGCGCCTCGAAGTCTTCCGCTTCCGTCGCCGAAACTTTCATCGCGTACAACTTCTGGACGACGACGTCATGCAGCTGATTGCTGACAAAATCGAAGAAGAGCCTGTTGACGCGGAACGCGATCGCAGAATACTGGTTGAGTGCCTCGGGAAGCTGCGCGAACAGGATCGCGATCTCATTCGGCGGCGGTATGCTGCCGGCGCCACCGGGGATCAGGTGGCCAATCAGCTCGGTCGCCCCGCAAACTCTGTCTACCAGTCACTCGGACGCATTCGCCGAATGCTCCTCGAATGTATGCGTCGTCGCCTCGCTTCCGGAGGGGCTACATGACCACGACCGACGAACTTCTGACCCTCGCCAGCTACTGGTGCGAAGGTGAACTTTTACAGACGCAGTGCCGTCGCCTCCAGGACCTCCTGCGCAGCGATGACCAACTGCGAAGTCTTTTTGTGCGTTACATGCAACTCCACGGCCAGCTTGCCTGGGATTGTGCCGGCGCCCCTCTGCCCGCTGCTGGCCCCGATGAAGACTGGGACGACAATCCTGAAGCATGGCAGTCTGCCGCACTCGCCTGCTGCTCGGATCCGGATTTGTCCCTCCAGCGTCCCCCTGAAATCCGGCCACTGACTCATGGACTCAGCCTCGTCGCCGCCCTCGCCGGCCTTTCCCTCGTGCTTCTCTGGAGCATTCTGACGCTCACCCAGCAACCGGCCGATCAACGCACTGATCGGTCTCCGGTGGCATCCGTGATACCCGACATCAATTCAGCGACCATCGCCACGGCTCAGCCAGACTCCTTAACCTCCGCCGACACGCCCGAACCTGCACTCATTCCCCTGCGTCTTCCGGCCGTCGCCGCTACCGGCCCGTCAGCAACTGGCCCCACGGCCCCCCCTCAACCAAAGTTGGCGAACGGTGGCCCCCCGCCCTCCACTGCTCCAACTCAACCCCACTCACCGCTCGACGACCAGCAGATTGTCGCCCGCATCGACAGTCTGCTTCGCCAGGCATGGCAGGATAACACCGTCACGCCGTCTGTTGCGGCCGACGACTACGAATGGGTGCGTCGCGTTTATGTGACGATGACTGGTCGCATCCCCACCCGTCAGGAAGTGGGTTCCTTTGTTGCCAGCAGCGCCGCCGACAAACGTGCACAACTTGTCGATTCGCTGCTCGCTGCACCCGACAGATCTGCCAACCTGGCCGCAATCTGGACCAATCTGCTCATCGGGCGTTCCAATCCACGTCGCGTCAACCAGACAGCCTTATTCAACTTCCTCCAGCAGGAATTTGTGCAGAACAGCCCATGGATCAGGATCGTCAGTCGGCTCATCGCAGCCGAAGGTCGAAACGATCAGCAGGGTGAGACCAATTTTCTGCTCGCACACCTCAACGATCAGGCAACACCAGCAACCGCCGTCACCGCCAGACTGTTTCTGGGTCAGCAGGTTCACTGCATGCAGTGCCATGACCATCCTCTCGCACAACAACTCAGACAAAGCGATTTCTGGGCACTCAATGCATTCTTCAAGAATGCGGTCAGTGTCCGACTCACCACAGAACCGGCAACCGCGTCCCCACCAATACTCACACTGCACGACGCATCCCGACCGGCAACCGCCAGCGACAGCAATAGTGGCATGACCTTCTACGAAAATCGTCGCGGTGAACAGAGAGCGGTACTCCCGGAATTCTCCGGTCACACCGTCCCGGCCGACAGCACGTCCCGCCGCACAGAACTCGCCCGCATTCTCGCCACCGAAGACCAGCATCACGTCGCGCGTGCCATGGTCAATCGCACATGGGCCATGTTCTTTGGTTATGGTTTCACCAATCCCATTGACGATCTCGGTCCACACAATCCCCCCAGCAATCCGGAACTCCTCGAAACGCTTACTCTCGCCTTTGCCGATTCCGGTTATGACCTGCAGCGACTGATGCGGTGGATTGCGCTGTCAGAGGCGTTCTCCCTGAGTTCACTTTCGATGGACTCCACAGAACCGGTTGTCGATGATCCCGAAGAAGGCGGAGTTCCGCTGTTCTCACGCATCTACTCCCGTCCTATGGGTCCCGAACAGGTCTACGAGTCTGTCCGCACCGCCATCCATTCCATCTCCGGTCGGCCACGCGAAAATGCCGTTGGCAGCGACCATCGTCGCCAGTGGGTGGAACAATTCGTGCAGGCCCACGGCACCGACGACAATGCCGAATCACTGCTGTTTGAAAGCAACATCGCACAGGCGCTGCTGCTGATGAATGGCGCCGATCTTGAATCCGCAATCCCTCTGGCAGCCGCCGAAATTTCTCGGACAGTCAAAGACCCGACCAGCGTCACAGAGTCCCTGCAGCGACTGGCCCTCGCAACACTCAACCGCGAACCCACTGAACGCGAAGAAAAAGCTTTTCGCAGTCGTTATCGTTCGCTGATCCGTTCGCTGTCACCTCAGGCAGCAATCCAGACAACCACCGAAGACATGCTCTGGGCCTACATCAACAGCAGCGAATTCTGTTCAGTGCACTAAAAATCGCCGAATCAGCGGTTCATAGCTCCGCAGATCGGCCGTTTGCATCTGTGGAACTTTGCCCATATCGTCGTACCTCCGCAGACTGACACACGCAGCAAAGTGCGGCCGCAATTGAAAGGCGTCCGCCTCAGCGTCCGTCATAGGTCCACCCTGAAGCGCCAAACTGCGCCGGGATGACTCAGACAGCCCCGCAGCATATTGGGGCTGCTTCCAGCACAGATATCGTTTGGCGGCCACATGCTGTCGAATCGGATCCAGAATCTCCTCTGGAAACAACCCCCGCAGCAACTCAGCTCCCAACTCTTCGTGCTTCGCATCCACTCCCTGCAACGCTGCATCTTCTCCCAGATCGTGCAGCATGTGACCAAAATCATGCAGCAGACAGGCAACGATCACAGCATCGGATTCGCCGAACTGACGAGCAAATTCGGCTGTCTGCAGCGCGTGCTCCAGTTCACTGACGTTCTCACCATAGTGGCGACTGCCACGTTCATCGAACACCGCAAAGATTCTCTCAACGGCATCGGCAGGCAGTGTCTGGAAACGAAGATTGCTGAGCGTCATGAGAGTGGCCTGAACGCCGGGATGGAAAAAGACTCGCAGGGCCCCGAAACGCCGATTGCCCAGCCAAACAGTATCAAAGACAATTGTGTTTTTCCTGACAAGAACGAGTTTCCTCGGTATTCTTTTTCGAAGAGAATCCCGTTTTCCAGAACGGCAGCATCGGACTTCCCTCCAGACCACAGCCGAGAGCCATCATGCCACCACTCATCACCAATTGTCGCCTGCCCTCAGCGCGCGCAGCATCAACTCCGACCTGCCGGCCACCTCTCAGCCAGTTTCTGGCGACTCTCTGCCTGGCCACTCTGCTGCTCTCACTGGCATCGCCTGCTCTCGCCGACAACTCTTCCGAACTTGCCCGCACTGCCGTCCGCATTCTGCGGTCACGGTGTCAGTCCTGTCACGGTCCGCAGCAACAGGAAGGTGAACTTCGCGTCGACAGCCTCAAGGCTCTGCAGACAGGTGGCAGTCGCGGTCCGGCCCTGACATCGCCCGACGCTGCAGTCTCCAGTCTGCTCCTGCGATCTGTCGTCGGTGACGACCCTGATCTGCAGATGCCTCCCAAACAACCACTCACACAATCCGAAGTGACCGTACTGAAACTCTGGCTGGAAGCCGGCGTTCCATGGCCGGAAGCCAGCGAAGCTGACACTGTTCTGCCGCCGGATACCGGCAGTGCACTCGCTGATCCTCGAAATCCCATTCACCAGTTGTTCGGAGGCGAACGGCTCACACTCTGGTCACTCCGACCACTGCAGCCTGCAGAAGTCCTCGACAGCTCTGGTCATCCGATCGACCACATTCTTCAGGCAGAACTGGCAGAACATGGTCTGCAGTTCTCTCCACCAGCTGATCGCCGCACACTCCTCAGACGAGCATCGCTGGACCTGACGGGGCTGCTGCCGACGGCTGCCGACGTTCAGCAGTTCGCGACGGATACCGCTGCGGACGCATGGGAACGGGCCATCGATCGGCTCCTTGGCTCGCCGCAGTACGGCGAACGTCAGGCTCGGCTCTGGCTGGATGTCGTTCGCTATGCCGATACCAACGGCTATGAACGCGATGAATTCCGCCCGGAAATGTGGCGTTATCGTGACTATGTTGTGCGGTCGTTTAACGCTGACAAGCCGTTCAGTCAGTTTGTCCGGGAACAGTTGGCGGGGGACGAACTGGCGGGAACAGCACCCGAGACGACAGCGGACGTGGATGCGTTGATTGCCACCGGCTTCCTGCGACTGGGCCAGTGGGACAGCACTGCGGCCATCTTTCAGGAAGAGCCACGGCTGCAGGCGGAAATCCAGGCGGACCTGACCAACACCACAGCCTCCGCCTTCCTTGGGCTCACCATGTCCTGCTGTCAGTGCCACGACCACAAGTACGATCCGCTCAGTCAGGCGGACCACTATCGCCTGCGGGCATTCTTTGCCTCCGCCACACCCCGCAATGATCTTGCAGCTGCGCCAGCAGACGTGAGGCAGAGAATAGAAACGGTCAACGCCGGCATCGAAGCCAGACGAACGGCTCTGCAGAAGGAACGGGATGCACTCGACGAACAGTCAACCGATGCTCGCAGCCGCCTGCAGAAACAACTGGAGGACCTCCAGTCTCAGCTGCTGTCGCATGACCACGCACTGGGAGTCGTTGACCGGACCGACGGCATTCCCGTCACACGGATTCTGGCTCAGGGCGACTTCGGATCCCCTGGCGATGAAACACTGCCCGGTTTTCCATCCGTGCTGGATCCGCACCCGGCTGTGATCGCTGCGCCCCGGCAAGGGACCACGGGACGGCGACTGGCACTCGCTGACTGGATTGTCAGTCCTGGCAATCCATGGGCAGCGCGGGTGTTTGTCAACCGCATCTGGCAGCAGCACTTCGGGCGCGGACTGGTTGCCACTGCCAACGACTTTGGAATCACCGGCAGTACTCCTGTGCATCTGCCACTTCTGGACTGGCTGGCCAGCGAATTCATCCGCAGTGGCTGGTCCGTCAAGTCCCTGCATCGAATGATTCTCACATCAGCCGCCTGGCAGCAGCAGTCTGCAAATCCCGGCAGGCCGTTTGCGGCCACACACCCGGACCCTGAAAACCATCTCTTCTGGCGTCAGAATCTGCGACGGCTCGACGCTGAAACAGTCCGTGACGTGCTCCTGCAGACATCAGCACTACTCAGAGAAAAATCCGGTGGTCCTCCCGTCTGGCCCCCGGTGCCCCAGGAGCTTCTGGAGGCTCAGCCTGCCATCCTCGAAGCCCTCGAAGGCAAGGACGACGGGCGCCGGCAGGGTTGGTATACCGATCCGGTCGACGAGACCGACGTACGCAGCCTGTATCTGGTTCGCAAGCGTTGTCTGCCGATTCCGTTTCTGCAGGTTTTTGATCTTCCCGACACCACCAGTTCCTGTGCTCGGCGGGATGAAACTGTGGTTGCTCCCCAGGCGATCATGCTGCTCAACAGCCCCGAGACCGCTCGCTGCTGCACTGCACTGGCAGAACGCGTTCGCCTGGCGTGCGGAGGTCAGACCAGCGAGCTGCTGAAGGAAAATCCGCAGGCGGTCGTGGATGCCGCCTGTCACATCATGTTTCAGCGGTCAGCGGACGAAGACGAGCAGACACGGGCCATCGCGTTTCTGCGGCAACTGGGGGACTCAGCCGGCCCCGACACAGCACTCAAGGAATTCTGTCGGGCCCTGCTCAACACCAACGAGTTCCTGTATGTGGACTGATTTCAGCTGAAGAGTTCCGGAATCGGCTGGCCATGGTCTGTGATGGGAACAGGCCGATCACCATCCAGCAGTTCCTTTGCGGGGTCGATCCCCAGTGCAGCGTAGAGTGTGGCATGCAGGTCGGGGACAGAGATCGGACGTTCCACAATTTTCCGACTGAATTCATCCGTTGCTCCGATCACCAGTCCGGACCTCAGCCCCCCACCAAAGATGGGCACTGTGAACGCAGCACACTGATGACCTCGGCCCCCCCCGCCGTCGAATTCCGGTGGTCGGCCAAATTCTGTGCCGACGGCCACGAGCGTGGAATCAAGCAGGCCACGGTGCTGCAGGTCGTCCAGCAGAGCAGACAGCGACTTGTCCAGCTCCTGAATCAGCACATGCTGATTTTTCTGGCCATCATTGTGAGTATCCCAGCCGGTGCCATTGATGAAGTTCAGGTTGAAGGCCACTTCGACAAAACGCACCCCGCTTTCCACCAGGCGTCGGGCCAGCAGGCACCGCTGCCCGAATTCGCTGCCATAAGCAGTCCGCAGATCAGCAGACTCGCTGTTAAGATCGAACACCGAGGCAAACCGGGGTCCGGCCAGGGCTTCACCACGAACTCCGGCACTCACGTAGTCCTCAACACCACGAAAACCGCTGTAGCGTCGGCGGTAGTCATCACGCATCGTATCCAGTAGTCGCTGGCGGCGTTCCAGCCGCTGTGGGGTGACATCAGCGGGTCGCCGCAGCCCAGCCGGACCACTGGACGTGTCAATCAGATACAAATAGTTGTGCCGGGCTCCAAGAAAGCCGGGCCCCCGTGTGGCACTGGGGTAGCCCATCACCACATACGCCGGCACATCGCTGTCTTCGCTGCCCAGTTCATGAGAGACCACGGCACCCAGCGACGGATAAATGGTGGTTCCTGTGGGTGCACGACCGACGTGCATGCGGTTGACCGCCGCAGCATGTTCGTCAATCACCTCGTGATGCACCGAGCGAATCAGACAGCCCCGATCAAGTCGGTCTGCCATTCCCCGCAGATGTTCGCACACCTGCACACCCGGAATGGCCGTCTTGATGGCAGGGTATGCAGAACCCGGTTTTTTGGAACCCTGCGTGGGGTCTCCGAGCTGTTTGGGGTCCCAGGTATCCATTTGAGCAGCGCCGCCGCCCAGCCAGATGAAAATGCAGCTGCGGGCGCTGCCGCGCAGCAGACCGGCCTGTGTCGCGGATCTCAGCGGAGACTCGTCTGCGGCCAGTGAGCGACCAGCCGAGCCCAACAGAGCACCGGCGGATGCCACCTGCAGCGAACGGCGGCGAGAGAGCACTTCATGCGGGGGCTGGGACTGCGACATGAGTTGAGCTCCGGCAGTGGCAGAAGATGGAACAGGGGGATCAGGAACGCAGATGATAGATTGCGGACACGGATTTTGATATACCGCGGCTGCTCAGGAGAAAAAGATCTCCGGGAGCAGGTCCGATATTACCGCCCGCATCACGGGTTGCGGCAGCTCTTTTCCGGAGTGCGTCAATGGTGCAGTGGATTGACCGGCAGCGACTGAGCAGTCAGGTGCTCGCCGGTACATTTCTCAATCTGGGATCCTCCGCCGCCGTTGAAATTGCTGCCGGGACGGGCTTCGACTGGCTGCTGCTGGATCTCGAACACGGATCCGGATCCTGGGCCAACCTGCGACCGCTCCTGCTGGCGGCCGCCGGTTCCCCCGCAGTGCCAATTGTTCGCGTCCGCTCCGCTGATGCTGATGACGTGAAATTTGTGATGGACAGTGGCGCTGCCGGGATTATGTTCCCCTATATCGGAACTCCCGCCGAAGCAGCCCGGGCCGTCAGTCTTGTCAAGTACCCGCCACTCGGCGTCCGCGGTGTTGCCCAGGTGATTCGCGCCACCAGCTATGGTCGTGCCTGGCAGTCCTACCTCGCCGAAGCCAATCAGCGATCGCTGGTGGTGGTTCAGATTGAAACGCCGGAAGCCGTTGAACAGGCTGACGCCATCGCGGCGGTACCCGGAGTGGACGTGCTCTTCGTCGGACCCATGGATCTGAGTGTCAACATGGGCCACCCGGGCGATTTTACGCAACCCCTGTTTCTGCAGCACCTGCAAACGGTCGTGCACGCCTGCGAACGCCATGGCCGCACCGCAGGTATTCTCTCCCGTCCGGAACTGGTGGAGCAGCACAAGGCATTCGGCTTCCGCTTTGTCGCTCTCGGTTCCGATGCCTCCGCCATCGCCGCCGGAATGACACAAAACCTCGCGGCAATCCGCCATCCCCCCTCTCCCCTCACAGGGGAGAGGAGTCAGGGGTGAGGATGGTGAAACGGTGTTAAGGAAACTTGATTTCGTACTTTGGATCCGCTCCCCCGTGACAAGGCGTGCAGGGGATGTCAATCCCCTGGTAACGGTGCGTGCCCGCGCGGCCAGAACTGCATCAG